>NZ_JAWORT010000009.1:0-186561 GCF_033337975.1 Vibrio sp. Vb2880
ATTGCTACGTTCACTCCAACCGCAGACTGGAACGGCTCAGAAGCGTTAACGTTTACGGCTACCGATCCAAGCGGCGAAAGCGTAAGCCAAACGGTGAACTTCACAGTGGCGCCTGTGGCAGACATCGTGGCAGACAACGCGACGGTTGTGGAAGACACACCAACCATCATCAAGGTTTTAGGTAACGACACGTTCGAAGGCGACGACAAATTGGTGTCGCTGGATAGCAATAACGGCCCAGCCAACGGCACGGTCTCGGTCAACCCGGATGGCAGCGTGACCTACACGCCAAACGACAACTACCACGGGGCAGACAGCTTCACCTACATCGTTACGTCGGGTGGGGTATCGGAATCTACCACGGTGAACGTCGATGTCACGCCAGTGAATGACGCGCCAGTGGCAAAAGATGATACCGCTGTTACTGACGAAGACACGCCAGTGACGATTGATGTTCTGCCAAACGACACCGATATTGATGGCGATACGCTGTCTATCCAATCGGCGTCTGTACCTGAAGCACAAGGTAAAGTCGAAATTATTGATGGAAAACTGGTGTTCACACCGGCTGAGAACTTCCATGGCGACGCCGAAATCACTTACACCGTGACCGATGGTGCACTGACCGACCAAGCGACGGTTAACGTCACCGTGAATGCGGTGAACGACACACCTGTGGTTGAAAGCAGCATTGCAGACCAAACCTTGGCAGAAGACTTTACGCCATACAGCATCGATCTGAATACGGCCTTCAGTGATGTGGATAACGTGGATGGCGAGTTAACGTTTAGCGTTTCTGGCAACAGTAATGTCAATGTCTCAATAGAAAATGGCATTGCGACCATTAGCCCAACGGCAGACTGGAACGGCTCAGAAACCCTAACGTTTACGGCCACCGATCCAAGCGGCGAAAGCGTTAGCCAAACGGTGAACTTCACAGTAGCGCCTGTGGCAGACATCGTGGCAGACAACGCGACGGTTGTGGAAGACACGCCGACCATCATCAAGGTTTTAGGTAACGACACGTTTGAAGGCGACGATAAAGTGGTGTCGCTGGATAGCAATAACGGTCCAGCTAACGGCACGGTCTCAGTCAACTCGGACGGCAGCGTGACCTACACGCCGAACGATAACTACCATGGTACAGACAGCTTCACGTACATCGTCACGTCGGGTGGGGTCAGTGAGTCCACCACGGTGAACGTCGATGTCACACCAGTGAACGACGCGCCAGTGGCGACCAATGACAATGCCGTTACTGACGAAGACACGCCAGTGACGATTGATGTTCTGCCAAACGATACTGATATTGATGGTGATACGCTGTCGATTGAATCAGCGTCTGTACCTGAAGCACAAGGTAAAGTCGAAATTGTTGATGGCAAATTGGTGTTCACACCAGCTGAGAACTTCAATGGCGATGCTGAAATCACTTACACCGTTACCGATGGTTCACTGACTGACCAAGCGACGGTCAACGTCACCGTGAATGCGGTGAACGACACACCTGTGGTTGAAAGTAGCATTGCAGACCAAACCTTGGCAGAAGACTTTACGCCATACAGCATCGATCTGAATACCGCTTTCAGCGATGTGGATAACGTGGATAGTGAGTTAACGTTTAGCGTTTCTGGCAACAGCAACATTCAAGTGGCTATCGTCAATGGCATTGCTACGTTCACTCCAACCGCAGACTGGAACGGCTCAGAAACGCTGACGTTTACCGCCACCGATCCAAGCGGCGAAAGCGTTAGCCAAACGGTGAACTTCACAGTTGCGCCAGTGGCGGACATCGTGGCAGACAACGCGACGGTTGTGGAAGACACGGCAACTATCATTAAGGTTTTAGGTAACGACACGTTCGAAGGCGACGACAAAGTGGTGTCGCTGGATACCAATAACGGTCCAGCGAACGGCACGGTCTCGGTCAACCCGGATGGCAGCGTCACTTACACGCCGAATGACAACTACCATGGGGCTGACAGCTTCACCTACATCGTTACGTCGGGTGGGGTATCAGAGTCCACCACGGTGAACGTCGATGTCACACCAGTCAACGATGCGCCAGTGGCAAAAGATGATACAGCTGTTACTGACGAAGACACGCCAGTGACAATTGATGTTCTGCCAAACGACACCGACATTGATGGCGATACGTTAAGCATTGATTCGGCGTCTGTGCCGAGTGACCAAGGTAAAGTCGAAATTATTGATGGAAAACTGGTCTTCACACCGGCTGAGAACTTCCATGGCGATGCTGAAATCACTTACACCGTGACCGATGGTGCACTGACTGACCAAGCGACGGTCAATGTCACCGTAAATGCCGTAAACGACACGCCAGTGGTTGAGAGCAGCATTGCAGACCAAACCTTGGCGGAAGACTTTACGCCATACAGCATCGATCTGAATACGGCCTTCAGCGATGTGGATAACGTGGATGGCGAGCTGAGCTTCAGCGTTTCTGGCAACAACAACGTGTTGGTGTCGATTGAAAATGGCATCGCGACCATTAGCCCAACGGCAGACTGGAACGGCTCAGAAGCGTTGACGTTTACTGCCACCGATCCAAGCGGCGAAAGCGTTAGCCAAACGGTGAACTTTACGGTTGCGCCAGTGGCGGATATCGTGGCAGATAAAGCGACGGTTGTGGAAGACACGGCAACTATCATTAAGGTTTTAGGTAACGACACGTTCGAAGGCGACGACAAAGTGGTGTCGCTGGATAGCAATAACGGCCCAGCCAACGGCACGGTCTCGGTCAACCCGGATGGCAGCGTGACCTACACGCCAAACGACAACTACCACGGGGCAGACAGCTTCACGTACATCGTTACCTCAGGTGGGGTATCGGAGTCCACTACAGTGAACGTCGATGTGACGCCAGTGAATGATGCGCCAGTGGCAAACGATGATACCGCCGTTACTGACGAAGATACGCCAGTGACGATTGATGTCCTACCAAACGACACCGACATTGATGGCGATACGTTAAGCATTGATTCGGCGTCTGTGCCGAGTGACCAAGGTAAAGTCGAAATTATTGATGGAAAACTGGTCTTCACACCGGCTGAGAACTTCCATGGTGACGCTGAAATCACTTACACGATTACTGATGGTGCACTGACTGACCAAGCGACGGTCAACGTCACCGTGAATGCGGTGAACGACACGCCTGTGGTTGAAAGTAGCATCGCAGACCAAGCCTTGGCAGAAGACTTTACGCCATACAGCATCGATCTAAATACCGCGTTCAGCGACGTGGATAACGTGGATGGCGATCTGAGCTTCAGCGTTTCTGGCAACAGCAACATTCAAGTGGCGATCGTCAACGGTATTGCTACGTTCACTCCAACCGCAGACTGGAACGGCTCAGAAGCGTTGACGTTTACGGCCACCGATCCAAGCGGCGAAAGCGTTAGCCAAACGGTGAACTTTACGGTTGCGCCTGTGGCGGACATCGTGGCAGACAAAGCGACGGTTGTGGAAGACACGGCAACTATCATTAAGGCTTTAGGTAACGACACGTTCGAAGGCAACGACAAAGTGGTGTCGCTCGATACCAATAACGGTCCAGCCAACGGCACGGTCTCGGTCAACCCGGACGGCAGCGTCACTTATACACCAAACGACAACTACCACGGGACAGACAGCTTCACTTATATCGTTACATCGGGCGGAGTATCGGAGTCCACCACGGTGAACGTCGATGTCACACCAGTCAATGATGCGCCAGTGGCAAACGATGACACGGCAACAACACAAGAAGATACCGCTGTCACGATTGATGTCCTACCAAACGACACTGATATTGATGGCGATAAGCTGTCGATTGAATCAGCGTCTGTACCTGAAGCGCAAGGCACAGTCGAGATTGTTGACGGCAAATTGGTCTTCACACCGGCTGAGAACTTCAATGGTGACGCCGAAATCACTTACACCGTGACCGATGGTGCACTGACCGACCAAGCGACGGTCAACGTCACCGTAAATGCGGTGAACGACACGCCTGTGGTTGAAAGTAGCATTGCAGACCAAACCTTGGCGGAAGATTTCACACCATACAGCATCGATCTAAACACCGCTTTCAGTGATGTGGATAATGTGGATGGCGAGTTAACGTTTAGCGTCTCTGGTAATAGCAACATTCAAGTGGCGATCGTCAACGGTATTGCTACGTTCACTCCAACCGCAGACTGGAACGGCTCAGAAGCGTTAACCTTTACGGCCACCGATCCAAGCGGTGAAAGCGTTAGCCAAACGGTGAACTTCACAGTTGCGCCTGTGGCGGACATCGTGGCAGACAACGCGACGGTTGTGGAAGACACGCCAACCATCATCAAGGTCTTAGGTAACGACACGTTTGAAGGCGACGACAAAGTGGTGTCGCTGGATAGCAATAACGGCCCAGCCAACGGCACGGTCTCGGTCAACCCGGATGGCAGCGTGACCTACACGCCAAACGACAACTACCACGGGGCAGACAGCTTCACGTACATCGTTACCTCAGGTGGGGTATCGGAGTCCACTACAGTGAACGTCGATGTGACGCCAGTGAATGATGCGCCAGTGGCAAACGATGATACCGCTGTTACTGACGAAGACACGCCAGTGACAATTGATGTCCTACCAAACGACACCGATATTGATGGCGATACGCTGTCTATCCAATCAGCGTCTGTGCCGAGTGACCAAGGGACAGTCGAGATTGTTGACGGCAAACTGGTCTTCACACCGGCCGAGAACTTCAATGGTGATGCCGAAGTCACTTACACCATCACCGATGGTTCGCTGACTGACCAAGCGAAAGTAGCCGTTACCGTTAATCCAGTGAACGATGCGCCAACGATCAAGGTCGATGCTGTAGAAAGTATCACTGAAGACGCAGTGAGTACCGATACGGTAGTGGCAACGTTGGAAGTCGCTGATACCGATACGCCAGAAGAGCAATTAACCGTTTCTTTAGAAAACAACTCAAACGGCTACTTTGCGTTAGTTGGCGATGAAGTCAAACTGACTCAAGCGGGTGTTGACGCGGTTAACAACGACGAACTCAACCTTAAAGACCTAACGATCAGCGCATCAGTATCGGATGGTGTTAATCCAACGGTTAGCGACAGTGATAGTTTGATTGTGAATCGCGTTAACGATGCACCAACAGTCGATAATGTCATTTCAGATCAAGTGTTAGCAGAAGATTTTACGATCTACACGATTGATTTAAACGACGCATTTAAAGACAGCGACTCGGCACTGAACTTCTCAGTGTCCGGCAACAACAACGTGTTGGCTTCGATTGAAAATGGCATTGCGACCATTAGCCCAACTGCGGACTGGAACGGCTCTGAAGCGCTGACCTTTACGGCTACCGATCCAAGCGGCGAAAGCGTTAGCCAAACGGTGAACTTTACGGTTGCGCCAGTGGCGGACATCGTGGCAGACAAAGCGACGGTCGTGGAAGACACGCCAACCATCATCAAGGTTTTAGGTAACGACACGTTTGAAGGCGACGACAAAGTGGTGTCGCTGGATACCAATAACGGTCCAGCGAACGGCACGGTCTCGGTCAACCTGGACGGCAGCGTAACCTACACGCCAAACGACAACTACCACGGCACAGACAGCTTCACCTACATCGTCACCTCCGGTGGGGTATCGGAGTCCACCACGGTGAACGTCGATGTCACACCAGTGAACGATGCGCCAGTGGCGACCAATGACACGGCGATTACTGACGAAGACACGCCAGTAACGGTTGATGTGCTGCCAAACGACACCGATATTGATGGCGATACGCTGTCTATCCAATCAGCGTCTGTACCTGAAGCACAAGGTAAGGTTGAAATTGTTGACGGCAAGTTGGTGTTCACACCGGCTGAGAACTTCCATGGCGATGCTGAAATCACTTACACCGTCACCGATGGTGCGCTGACTGACCAAGCGACGGTCAACGTCACCGTGAATGCGGTGAACGACACGCCTGTGGTTGAAAGCAGCATTGCAGACCAAGCCTTGGCGGAAGACTTTACGCCATACAGCATCGATCTAAATACCGCTTTCAGCGATGTGGATAACGTGGATGGCGAGTTAACGTTTAGCGTCTCTGGCAACAGCAACGTGTTGGTGTCGATTGAAAATGGCATCGCGACCATTAGCCCAACGGCAGACTGGAACGGCTCAGAAGCGTTGACCTTTACGGCTACCGACCCAAGCGGTGAAAGCGTTAGCCAAACGGTGAACTTCACGGTAGCCCCTGTGGCGGACATCGTGGCAGATAAAGCGACGGTAGTGGAAGACACGCCGACCATCATCAAGGTCTTAGGTAACGACACGTTCGAAGGCGACGATAAAGTGGTGTCGCTGGATACCAACAACGGTCCAGCCAACGGCACGGTCTCGGTCAACCCGGACGGCAGCGTGACCTACACGCCAAACGACAACTACCACGGTACAGACAGCTTTACCTACATCGTCACCTCCGGTGGGGTATCGGAGTCCACCACGGTGAACGTCGATGTCACACCAGTAAATGACAGGCCTGACAGTGAGGACTTTACGCATGTTACTGACAAGCCTTTGACGCAAGTTGTATTTGATACTGATACGAAACCTTTAGGTGATGGTGACTCTCAGGATCATATAGCGGATATTGAAGATGACTTAAATGGCAACGATTTGCATGTGCGGATTACTGAACTACCGGCCTCAGGAACATTGTTCTTCAGAGATAACAACGGTGAACTGCATGAAATAAAAGAAGTCAGTGACACTCTTTATGAAAAAGATAGCCTTTACTATGAAGCTGATAATGTGGGTTTCTTATTAGGTATCAAGGATCGCCCAGATACACCAAATAGTTCCGAGTCTACAACAGATTTCAATAATTGGGGGCTAAGTGAGGACGGAGGTCCATCACACTCCCGTACTGAGCATTTAGTTAATGGTTCCTCCATCACTATATCTTCTGATAGTGGTGAACTTGCTCAATACAACCGCCAAGTGTCACATATCGGAAACGGTATTGCTGACAATGATGGGCAGGGTATTGAGAAAGGCGAGACAATTACGATCGATTTGTCTAGTAACCCTGTGGGCAGCGTAAACCTTGGCTTAGATGGATTAGGTGGATTGTTTGATTACGGTGATGACAACGCTGCGCTTATTACGGTTACGTATTTAGATTCAAATAATATCGAACAGACTCAAACGTTCGAGTTCTTGAAGCCTGAAGGCAACTTCATGCTATTCCAAGAAACAAGCGTTGGTTTTGGGCAAGATCTAGCTCTTCCTGAAGGTTCGGTCATTACTCAGTTAGATTTTTCTACGAAAAATGAAGGGAACTGGGAGTTACGTTATGTAGAAGGTATTCCTGCCGGAGATAGCTTTGGATATGTGGCAGTCGATTCTGAAAGTGGTGTTAGTGATCCATCTACGGTCAATATCGTTAACGAAATACTAGATGGTAATGTTGCGGAAAATGGACCTGTGGTGGAGAGCATTGCAGGTGTTACTGTTGTTGAGGGTGACGATGTCACGTTTTCTGTTGCTCTAAATAACGCAACAGATCAGACCGTTAAGTATCAAGTGGATTTCTCTGCAGAGGGTTCTAGTATGAGCTCTCAAGACATTGATTTGTCGAACGCAACTTTTACTAATGGCGTGAAGTATTTGGGCGGATACCTTATTGTTCCAGCCGGAGTGAATGGGTTTGAGATTACCATTCCAAGTATTGATGATCAGTTGGTTGAATCAACAGAGAGTCTTGTGATTAAAGTCGGAGATGTATCTGGCGTTGGCTATATTGATGATAATGATGTTCCGCCAGCAGTTCAAAGCAACGAAATTTCCGGATTAGAAGACGAAGCTATTGTTATAACACTAGAACATTTAGGCATCGTTGATAGTAGTATAAGTGTTGAGTTTGACACTTCTGCTCTAAATGGCTCACTGCAAGTGAAAGGTTCTGATGGTTGGGAAGAGGTTTCTGGCAGTGTGCTCGCTTCTGATATCGAAAATGGTCTTGTTCGCTACGTTCCTGCTGAACATGAATCTGGTGCAGATGTTTTCGATAAAGATGGTGTTGGGAACGGCTTGGATACTTACGAGCAGATTCATTTCACGGTTAGTGATGGCAATTCTTCTGCTTCAGGTACGTTGAGTATCGACATAGAGCCTGTCGCGGACCCAATTAAGATTGACCTTACTTTCGGTCCAGTAACGTCTGTACCTGTGACACTAGGCGGAAGCTGGTCTACAGACGAAGAACTTAAAGATCTGCTTGAGGCAAGTAATTTACCAGGGCTTGACTTTGAACATGTGGTGACACAAACGTTTAATAACGGACATGTTGGTAATGACTTAATGCTAAGCGGTGACACTGAATCGCCACTGAGCTTTGTCGGAGATCAACAAGCAGGTGCGAACGTTGATGCTCAAGGCAGTGATATCTTTGTGACTGGAGGAGGTAATGATTCTACCTATGGCGGTATTGGTTCATTAGATGATCAAGCGGAGACGGACACAGTTGTTTACTCTGGCAAGTTGTCTGATTACAACTTCAACTATTACCCTGCATCTGACCACTCAGAGGTCCCGTATTGGATTGTCGAAGATAGCCGATTTATTGATACAAAAGATGTTGTTTCGAGCACTCATAAAGAGTCGGGTGACCACCTTTATGAAATTGAACAACTTATCTTCCAAGATGCCATTATCAAGCTAAATAACAACACAGGAGAGTATGTTGTACTTACAGAGCAGCAAGTCTCTTTTGACCTGAACCTTGATCTTATCGATGTGGATGGCAGTGAGTCATTCATTAACGATAGCGTCACCTTAACGGGAATTCCTTCAGGGCTAACATTAGAGGTGAATGGCAAAACGGTTACTGAAAACAGCGATGGTTCTTACACGGTTGACCTTTCAAGTGAACCAAATCAAACCAGTCATCAACTAAGCGGTACGATTACTGTACCAGCCGATTACAATGGTTCGTTAGATTTTGATGTAACAGCGACGGCAGGAAGTGTTGAAGTTAATAACAATACTCAAATGGGAACGGACACGGCTTCTGTTTCAGTTCGAGATTATGATTTTGTTTCCGGTACGCATGGTGATAACAAGATAGCTGGATCTGATAGCAATGATGTGATTGTTGGCGATGTTCAAGGATTACAGATTGTCGAGGGGCAGGACTACAACATTGCTTTTATGCTCGATACATCAGGCAGCATGGGTTACGACGTTGGTCTAGCGCTAGGTGAGCTAAAAACAGTGCTGAATACTCTTACCGAAAGTGCTAGTGGCCCTCATTCGGGCAAAGTGAACGTTTTATTGACCACATTTGCTACTGGGAGCTCTCAGGTACTTGAATTAGATTTGAGTGCTGACAACGCAACATCGCAAATAGAGTCTACATTGGATGCAATTTTACAAATCGGTGATGGTAATACAAATTATGAAGCCGGGTTCCAATCTGCACTAGACTGGTTTGCTAATGCCGATAGTGGCGCAACAAACCTAAGTTATTTCATATCTGATGGTCAACCAAACCAAGCTACGGATAACAATACGAGTTGGTTTAGTGGTTGGGAGGGTGTCGTACTTGGCGTGTCAGAACAAAAGTTAGTGACGCTAGCGGATGTCTTGCCAAGTGATTACAGGTTTGGTGATACAGTCACATACAACAATAAAACAATCATAGATTTTCGCGGGGCGGTGTATTCGCTCTCTACTGGTGAACAGGTGGGGAGAATGCTTAACTCATATGTCTATGATGATTATGGAAATAATGTTCTATCTCAAGCGAATAACGCATATCAAGCATTGGCTGAATTTAGTGAGGTTCGTTCGATAGGTCTTGGTCGCTACTTAGATGAAGATTCGTTAGAAAACTTCGACTCTGATGGTGTAGTAAGAGCTAACATAGATGTAAACCAACTAGCAGCAGTGATCCTTGGTAAGGAAGTTTCATTGATGCAAGGCAAAGATGAGATTAACAGCCTTGATGGAAATGACATTATTTTTGGTGATGCCATGCGTTTCGACGTCGATGGTGAGCAAGGAGTTTCCGCGCTGCAAAACTACGTAGCTTCTCAACTAGGTAAGGATGTTTCGTTGGTTACCAAAGAAGAAGTTCATCACTACATTACTGAAAACCAAGCAGAATTTGAACAGTCTCGTTATTATGACCAGGCAGATACCATCTCTGGTGGTTCAGGAGATGATATTTTGTTTGGACAAGGCGGTGACGACAAGCTGTTCGGTGGTGCAGATAATGATATTTTAATTGGTGGTTTCGGCAATGATATTTTGACAGGGGGGGACGGTGAAGACATCTTTAAATGGGTTGATGTGTCCAATGAACGCGACACTGTCACTGACTTCAATAAAGATGAAGACACTCTAGACTTCTCTGATCTCTTTGATGACTTATCTAAAGATGAAATTGGAGAGCTTCTTAATGATCTTCAATCAGGTGATCATACCGGTGATGTCGGAGAGTATCACGTAGAAGTGGCACCAGATGGCAGCTCTGAGGCAAACCTGAGTATTACAAAAGGTAGCTCGACATTAGACATCCATTTTGACGGTGCAAGTGTTGATGATGTGACTCAAAGCTTGATTGCAAGTTTAGAGGCGCAATACAAAGATATGTAGTGGCGTTACCATTTAGGTAAAATTGAAAATCAAAAAAGGTCTAGCAATTTGCTAGACCTTTTATTTTTACGTTCTGTTTATGGTTGTGTTAGCTTTTTGGAAGTGTAGTGAAAACGGTCCATTCTTTCTTAACTTCACCCTTGTGACCAATCACTGTTGCGGTTACTCGACGGTTTAGCGCGTGACTCACTTGGTCGGTTCCTTGTGTTGCAAGCACTGTGTCTCCATAGCCCACAATGGTAACTCTATCCCCACTAATACCATTCGTCATGAGTTCTTTTCTAACGTTCTCAGCCCGGCGCTTGGATAAGTCGAGATTGTGTTCTGCAGTACCAGTGCGACTAGCATAGCCCTGAATCTCGATAGACGTATTTGGGTACTCTTTCAAGAAATCGGACAACTCACGAATTTGTTGCGTAAAGATAGGGTTGATAACATCGGAATCGTTCGCAAATAGGACTCGAATTTGCATTTCTTGTGAGGAGTCGACATACGAACCGCAGCCATCGTTATCTATCTCGGCTCCTAAAGGAGTACCCGGACACAAATCGCGCTCGTTAATAACACCGTCTGAGTCATCATCTATATGATCAGCCCACTGATCGGCAATTGGCGTATCGATGTAATCATACTCATCGCCTTTATCGGATGAACTGCATGCCGAAATCATCAATGAGAGTGCAATAAGAGTTATGTGTTTCATAATTAATACTCCACTTCTTCTAGCCATTCTTTAGGCATTTCGACCCTTAATGCACTCAACAGTTGACCTGTTGCGTTCATCACTCGATATTTGGCGTACTGCTCTGCGTATTTAGAATCTAAGTAGTCTTTACGCGCCTCAAAGAGCTCGTTTTCAGTGTTCAATAGATCAAGGAGTGTCCGTTTACCGATGCGATATTGCTTCTCGTAAGCAATTACGGTCTCAGACGCAGAGTCTACATGATCTGATAGAAACTCTTTTTGTTGTAATGTTAAATCAAGCGCACTCCAAGAAAGTCTTAACCCTTCTTCAACATTGCGATAGGCACCTTCACGCAAGTCTTTTGCTTTATTTAGCTGGTAGGCGAAGTTTTCTGAGTTCGCTGCATCACTGCCGCCATTGAATAGGTTGTAGCGTAGGCGCAGCATGGCAAGTGTCTCATCACTGCGACCTTTTAAACCATCAGCGTCGTCACGCCATGTTTGCGAAGCTTCAATGGAAATGGTTGGGTAGTTAACACCTTTAGACTGTTTGTATTGAAACTTAGCCGAGTCTACGTCTGCGAGTGCGACTTGAATAACGGGGTGCAGTTCAAATGCCAAGCCTACCGCTTCATCAATTGTGTACGGAATAAAGTTTTGGTCCGCTCTCGGAAAGATTAGCCCTTGCGGTGTTTGACCGACTAAACGAGTGAACATCGTGTGAGAGTCATACAGGTTATTTTGAGCAGCGGCTAAGTTGCCGTGTGCTTTTGCCAAACGTGCTTCTACTTGCGTTAAGTCAGCGGTAGAGCCGATACCCGAGTTGACTCGTTTTTTAATGTCATCGTAGATATCTTTGTGAACAGCCAGGTTGTTTTCAGACAGCTTGAGTATTTCGTAAGCTTTTACAGCGTCTAGATACACTTTGGTGACTTCAAGTGCTTTATCCGATGCGTCGGCCAAAAGTTGAAATCTTACTGATTCAGCATCCGCTGCAGTTCGGTCGATATCATTAAGAGTCGCACTGCCGTCCCAGATAAGTTGGGTTAGTGTCACCGATGCTTCTTTTCGAGTGTAATCTGTATCTCCACGTCCCACCTCGTCAGAAGGGTCTAATCCTTCATACCCAATACCCGCATCTAGATCAATAGAGGGCAAGTAAGCACCCGAAGATGCGTCATTTACGTATTTTCGGCTCGTAAATTCATTAAATGCACTCTTAATGTCAGGGTTGTTTTTTAACGTCAATGCCACGGCTTGCTCTAAAGTTTGACCGAAAACGGGTATAGACACCATTAAACTACAGCAGCAAGCAATATTTAGTCGGTTCCATTTCACGGTATTTCTCCTAAAAATTCGTGTTGCTTTTTGCTATTTCATCTCATAACTGAGACGAAACATCATAAATAACAGTGCTTGAGTAAGGGATTTATCAACCTACT
This sequence comes from Vibrio sp. Vb2880, assembly GCF_033337975.1. Taxonomy (NCBI): domain Bacteria; kingdom Pseudomonadati; phylum Pseudomonadota; class Gammaproteobacteria; order Vibrionales; family Vibrionaceae; genus Vibrio; species Vibrio sp. Vb2880. The sequence goes on from NZ_JAWORT010000009.1 coordinate 12,786, forward strand.
GTTAAAACAAAGCTTTTGTTTCAAAAATCCAAGATTTCGCCTTTTAAAACCTTAGCACATATGTCGAATGTTGCTTAGCAACATAGCAAGTTTAGCTCGGAGAAAAGCTTGAATTCTTAATATCATAGCGTTTCACGGCCTGTGTCACTCTGCGCTTTTTTGTAACTCTGCCCCTAGAGTTATCAAACGTCCTACAAGCTACACATACAACGAAAATATGATGATTTTGACTAAACTATAGACGTAAATGTAGGGGTGACAAACTTTTGACTTGGTTTGAAGTGGGGCGAGGTAGATATGGAACGTGTAACTTTTAGCTCATTGGCGGGCAACATTGTCGTTATCGGGTTGGACGGGGAGATTAGGACTTTAGGTCAGGGTCAACTACCTCAACCAGGAGAGTTAATAATCGATGAAGTATCAGATACTTCTGAACTTGTTATCGAGCAGGTGACACCACAAGGAAGTTCAATAAATGTAACTGATGATATCACTGCGTTAATTGAAGCAATTGCGAGTGGGGAAGACCCGACTGAGCTGGGTGAAGAGTTTGAACCTGCTGCAGGTGAAGGAAACGGGTCTAGCCCACAGAATACGGGAGCTATAGATCGCACAGGTGCTGAATTACTCGCTAGTACCAATTTTGAGACAGTGGGAACTGACGGAACAGGATTTTCAAGTACTCAGGTAGAGACGCTACTCGATATTCTCCAAATACAACCACCAGAACCAACAGCAATCCCCATTCCTGCAACGATAATTGTTCAGGAAATATCCAGTCCGACTATCAACGAAGGTGATCAGGTTGTATTCGATATTACTTTAAACCAAGCAACAGAGGACAATACTGATGTCACTTTGTCGCTACTTGATGGCACCGCAACTGGCGGTTCAACTGACGAGAGCGGAAGTGACTACGTTAATGAGCGTGTTCTCATAACATTTTCTGATGGTACAACGGAAGAAATCTTGGTTGATGATAACGGTACTTTTACAGTCTCGGTCCCATTAGGTGAAAGCGGGTTTACGGTTTCTCTCGACTCTATAGATGACTCTATATTCGAAGGCCCAGAAACGTTTACGATTTCTGGCACAACAGAAGAACAAAATACACCTGCAACCGGGGTGGCAACCATTGTTGATGATGGTAGTGGACCAGGTTTAAGTCCTGATGATGATCGCCCAACGGTAACGATGAGCGATGCAGGGATAGTTAATGAGGGTGAAACGGCTAGCTTTAAAGTGTCGTTATCTAATCCATCAGCTATAGATGTTGAGGTTGAACTGACTCTCAACTTAGGTGACACCGAAGCCGGTGACTTAGGTCTCTTAGAATACAACACGGGAAATGGCTGGGTTGCAGTGCCAAATGATGGTGTGGTGACGGTGCCAGCCGGGCAAACCGAATTTGATGTGCGTATCGCTTCCATTGATGATGCTGTTTACGAAGGCCCTGAAGACTTCAGTGTGACGGTGACCGGCATTGGCGCAGTACAAGGCAGTGATACGGGGACGGCGACGATAGTGGATGACGGCAGTGGTCCAGGACCTGATCCGGATGATGACCGCCCAAGTGTGACTATTACGGATGCTGGCACCATTAATGAGGGTGAGACTGCGAACTTCAAAGTCACCTTATCGAACGCGTCTGAAGCGGAAACGCAGGTGGAACTGGGTCTTAATCTTGGCGATACCGAAGTTGGAGATTTGGGCACCCTAGAATACAACACGGGAAGCGGTTGGGTCACAGTGCCAAACGATGGCGTGGTAACGGTGCCAGCCGGGCAAACTGAGTTTGATGTGCGTATCGCTTCCATTGATGACACCGTTTATGAAGGCCCTGAAGATTTCAGTGTGACGGTAACTGGCATTGGGGCGGTACAAGGCAGTGATACGGGGACGGCGACGATAGTGGACGACGGCAGTGGTCCAGGACCTGATCCCGATGATGACCGCCCAAGCGTGACTATTACCGATGCTGGCACCATTAATGAGGGTGAGACTGCGAACTTCAAAGTCACCTTATCGAACGCCTCTGAAGCGGAAACGCAAGTAGAGTTGGGTCTTAATCTCGGCGATACCGAAGTCGGTGACTTAGGCACCTTAGAATACAACACGGGAAGTGGTTGGGTTGCAGTGCCAAACGATGGCGTGGTGACGGTGCCAGCCGGGCAAACCGAATTTGATGTGCGCATTGCTTCTGTTGACGACGCTGTTTACGAAGGCCCTGAAGACTTCAGTGTGACGGTGACCGGCATTGGCGCAGTACAAGGCAGTGATACGGGGACGGCGACGATAGTGGATGACGGCAGTGGTCCAGGACCTGATCCGGATGATGACCGCCCAAGTGTGACTATTACGGATGCTGGCACCATTAATGAGGGTGAGACTGCGAACTTCAAAGTCACCTTATCGAACGCGTCTGAAGCGGAAACGCAGGTGGAACTGGGTCTTAATCTTGGCGATACCGAAGCCGGTGACTTAGGTACCTTAGAATACAACACCGGAAGCGGTTGGGTTGCAGTACCAAATGATGGCGTGGTGACCGTGCCAGCCGAGCAAACCGAATTTGATGTGCGTATCGCTTCCATTGATGACGCTGTTTACGAAGGCCCTGAAGACTTCAGTGTGACGGTGACCGGTATTGGTGCAGTACAAGGCAGTGATACGGGGACGGCGACGATAGTGGATGACGGCAGTGGTCCAGGTCCTGATCCGGACGATGACCGTCCAAGTGTGACTATTACGGATGCTGGCACTATTAATGAGGGTGAGACTGCGAACTTCAAAGTGACGCTATCGAACGCCTCTGAAGCGGAAACGCAGGTGGAACTGGGTCTTAATCTCGGCGATACCGAAGTTGGAGATTTGGGCACCCTAGAATACAACACGGGAAGCGGTTGGGTCACAGTGCCAAACGATGGCGTGGTGTCGGTGCCAGCCGAGCAAACCGAATTTGATGTGCGTATCGCTTCCATTGATGACGCCGTTTATGAAGGCCCTGAAGATTTCAGTGTGACAGTAACTGGCATTGGCGCGGTGCAAGGCAGCGATACGGGTACGGCAACGATAGTGGACGACGGCAGTGGTCCGGGGCCAGATCCGGACGATGACCGTCCGGTTGTTGCGGCAATTAGTGATACAACCGTAAACGAAGGTGAGTCTGCTACGCTGGTTGTCACTTTGAGTAACCTAAGCACTAAGGATACTCTCGTTAATCTGACACTTAATGATGGCACAGCAGAGGGAGGGGTAGATTACACCAAATCGTCTGTTACTGTTACCTATGCAGATAGTTCATCAGACGTTATCCCTGTGAACCCTGATGGTACATTTAATGTGTCCGTACCAGCTGGTGATATGACCTTTGACGTTGTGATAAGTACCACCGACGATGAGCTGTTCGAAAGCGATGAAAATTTCACATTAATTGGACAGACCGAGATACAAACAACTCCGGTTACAGGCACGGTAACGATTCTTGATAACGATACAGTCAGCGTTGCCTCTATTTCTAGTGAAGTGGTTAATGAAGGTGAACCTATCGTTTTTGATGTTACTTTAAGTAACCCTAGTGATAGTGAAAGTTTGGTCAATATGGTGCTCGCTGATGGTAGCGCAGAGGGGGGCATAGACTACATCAATACATCGGTTACAGTTACCTATGCGGATAACTCAACAGATGTCATTACTGTCAACGCAAACGGAACATTTGATGTTTCAGTTCCCGCGAACGACGTCTCATTCAGCGTCACAGTCAATACTATTGATGATGACCTATTCGAAGGCGCAGAGACTTTAACACTCTCGGGTAAAACTGCCACTCAAATTACATCTGCAATGGGTACAGGGACTCTTCTTGATGATGGTTCGGGGCCAGGACCTGATCCAGATGACGATCGCCCAACAGTTGCAGCGATTACCTCTACAACGGTAAACGAAGGTGATATTGCAACACTAGATGTAACGTTGAGTAATGAAAGCACCACCAACATCACTGTCAATATGATGCTGACTGACGGATCAGCAGAAGGCGGTGTGGATTACACCGATACTTCAGTAACAATTACTTATGAGAGTGGCGGCATAGAAGTCGTTACGGTAAATCCAGATGGCAGCTTTATTGTCGATGTGCCCGCAAATGATACGACTTATAGTGTTTCTGTAAGTACAACAGATGATGACTTATTCGAAGGACCTGAAATCTTTACGTTATCAGGTAACACTGATAACCAAGTTGGTTCTGTGATTGGTACCGGTACTATTGTTGATGATGGTAGTGGCCCAGGACCAGATCCTGATGATGACCGCCCGACTGTAGCAGCGATTACGGATGCCATAGTTAGTGAGGGTGAGCTGGCAACGCTTGAAGTCACTTTAAGCAATGCAAGTACCACAAACACCGTTGTTAATATGACATTAGCAAATGGGACAGCTGAAGGAGGTTCGGATTATACAAATACGACAGTAACCGTTACCTACGCTGATAGTAGTACCGACGTTATTTCAGTGAACCCAGATGGTACGTTTGATGTCATTGTACCAGCGTTAGACACAACATTTAGCGTTACTATGGTGACGTTAAACGATGATATTTATGAGGGTGATGAGAACTTTACATTATCCGGTGCCACTGCTGTGCAAACAACTGCTGCTGTCGGTACCGTAACGATTAACGATGATGCAGACATACCAACTGTCACTGAAATTACGGATATTCAAGTGGTGGAAGGTAACGATGCGAAATTTAACGTTACACTGAGTAATGCAAGTGCGGTTGCGATTATGGTTAGTATGTCTCTCTTAGACGGAACCGCTGTCGCTGGAGATGATTTTAACGCTACGAGTGTGACCATTACTTATGCTGATAACACGACGGAAGTTATTGCGGTAAACCCTGATGGAACGTTTGATGTCTCGGTACCTGCGAGTGATACTAACTTTAGTGTTACGGTAAACACTGTTGAAGACCAGATTTATGAATCTTCAGAAAACTTTGTTTTAACTGGTTCGATTCAAGGGCAATCACCTGCAGCGTCAGGCCTTGGTACGATTATTGATGATGACAATACACCTCCGACAGTAGAAGACTTTGGCATTTCGGTTGACCTTAGTGTGGGAGGAGACGCTTTAATTGACTTTGCACCACATGCGCAAGACTTTGAAGATGACTTTGATCTTCAAGATGATAAAGAAACGAGCATCTGTGTCACGACGCTTCCAGACTATGGCTATCTCTATTACTTGGATGATCAGAACAATGAAGTCATATTGGACATTGGTGATGTGATTCCAGAAACTACGGAAGTCAGATATGCACTAACGGAAGATTTCTTTGATGAGCAAAGCTTTGATTCCCAAGATTTACTCGATGAATTTTCTAAAGACTTCATTGCCGATTCAGTCGATGTTAACGGTTTAAGTTTCTTTGGAGGAACCATTGATGGTAATGGTGACTTTATCAATAATGCTCAAATCAAGGTTGACTTTGCCGCTCAGCAGGTAGGTTTAGTTGTAGTGTCACCGGGCGAAACTGGCCAAGGGGATGAAATTAGTACGAGTGAGTTCATTGCCATTGAATTAGATGAAGGGCTTGAAGCTAAAGAAGCAAGGTTAAACCTAGCAAGCTTGAATGATAGGTTTAACAGTGGCGGCGCTTGGATTCAAGCATACTTTTATATGGGCGATACTCTTGTTGATATACAAACCATACACACCAGTGACATCGTATTTACTGGTAATCAAGAAGGTTACGCTGACGTATCGCTAAGTAATGGCAGTTTTGATGAGATTCGCTTGTTCCCTGAAACAGACAGTTCAAGTGATAAAGCCAGCTTTACTCTAGTTGGTACTCAGATTACAAGTTTTAATAATGTAAACGACTCGTTTGATTACAAAGCGATTGACTCAGATGGTTTAGAAAGCGATACCACTGCAACCGTTGATATTGATTTTAACAATGTCTCTTTTGAAACAGTGACCGCTTTCGGTACACAGACTGCTTCGTTACAGCAAGAGCCTAATATCATCATGGGAACAGACCAAGATGATGTTCTTGTAGGCACCGATGGTAATGATATTCTAATTGGTGGTCTAGGTAATGATATTTTGACTGGTGGCGGAGGTGATGACATCTTCAAGTGGACAGAGATGCAATCCGCAACTGACACCGTGACGGATTTCAGTTACGGGGATCAGCTCGATTTTACCGATGTATTTGATGATATGAGTGGTACTGATATTTCCACATTACTTGATGATCTCGGCTCTGGCGATTATCACGGAAGCGTGGATGATATCACGGTGGCGGTGACTGAAAGTGGAGGTAACTCAACTCTGACCATAAATAAAGATGGACAACAGTTGGAGGTTAATTTTGACGGAGCTTCTGCTTCTGATATTGCCAATAGTTTGATTTCTAATCTTGAACAATTACGAGAGTAAATGATTCAAAATGAAAAACGGAGCGAAAGCTCCGTTTTTCATTTAGTAATGCAGTAAGTTCAGGCAATAATTAAAGCACTTTACATGCAAAACCTTTTAAGTAGAAACCTTCTGGATATGCGGTATCGGTTGGGTGGTCAGCGGCTTGTTCAAAACGCTCCACAAACTTTACTTGGCGGTTAGCGTCTACGGCTGCATCAGCGATGATTTTCTGGAACAGAACTTGATCCATCAAGCCAGAGCAAGAGTAGGTCAGTAGCGTGCCGCCCGGTTTTAGAATTTGCATTGCTAGCATGTTGATGTCTTTGTAACCACGACATGCGCCGTTTAGTTGTGCTTTGCTCTCTGCGAACTTCGGTGGGTCCATGATCACAACATCGAACTGAGTTCCTTGATCACGATACTCACGAAGCAGCTTAAACACGTCTGCATTTAGGAACACGGCACGCTTCTTCGAAATATCAAACTCGTTTAGTTCTGCGTTGAATTTTGCGGTATCTAAAGCAGGTTGTGACACGTCAGCGTTAATCACACGCTTTGCATCACCTTTTAGAGCGTAAAGTCCGAAGCCACCTGTGTAAGAGAAGCAGTTAAGAACTTCTTTGCCTTTCATATATTTCATCGCTTGCTGGCGACTATCACGTTGATCTAGGTAGAAACCTGTTTTGTGTCCGCCAACGATATCTACACTAATCTTTACGCCATTTTCTTCGATGACGACCGATTTAGGTGGCTCTTCGCCGTGCAAGACGCCCGTGATCTCTTTTAAACCTTCTTTTTTACGAACGGCCACGTCAGAGCGCTCGTACACATTACAATCAGGGAAGCTCTCAACCAGAGCGTCAACAATAGCCTGCTTATTGTGTTCTGCGCCAGCACTGAGAAGTTGGCACACAAAGAAATTTTGGTAACGGTCGATCGTAACGCCTGGTAAGCCGTCAGACTCTGCTGCGATAAGGCGATAACCCGTAAGGCCATCACGTTCGATAATGTCTTCACGAAGAAGTTGTGCGTCTTTAAGTCGTTTAACGAAAAACGCGGTGTCGATTTCTTCTTTATCAAAACTCCAAATACGAGCACGAATTTGTGAAGCTGGCGAATATGCCGCCTTAGCTAGCCATTTACCGTCGTGAGTGAATACATCAACCGTTTCGCCAAGAGCAGGTTCGCCCTCAACTTTGTTGATGCCTCGAGAGAAGATCCAAGGGTGCTTGCGCTTGACCGATTTCTCACGACCTTTAACCAAATAGATAGCAGCTGTCATTTCATTAGCTCTTGTTGAATTTTGAAAGGGGCGTATTGTCCGGGATGTGAATGGTAAAAGCAATATCCCTCGGCAATCCAGTACATTGTAGTGACTTTTAAATACAAAAAAGGTCACTAAAGTGACCCTTTTATTTGAATTTGCTGTAACAGATTCCGTTGCTATGCTTTAAGTCCAGTAAGTAGTGCTTCCATGGTGTCGCTTTGCTTACGCAGTTGATCAACGTTTTGTGAAGTCGTGCTTATCATATTGCACACGTTATCTGCTTGAACTCGAATCTCTTCAACGCTTGAGGCGATATTGTCCGCGACTACACCTTGCTCTTCAGCTGCTGTTGCAATTTGAATGCTACTGTCGGAGATAGTTTGATTTTTATCTGCCAAAGAGCCGATTTCGTGATTCACTTCCGTCATGAGGTTTTGTCCCTCATTTGCATTATTAACTGTCACTTCCATCAGCTTAGTAAGCGACTGGCTGTTACGCTGTAACGATTCAATCATCGTTTGGATTTCAACTGTCGCTTGCTGAGTGCGTCCCGCAAGAGCGCGAACCTCATCCGCAACGACCGCAAATCCACGACCTTGTTCTCCAGCACGTGCAGCTTCAATAGCCGCGTTCAGAGCAAGTAGGTTGGTTTGCTCGGAGATCCCATTGATGGTTGTCACGACTTCATCAATTTGTGCTGCATTGGCATCTAACTCGGCAACGGCTTGAGACGCAGATTGAATCTCATTAGAAAGGTTCGAAATCGAGTGAAGCGTATTCTCAACTTTCACTTGTCCAGACTGAGCCACGTTTCGCGCATCATCGGTTTGCGTGCTTGAATCGTGAGCTAGTGTCGCGACTTCTCGAATCGTTGATGCCATCTGTTCAGTTGCACTCGCAAGAGAGTTGAGGTGTTCCTGCTGAGTCGCTGAAATATCTGAACTGTGATGAATCGATTGATTCAGGTCTGAGCTAATTTGTTGCATTAACGCCACAGACTCTTGAATCGACAGCACCATTTGTTGCTCTCGTTCTGCAACTTTGTCTATCGTAATAGCAATTTCACTAAACTCGTCGCGAACAGGGAAGAAGTTCATTCTCGCAGTTAAGTCGCCACCCGCAAGGGTGTTTAATGCTTTGTTCATCGTGAACATCGCGCCGCCAATAAACGTCATGATGTAGTAAACGCCAAGAGCGAGAATAAACAAGCTCACACAGATGATGCTCACTTGAGTCGTTGATAGGGCAGCCCATAAAGAAAGTTCATGGTTCGCAACCAAACTGTACGTACCATTTAAAACAGACACGGATTGCGGACCAGAGCCAATAGAAACGGTTTCTGAACCCGCTATGAGGCTTGCTACTTGAGATTGAGAAAGGTTGCCTGCCTCTATCAGACCTTTCATAAGCATGAGCTCTTCTTGGTACATACTTGAGATCAGTGTATTAGCCGCGCTATTAAGGACGAGTGTGAGAATGACTAAAGCGAGAAGAGGGAGAACGAAGAGCAAATAGAACTTTTCTTGAATCTTTAAGTGAATGAGATACTTATCAATCCAGCGGAATGGAATTTCTTTCATAATTATAATAACCGTGCAAAAACCCACTATCCTTAGTGGGGTGAATAGACGAAAAGAATATATCACTCAGTAAAAAGAAGCGGTACAAAGATGAATGTAAAGTGTGAGAGATTTATAGTAAAAGGTCACGTTCAAGGCGTCGGCTTTCGTTACCATACTTCCCATCAAGGATTGAAGCTAGGGTTAACAGGTTATGCGAAGAACCTAAACAATGGTGATGTTGAAGTGATGGCGTGTGGAACAGACGCGCAAATAGTTGCGTTTTCGGAATGGTTACAAGAAGGACCGCGAACGGCAATAGTAGAGCATGTGATGCAGGAGCCTGCGTCGTATAAGCCGTTACGCGGTTTTAAAATTTTATGAATCTACAAGCATTTAGCTGGCTTTGGTAGGCCGGCTAATTTGGTTGCTTGTTTGGCTGGTCCCTTTTTAAACAGCTTGAACAGATACTTACTGTTACCTTTTTCTGGGCCGTGCGCTTTTTCCATCGCTTTCACAAGCATACGCACTGCAGGGGAGGTATTAAACTCTTCATAAAAGTCTCGCACAAAATGCACAACTTCCAAATGAGCATCCGTAAGCTCGATGTCTTCTTCTTTTGCTAAAAGCTCAATCATACCTTCTTCCCATTGAGTATGATCCAATAAGTAGCCTTGAGCATCCGTTTCAATTTCTTTGCCGTTGTAAACGAACATAACGTTTTATCCGTTAAGTAAACATGGATGTTTATAGATTAGCGACAGCCGAGAATGTTCTCAACAAAAGAATCTCGAAGTAGTGCCGAGCGAAGCAAAAGCGTACAAAGTAGTGGCCTATAACTGAATACTCTTAAATTATATTTTAAGCATAAATTTGTTTTTTTATTCGTGTTGTTAGAAAATTTTCGGGGTTGATATCGGTGGTTTTGCATTGTTATGCAATTTGCCTGGTGTGATTGATTTGTCAGTTATATTTATTGTTTTAGATAAGTCGATCACAACGAATATAAACTAGTTTTAAATCAAAAGAATAAATTGAAAAAAATCGTTATGTTCACCCATGCTTAACAACAACACGGAGCAATTCAGGAGTGTATGGAGTGGTCGAATCTTTTCGTTTCCATTGGATGGGCGGTACTGCAAGCATGCTTTAGCATTTTCTCTTTTCTATGTCTGACGGGATTTGTAAAACATAATCCTATAAAACCGAAGTATGCTTGGTTGCAGTACATCTATGGGCCGTTACTTTTTTTGACTTGGGGAGTCATGTTAGTGACACCGATGATGTCGGCCTACATATTTTTTAGCGTAGCTGGTAAATCAGTAGTCTGGTTGCCCGCGCTCAAGATGTTCGGTTATTGGTGGGTTGCGTTTGGAGTATTTTGCTTCTTGTCATCAGTCGATGAGCGATTGCGAAGTCGCGGTTTGAATTAATACAAGTTATACCCTGAAATCAGTTTACAAACTGAGAGAGGTGATTATAAAGCGCTCATACAATCGATATAGCGATTGTTTGAGAATTAATAGCTTAAACGTTGTGTTTGTTTTCATAGACCGATATTCTCATTGGATTAATGAAAGCCTGTATTCAGGTTAGAAACAACAATGATGACAAGGAGTTAGTCATGTCGAAACAACGTTACATTGAGATTAATGACAATGTAAAATCCACTTGGTCCATCGAGCGAATTTGGCAACTTGCAGAATCCTTACCTGTAGAAGAAATTGCGATTGATGATATAAAAGGCCCAAATGAAGTGACTTGGTTTAGTCATGAAGGACCACAGCCAACCTGCCGTGAAATTGCAAAACATTGCCAACGAATCAACAAAGCTGATTTGTCGTATCCGGTAATCTTAACCAGTGACTATCGTGTTTTTGACGGTATGCACCGAATCGCCAAGCAAATCATGTTAGGAGAGGAAACGATTAAAGTGAGACGCTTTAGAGAAAACCCAGAAGCTGACGAAGTTATCGAGTTGGCGGTAGACCAAGCGTAACAAACTGAATTACTTGCAAAGAAAAAGCCCGAAGGAATTACCTTCGGGCTTTTTGATTCTACTTAACGAGAAACGATTAATCGTCGTTCATGATGCCTAGAATGCTTAGTAGACTAGTGAACAAGTTAAGGATGTTTAGGTACATCGAAATTGTTGCACTGATGTAGTTTGTCTCTTCGCCACGAACGATACGACTTGTATCGAATAGGATGAAACCAGAGAACACGAGTGCAGAAACACTGCTGATTACTAGGTGAGCCATTGTTGAACCAACGAAGATGTTAATCAGCGCTGCAACGATCACAATGATCAAACCTGCCATCAGGAAGTTGCGCATGAAAGAGAAATCTTTCTTGCTTGAAATGGTGTAAGCCGATAGGCCAAGGAACACCATACCAGTCAAACCTAGAGCTTGAGCAATGATAGTAGGACCGTTTGGAATTGATGCATAGTAGTTAAGCATTGGACCTAAAGCACCACCCATTAGAGTCGTGAAAACGAATGTCCAAACGATACCAGATGATGAGTTGATTGCCTTTGGCATAACAAAGAACAAAATACCAATCGCTGCAAGCTGCATCACAATTGCCATGATTGGTGAAATTTGCATTGCCATAGTCGCGACTGCTGCGATAGCACTGATCATCAGTGTCATCGACAGTAGGAAGTAAGTGTTTTTCAGTACTTTGTTAGTTTCTAGTGTATTAGGAACACTTGTTGAACGAGTAAACATTGGACTGTTCATAATTATCCTCAATAAGGGAGTTTACTATTGGTACATTTATGGGGCTGAAAGTTCAAAAAATCAAGCCCTTTTCATGCATATCCTAGATAAAATGATAATGGAAATAAGATGTTATGTATTTGGCAACTTGTAACACAATATTACTGCCTAGCATAGCTATGTTGATTCTCACACAGATTTTTGAATTTAGTAACAAAAGCACTGGCTTCATAGAAACCAGTGCTTTTTTATGTCGATTCGGCTAAATCTTAGTGGTGTAAGATTTGCGCTAGGAAGTTTTGGGTCCTATCCGATTGAGGATTCTCAAAGAAATCGACCGGGTTGTTTTCTTCGATGATCTCTCCTGCGTCCATGAATATCACGCGATCGGCAACCTCTTTAGCAAAGCCCATTTCATGTGTCACACATAGCATAGTCATGCCTTCCTCGGCGAGTTCGACCATTACATCCAGTACTTCGCGAACCATTTCCGGGTCGAGTGCAGATGTTGGCTCATCAAAAAGCATGACTTTAGGGTTCATACACAAAGAGCGAGCAATCGCCACGCGTTGTTGCTGACCACCAGACAACTGACCGGGATACTTCTCCGCTTGGTCTGGAATTTTAACACGTTCCAGATATTTCATCGCAACTGCTTCTGCCTCATCTTTTGGCATCTTCTTCACCCAGATAGGCGCGAGCGTACAGTTTTCCAGTACGGTTAAATGAGGGAAGAGATTAAAGTGTTGAAAGCACATGCCCACTTCTCGGCGTACTGCTTCAATGTTCTTTAAGTCTTCAGTTAATTCCGTACCAGAGACGTAAATGCTGCCTGCTTGGTGCTCTTCAAGGCGGTTAATACAGCGAATCATCGTTGATTTTCCCGACCCAGATGGGCCACAGATAACGATTTTCTCGCCGCGCTTAACGTCGAGGTTAATATTTTTTAGTACGTGAAACTCACCATACCATTTATTCATGTCCTTCAATTGGATCATGTAATCTTGTTGTTGCGTCATAATACGTCCTTGATCTTGATGAGTTATCGTTTGTGACCGGTATGAAGTTTGTTTTCAAGCCATATCGAATAGCGCGACATGCCAAAACAAAATACCCAAAACACTAACGCGACAAATACATAACTTTCTGTAGCAAAACCTAACCATTCAGGGTCGGTGTTTGCTGCTTGCCCTATACCGAGTACGTCAAACATACCAATGATGAGTACCAAACTGGTGTCTTTAAACAAACCGATGAAGGTGTTCACGATAGAAGGAATAGTAATCTTTAGCGCCTGTGGCAAGATAATCAGCCCAGTCTTTTTCCAGTAACTTAACCCAAGCGCATCAGCGGCTTCATATTGACCTTTCGGAATGGCTTGTAGACCACCGCGTACCACTTCTGCCATGTAAGCGGAGGCAAACATAACCACACCGATAAGGGCGCGAATCAGTTTATCTGTCTCTGAACCTTCAGACATAAATAATGGAAGCATAACCGAAGCCATGAACAAAACCGTAATCAGCGGAACGCCACGCCAAACTTCAATGTAGACGGTACAAATGCTGCGAATGATCGGCATCTCTGAACGTCTACCAAGCGCAAGCACCACACCAATTGGCAGTGAAACTACGATACCAACTAACGCAATAATGAGCGTAACGAGTAGTCCACCCCATTTGTGTGTATCGACCACTTCTAGTCCAAAGACACCACCGTATAAAAGTCCAGCGATGATGAATGGGTAGATGTTTACGAAGAAAAGCCAAATCCACATCCGTTTCGGTGTCTTCTCATACGCGAGTAAAACAGTAAATATGGCCAATGTGATATAGAAAAGGCGAGGGCGCCATAGTTCGGACTCTGGATAAAAACCATACATGAACTGCTCCCAGCGCACGCTGATAAATACCCAGCAAGCACCATCTCGGCTACAGTCGTCACGCGTTGAGCCAATCCAGTCTGCGTTAATAAACGCCCAATCCACGATATACCATATTGCAGTTACGACAATATACGCAAGAATGACAGTAACAATGGAATTGACAGGGCCATTAAATAGATTTTTCCGCATCCAACCAACGAAGCCTACAGTATTGGCGGGTGGCGGGAGATCCGGTTGAAATTGATGAGTACTCATATTATCTCTCCACCAGCGCGACTTTACGGTTATACAAGTTCATTAATGCAGACGTAATCAGACTTAATGTCAAGTACACGCCCATCGTCATAGCAATGATCTCAATCGCTTGTCCCGTTTGGTTCAGGGTAGTACCAGCAAACACAGAGACAAGATCTGGATAACCAATCGCCATCGCTAACGATGAGTTTTTGGTGAGGTTGAGATATTGACTGGTTAAAGGTGGAATAATAATTCGTAACGCTTGAGGAATGACAACAAGCTTTAAAGTTTTCGAGCGTGGTAAGCCTAGCGACATCGCTGCTTCGGTTTGACCATGACTAACCGCATTAATACCAGAGCGAACAATCTCAGCAATGAAAGAAGCTGTATAAACACTCAATGCCAAAAGTAGCGCAGCCAATTCAGGAATAATGCTAATACCACCTCGGAAGTTAAACCCTTTTAGTTCAGGATAATTCAGTGAAATTGGCATACCAGCAAGGAAGTACACAACCAATGGAAGGCCAACAACTAAACCCAAAACTATTCTTCCCATTGGGGTTTGTTGCCCAGTGAGACGTTGCTTATTATTCGCCCATACATTAATTAATAAGCTTGCGATTACCCCGAAGATTAACGCGGCAATAACGTAGCTACTGCCAGGTTCCATAGTCGGTGCAGGGAAATATAAGCCACGAACGTTCAGGAAAATAGCTTCACCAAGACTTAAGCTTTGGCGTGGTGAGGGTAATGCTTGAAGAACAGCGAAATACCAGAAGAATATTTGCAGAAGAAGGGGGATATTTCGGAAAGTTTCGATATAAACTGCCGCTAAACGACTAACCAACCAGTTAGAAGAAAGGCGGGCAACCCCCATGGTAAAGCCAATCACAGTAGCCAGAATAATACCTAATACGGAGACTAACGCCGTATTAAGAAGGCCGATGATAAATGTTCTACCGTAAGAGTACGTTTCATCGTATTCAATTAATGTTAACCCAATACCAAACCCGGCTTCTTGATTCAGAAAACCGAAGCCCGTTGCAATACCACGAGCATCTAAGTTATTGAGAGCGTTGTTTACAATCGTGTAAAAGAAAAATACCAGTGCAGCAATGGCAATGATCTGGAAAATAGCAGAACGAAAGGCAGGATTATAAATCAGGCTCTTGCTTCCGCTTGGTTTGGACATCGTACTTGGCGATGCATCTTGTGTCGGTTTCATACAGCGATAACCTCAAACCTTAGTTATAGATATCGGCCTGTATAACGAAGTTTCGTCCTTGCTGGCTAAAGAATAACGCTCTCATGTCTAGCGGCTTACGAACCTTTAAAGCCGTTCCACAAAGCGAGCGCTTTTCGCCATCCAATGAGCGATCCTTACTCATACAGTGAGATATAATCAAGAAAAAGGGCGGCATGAACCGCCCTGATTAACTCTTTCTATCGGATTGGTGGCGCGTACATAAAGCCGCCTGCATTCCATAGCGCATTAACGCCACGAGAGATTTCTAATGGCGAACCAGTACCGACTGTACGTTCGAAGCTTTCACCATAGTTACCAACTTGTTTGATAACCTGGTAGCCCCAATCGTCGCGGATACCCAACCCTTTGCCTTTAGGGCCATCAACACCAAGGATACGCTTGATGTTTGGATCTGTTGACTTCAGCATTTCATCCGCATTCTTCGAACTAATACCGTATTCTTCAGCGTTAATCATCGCAGACAATGTCCACTTAGCGATGTTAAACCATTGATCATCGCCTTGCCGAACGACTGGACCTAGTGGCTCTTTAGAGATGATTTCTGGAAGAACGGCCGCAGAGGACGGATCTTTCAAATTCAAACGTAGTGCATAAAGGCCAGATTGGTCAGTTGTTAATACGTCACAGCGTCCCGCATCAAAACCTTTCGAAGTTTGCGCCGCTGTGTCGAATACCACTGGTTTGTACGCCATGCCTTGGTTGCGGAAATAATCTGCAAGGTTTAGCTCGGTTGTTGTACCTGACTGAACACATACCGACGCACCATCAAGCTCCTTAGCACTTGATATACCAAGTTCCTTCTTCACCATAAAACCTTGACCGTCGTAGTAGTTCACACCTACGAAGTTTAGGCCCAGTGCAGTGTCGCGGTGGAGAGTCCAGGTCGTGTTACGGGAAAGCACATCAATCTCACCAGATTGAAGCGCAGTGAAACGTTCTTTTGCGGTTAGGGGTACATATTTAACTTTCGTTTTATCCCCAAGAACGGCTGCAGCCAGTGCTTGGCAATATTCTACGTCGATACCTTCCCATTCGCCTTTTGAGTTAGGGTTAGAGAAACCAGGTAGACCGGTACTTACGCCACAAGTAAGAAAGCCTTGTTTTGTGACTTTGTCCAGAGTAGTGTCTGCTGCTTGAGCTGATGTTGCCATCATCGCAGTAGAAGCCGCTACGACGGAAGCAAGAACTGTGAGTTTATTTGCCATTTGTATCCTTCCTGTATGATCCATGTTTAATCAGGAGTGACCTGAAATAACGTGTCCAATTCGTTAGAGTTATCGTCCTACGTGATTGATTTTCGAAGAAACGGCATTCGATAGATCAACCAGTTATAAGCGTAGGAAAGGATCTGTTAATTCTCAAATATATAATTTAAATGAAGTTTTGAGAGAACTTACAAAGTGCCTTGAGATTTAGAATGACGAAATGTTAATTGTTTGTAAATAGTGCAATTCATGGACAATTTGGTGCATCAGAACAATCAATAGAAGAGTGAACAATACAAAAGAATAAAAAGTTGTTATTAAAACTGTCATTAGCTGAGCAAGGTGAAGTTCAGTAAAAATTCAAACAAAAATTATTTGTGATACCGAAACAGGGTGATGAGCTTGCCCCATTTTTGGTAGCATGGTCTACAACAGCTAATTAGAGTAATCATGGATTGAAATGCGATATTTTCCTCTGTTCTTAGATTTAATTAATAAACCCGTTCTCGTCGTGGGTGGCGGTGAGGTGGCAAGCCGAAAGGTGGAAGCGTTGCTAAAGGCTGGGGCGGATGTGACTATCGTTTCTCCGACGTTGGTTGATTTTCTGTCTAAGCTTGCTTCTGAGCGTCAACTGCGCTGGGTACAACGTTTCTATTCGAGTGACATTGTCACTAAAAGCTTTGTTCAAGTGTGGGTGACGACAGACAATCCTGAGCTAAATCACCAAGTGTACAAAGATGCTAAAGAGCTAGGCATCTTGGTTAACGTTGTGGATGATAAGCCTTACTGTGATTTCATCACGCCGTCAATGATTAATCGTGGCCGCATCCAAATCGCTATCTCTAGTGGTGGAGCTTCGCCAGTTTTAATTCGAAACATCCGTGAAAAGCTTGAATCGATACTGCCACAAAACATGGGGTTGATGGCGGATTTTGCTAACTCAAAGCGAAACTCAATTAAAGAGGCATTGCCTAGCGTCGATTTACGCCGTAAGTTTTGGGAGCAATTCTTCTCGAATCCCGAGGTTGAAAACGCACGAGATAATCGAGAGTTAGAAGCAATTTACCAAGCGACCATGGCAACACCTTTAGATGAAAAGGGAAGTTGTACTTGGGTTCATGTTGGGAAAGATGTTGAGATGTTGCCAATAAAAGCCGTACGCTATATGCAACAAGCGGAGCTGGCTCTGTACTCAACTCGATGTGAAGCGAATGTGTTAGAACTAATACGAAGAGATGCAGAAAGAGAAGCTTTCTCGAGCGCTGCTGAGCTTTCGGATATGCTGGCTAAGGCTAAAGCTGAAAAGCTTCGAATTTGCGTGTTCATACCACAAGGAACGAGCGAATTCGTATTGCTGCAAGGACAGGACTTAGTTATCTAGCAATGCCAAATGCTAAAGTGGATACGTAGTTCGTTACACTAAAGCCAATAAAAAACGCCAGCGGATTATGCGCTGGCGTTTTTATTTACTTCTCAGATTGATTAATCACGGAAGTTGTTAAACTGGAATGGGATACCCATCTCTGCTTCACGAATCGCTGCCATTGTCGCTTGCAGGTCGTCGCGTTTCTTACCAGTAACACGTACTTTGTCGCCTTGAATAGAAGCTTGTACTTTTAACTTTGCGTCTTTGATAAGTTTCACTACTTTTTTCGCCGTTGGAGTATCAATACCTTGGCGGAAAAGCAGAGTTTGGTGCCAGTTTTTACCAGTAACGTCTGGGTCTTGTGCATCCATTGCGTTCGCGTCAATGTTACGCTTCGCTAAGTGGCCGCGTAAAATGTCGCGCATTTGCTTAAGTTGGAAGTCACCTTCCGCAGACATTTTTACGTTTTCTTCTACTAGCTCAAAGCTCGCATTTACGTTGCGGAAATCGAAACGAGTAGACAATTCACGGTTAGCGTTATCAACGGCGTTACGTAGTTCAACCGTATCGATTTCAGAAACAATATCAAACGATGGCATGAAGATTCCTTGATTATTTTGTTATAGGGACTTTCGGGACTTAACAGCGCTTGCCAGCATATCTAGCATTGTAGCAGTGTCTTCCCAACCTAGGCATGGATCTGTAATAGACTGACCATACGTTAGGTTATTGATGTCAGTCATTGGCTGATTGCCTTCAAGAATAAAGCTTTCAGCCATGATACCCGCAATACGAGTGCTGCCTGACTTAATTTGGTTACAAATGTCTTGAGCTACGTCGATTTGTTTTCTGTGTTGCTTCTGACAGTTTGCATGGCTGAAATCCACAACCAAACGTTGTGGCAATCCAAACTCAGCTAAAGCATCACATGCTTGTTTGACTGATGCTTCATCAAAGTTAGGGCCTTTTTCTCCACCGCGCAGAATAATATGACCGTAAGGGTTGCCACTTGTGCGGTAAACCGTCATTCGACCGTTCTTATCTGGCGAGTAGAAGTAATGCGATGCTTTCGATGCGCGAATTGCATCAATTGCAATTTTTACGTTGCCATTTGTGCCATTTTTGAAACCAACTGGGCAAGATAGTGCCGACGCCATTTCACGGTGAATTTGTGATTCCGTTGTGCGAGCACCAATCGCGCCCCAAGTGATCAAATCCGCGATGTATTGGCCAGTGATCATATCAAGAAACTCAGTAGCAGTCGCAAGACCAAGCTTGTTGATATCCAGTAGTAGTTTACGAGCTTTATGAAGACCAGCTTCAAGTGCGTAAGAACCATCTAGGTTAGGGTCCGTAATCAAACCTTTCCAACCAACTACTGTACGAGGCTTTTCAAAGTAAGTACGCATCACGATAAACAGTTCGTCTTTGTACTTGTCTTGGATTTCACTCAGGCGAGTGGCGTAATCAATGGCAGCTTCAGTGTCGTGAACAGAACACGGACCTACAATCGCAAGAAGGCGATCGTCTTCACCCGATAAAATGTTTTCAATCTGACGACGAGATTGAGCGATACGGTCTGCAACGTCATCCGTAATAGGATGTACACTACCTAGCTCTGCTGGGGTAGGCATTGGACCCAAAGGCTGGGTTCTCAATTCATCTGTTTTTATAGGCATGTTATAGCTTTATTCTCTATTGCGAAGGGGTAAAGATAACGGAATTACAGGCAGGAATAAACCGTTTCACGGGAATCTTCGCCAGGAAATACCGAATTGTATACAAAGGTGTAGGTATTCATTTAAATGACTTATGTATAAATGACAAAACTTGATCATTAAATCAATATATATACATTTGAATTTATAACCATTTTATCTATCTCGCTGTAAGGTAATCTAAGTAACTGCGATAAACTTCATACCTTACGGGTGACGCCGTCACTTTATGAGGGTTAAATAACTAGTGAGATCGAGCTTTTGTTAACATTTCTTTGACATCTATTTCTTTCGTTGATTAACTGGTCTGACTAGATTGGTAAGGAGACCAAAATGTTATCAGCTCTACGTCGTGCGAATTTGTATCTAAATCTGTTTGGCTTTTCGAAAGTGCCGCTGATTTGGCTTTGCCACCCTAAAATCATTGCGATAGATAGCAAGCATGTTGAGGTTCGTATCCCATTGCGCAGAAGAACGAAGAACCACCTGAATAGCATGTATTTCGGCGCTTTAGCCGTTGGCGCTGATGTTGCTGGTGGTTTTCTTGCTATGAGTAAAGCGCAAGAAAAGGGAGAAGCGATCTCGCTAGCATTTAAAGGTGTGAAAGCCGAGTTTTTAAAGCGCCCGGAAGCCGATGTGCACTTTGTTTGTAACGATGGTCATGTCATTGATGAGATGCTCGAGCACACCTTGGCAACGGGTGAACGAGTAAATCGTGACGTAAAAATTGTCGCGCTGTGTCCTAACTTACATGGTGACGAGCCAATGGCTGAATTTTCGCTTACTCTTTCGATAAAAAAAGCAGCCCAACAAAGAAAAGAGGCTGCCTAGTGGTTTGTGGCTCGTTTGTTTAAAGGCGTTGGCTTAATTGAGTTCAATCTTCTCGATAGAGACGATTTTGGAGCGATTTAAGACCACTTTCCAGCGGTAATAAACAGGCTCATCGGTGTGGTTGTCCTCTTTGACAATCACATTGAGCAAATGACGTTTCTCTACTGACTCTTTGGTTACTTGACCTTCATTTAAACGGTAAACTCGGTTTGAGCTTTTATCCATCAAGCGGATGATAGGGCGCAAACTGATGTTCAATGTTTCTCTCGTTTGTTCGTAACCACTCAAGAAAAGAGAGGTCGCCATTTCGGTTTTCTCGTGATAATGAAGAATCTGCTCTTCACGTTGAACGACGCGTTTTTTACGTATTCTTTGAATCTTATCCGGCAAGCTACTTAAGGTACGATAATCGAGCCACTCCAATTTTTTGCCAACCACTTTTTTCGTCGTTGGATCAACGTACTTCTTACGCCATTTTGGTTTGCCTTTACGGATCCATCGCCACATGGCATCGCGTAAATCATCTTTAAAGATTTCTCGTAAAGCGTAAATAAAAGACATCGCGATAATGAATGAGGCAGAAATTTCCCCCAGATAATCGCGAGCGAGAATCACGGTCGAGGTCACGACAACCATCACTAAACCGGTTGCAATACCTTTGATAGCGCGCTTAATGTTGTTACCCATCGATATGGTTTCTTCACGAAGCACGATAGGGTGTTCAATCAATCGCCTTAGCAAGCGCATTTTGTTAGATAGGCGAGTAACGTCTTCAACGACTCTTGATGAGTTGTATTTGTTGAGTTTACGATGGGCTTGCTCTTTCTCACATAGCGTGATCAGACGCTTTTTGATCGTGCCATAGTCGCCTTCACGTGGTAGATGGGCCACCAGTGACAGGAACTTTTGCTCGGTATACCAAGACAGATAGTTATCGATGTTAACGTAGTAGCGTTTTAAGTTCTCTTCATAAGGAATAGAACGCCGCAAGCGCTTTAAGATCTCAAGCGTGAGCTCGATAACTTCGTCCACTTCATCTTCCGTTACGGAGTTGTTCTCATGCTTGTTTAAACTTGCTACCGCTTTGTCTAGCGCGATAACGTATTGGTAAGCGAACAAACTCAAACTTACTCGGTATTGCTGATTCGACAGGCGTCCACGTTTGGCAAGTCGACTGTGTACTAGCGGAAGAAGGATTTCAGTACTGTAATAAGATCGTTGCTGTGTGATTGAGGTGTAATAAAATTCGGATTCACTGATGATATCGGCGTTTAAACCAAGCTCACCAGGTATAAAAAAGTAAATATCTAGGTCGACACTTTTGCTCTTTGCGAGTGCATGACTGATTTTTAATGTTATTGAGTCTTGTTTATCGACGGTGACCAAAGAAAGCTCCTGACTTTGCTAAAGCATTCTTAACTTATGCGTTCCGTTGAGCAGGTAAGTATAAGAGTGCTAAAAGAGTGACTGGGGCATATAGCTGAACGACAACAGCATAACAGAGCACTATGCTTTTCTCTCTGATTTTCTTGTTAGTTTAGGTATAATTCCACGTAAATTTAAAAAGAGACAAAATCAATGATTAAAATTGGTCAAATTAACAGCTTAGAAGTCATTAAAAAGGCTGATTTTGGCGTATTTCTGGATGGCGATGATTACGGTTCTGTTCTACTACCTAGTAAGTATGTACCAGAGGGTACTGAAATTGGTGAGCATGTAGACGTATTTCTGTACTTCGATTCAGAAAGCCAACTTGCTGCGACCATTGAAAGACCAATTGCCCAAGTGGGTGAATGGGGTTTAATGAAGATTGAGGGTGTGAATGCGACAGGTGCTTTTGTAAGTTGGGGCATCAAAGAAAAGGACTTACTGATTCCTTTTAGTGAGCAACGCACTCGCTTCTCTGCCGGACAAACCATTTTAGTGTATGTTTATACCGACAAAGCGTCAGGTCGCATTGTTGGTACGACTAAGTTCAATAAATGGTTAGATAAAACTCCAGCGAATTATGAAGTTAACGAACAAGTTGATTTGATCATCGCAGAGCGTAGTCAACTTGGTTATAAAGCTATCGTTAACGGTAAGCATTGGGGCATGATTTTCCCATCGGATGTTTTTGGTAAGCTTTACATCGGTAAAAAGCTGAAAGGCTTTATTAAGCACATTCGTGAAGATGGTAAAATCGACCTTGCTCTACAAAAAGTCGGTGTGGCGAAAATGGACGATCTTTCTAGTAAGATCCTTGACCTGCTAGAGAAGAAAGGCGGATTTTTGCCTTTGAATGACAAGTCGTCTCCTGAAGCGATTTTTGATGCTTTCCGCACAAGTAAAGGGACTTATAAAAAGACCATCGGTGGCTTATACAAGCAGGGTAAAATTGTCATTGAGAAAGACGGTATTCGTCTAGCTTAGCCCTAACTCACGTATAGCGGATCTACAGCCAAAAAAACGGCCCAAACTTTTCCTTTTTTTGGGCCTAGGGGAAACGGCTCCGCAGAGCCTGCGCTAAACTTGTCCAACAATAATTTTGTTGGTGAACATAGAGAGAAATGCCACATCAAAGCATTACTTTGATACAACTAGTTTAGTACAGCGTGTCCGGATCGCTAGCGAGCCCACTTGCTTTCATACTTACGAATTAAAAAGCCATCGCAAATACGATGGCTTTTCATTTATTTATGGTTCGTTACGTCTTTTAAAATAAGTTCTTATCTCGTACTAATTCGCGAGGAAGACCATTCTTTATTCGGTTGCTTACCCACTTGCCAAGGCCAATAACTGCGCCTTGATAGGTGACAAGTACTTCGCCTTTACCTGTTTTCATTCCCTCAGGAATGGTTTGTGGGCGAACATCACGCCCCATGTACCATTCGCGCGCTTCTTCAATACTGAGTTCAATGGCGTTGCTTTCAGAACCTGTCGCCAGGGCAGTCGCGACTTGGTGTTGCCAACGGTAGCCATTTTTATGGGCTTCCGCGATCTTTATACCCATACGGGAGAAGCGTAATTCGCCGATCATCGGTTCTAAAGCATTAGGGAACAGCCAGACATCTTTATCGCGAAGCCATACAGAACCGTCATTTGGAAGTTTAATACCTAACGCGCTTTGGAGTTGTTGAGCAATTTCTGTCGATTCTTTTTTTGATGTTTTGGCAAAGGGGAATTTACCCATGCGCTTTTTGACTTCTGGCGCCTCAACAGCAGCCAGTTTGCGAATTCTTGCAACAAAGAACCCTTCACAGTCGTAGACCTGTGGGAAAATATGCAAAAAGCCTTCTTCAGTTAGAGCTGCCTCTGCGTTTTCAAACAAGTTCTCAAGGCTTTCAAACTCTACAGCATCCCCAAAGGTTTCTTTCAAGTGATGACAAACTTGTTGGTTTTCTTCTGTACTGAGCGTACATGTTGAGTAAACCATCACTCCACCGGGCTTTAATGCATGGAAGGCGCTTTCAATAAGATCTTTCTGCGTGTCAGCGATGTCGAGTACGGAAGCTTGCGTCCAGTTTTTCATCGCATCTTCGTCTTTGCGAACGGTGCCTTCTCCAGAGCAAGGCGCGTCGAGCAAAACCGCATCAAATTGTTCTGGTAGCCAACCGCCAAAAACGCGTCCATCGAAGTTACTTAGTGCGGCGTTACGTACCCCACAACGTTCCACATTAGCGTGCAGTACTTTTACACGACTTGCGGCGTATTCATTGGCCACAAGTACACCTTCATTGTTCATTAAAGCTGCAATTTGAGTGGTTTTTGAGCCTGGAGCGGCTGCGGTATCTAACACGGCATCGTAAGATTCATCATTCATAAACAGAGCAGATACCGGCATCATCGAACTGGCTTCTTGAATGTAGAATAAGCCAGACATGTGTTCTGCTGTGTTGCCTAATGGTACAACTGACTCATCCGCTTCAATCCAAAAACCTGTGTCGCACCAAGGCACGGGAGAAAGCTTCCAGCCTTTTGTTTCTGCTCGTTCTAGAAACGCTTCAACAGTGATCTTCAACGTATTAACTCGAATACTTTTGCGCAGTGGCTTTTGGCAAGACGCGATAAAGTCTTCCATGTTGAGGTGAGCAGGAAGGATCGTTTGGATTTTTTCCAGAAACGCGTCTGGGATGTAAACATTAGGATGCAATGTGGGATCTCGTTTGCAGAATTTGTGGCAAATAATATACGAAAGCGAAGCAGAAACGAATAGTGACAAGGGCCGAGCAATAAAAAAGAGCAGCGATTGCTGCTCTTTTAAGGTACTCAAACTTCAATTGTACGTGAATTGAGCTTTATTCTACGGCTTAGGAATCGCTGTACGCCATTGAGTCCAACCTTCTTCAGCTTGTGGATACAAAAAGAAAGATTGCCCACTCTTTGCCGCTGGTGGAATAGTCGATTGCTCTGGCGTTGAAAACGCAATTCCTCCGCGAACTAAACTATCAAAGGTTCCCGCTTTGATGTTAGCGCCGGTAAGCCCGATGGAAACATCTACTCCTGAAACATTCCAGAACACACTGTTTTGACGAACGAGGTAAGCGTATTCAGGCTGTATTTTGATAGTCGTGACGATGCGATCAGCAAATTCTCCTAGGCTTACGTCGGTCACTTGGCCAACTTCCATCTGGCGGTAAAGAATAGGGGTACCGACTTGTACTGAGCCTCTTTGTTCACTTTGTAACGTAAACATGATTCCATGCACGCGTTCTGAACTATTTTCTAATTGAAAATCAAATTTAGCTTTACCTTTACCTGGTTCAACACTGATGGATTTCGACACCAACGCCCCGAGGTTTTTAACGCCACCTAAACCAATTTCTGGTTCAGTTAGCCAAAAATGTGAGCCTTCAACCGCAATGTTTTCTACGTATTCAGGTAGGATCCTTGCAGTGACTTCAACCATGTTACGACGAAAATTCGGTACAACCAGAGTGATTTCACCAACTTTAACACCTTGATATTCAATCGGCATTCCTTTAGCAATCTCTTGCGAACCGTCGGTTTCTAAAGCAATGACGCGCCCAAACTTGCGAGCGGTTTTTTGATCAGAATACAGCTTCCAGTTTTCTCCGATTTTGTTTTCAACGCCTGGCACGGAGTCAAAAGCGATGCCACCTTCGATTAACGACTTCAAAGGGTGTGCTTTCACACTGACGCCAGCTAATGATGCATCTATCTCAATCCCTGAACGATTCCAAAAAACGGTTTGTGGCGTTACAAGATAAGCGAAGCGGTTTTCGATAGTAGCCTTAATTAGTACTCCGCCATCAACTAGTTGGAAATCGGAGACGTTACCAACTGGAAGATTACGATAGAGTAGAGGACTGCCTTTGGAAATCGGCGGCAATTCAGAAGCAAATAGTGTTAGCGCCCTAGAGCCACTTTGATTGTACTGCGCCAATTCAGCCAATGATTCATTTTGGAACAGTTGATACTCTTTTTGAATATCTTGCTTGCCTTCGCTCACAAAACTAATTGACCCAGTTAACAACTGCTTTGCTGGAGGAACGGTAACGCTGAGCCCCGATTCAGTTAACTCTGCTGATGCACTGCCGGTTACATAAAAACGATTGTTTGATTTGATCAGATGTTTGTATTCATGGTCAATCAATACATCCATAAATACTTCGTGTTGTGATTTTTTATCTTCCTTAACTAGGCCCACTTTGATGATTGAACCAACAACGATGCCTTTATAAAGTACATTGGCACCGCTATCTAGGCCAAACGAATTGTCGGATACCAAACGAATCGCGATGGACTTTTCTTGCTGTTGGTTAAACACGTTTTTACGAATGGCAGTAAAGCGGCGAGAGCGTTCACCCGCGCCCGGCACGATCGTTAAGAAGTTTCCTCGCACTAAATTAGCAATGTTTTCAACACCAGAAAGGGACACTTTTGCTTCTTCTAAAACAAATCGAGTACCTGTCGTCAGCATGTCACTAAAAGCGGGTTGAATTGCCGCTGACGCCAATATCACTTCTCGGCCTTCGGAAAGGCTCAAGTCCGTAACTTGGCCAATTTCGATTCCGCGATACATAATTGGAGCGCCTTCTCCGCTGATCTTGCTGTCATCAGGTAGGACGATTTTAACCGCGATGCCTCGACCAGCAGTTTTCAAATCTTTATACAAACGGAACTCGGTGTTCTCTTCTACAGGCTCACCATCATCCGGAGAGTCGACGGCGATGGCGCCACCTAGTAAGGCACTCATGCTTTCTAGTCTTACATCGACACCTTCAAAACCGATGCTGGCACCAATTCCACTGACGTTCCAGAATCGACTGCGGTTGTTAATGATATGTCGGTATTGATCCTGAATGTTGGCTTGAATAGTGATAGATTTTGCATCTTCATCTAGCTGGTAACTGTACACTTCACCGATTGGGATTTTCTTATAAACAATTTGAGAGCCAACCGATACACCACCTAAATCACGGCTTTTGAGCTTAATATTCAAACCTTGAGAAACGCGTAAATCTGTTGGGGCAGAGTCTAACGCATGGAATGTTGTCTCAAACTCTTGACCATCTCCGGGTTGAATCGAGATGTAGTTACCTGAGACGAGCGCATCCAGTCCGGAAACTCCCGTTAGGCTAGCTGTTGGTTTTACTAACCAAAAGCGTGTTTTATCGTTCAGTAACTTTGCAGCTTCAGGATAGATATCAGCATCG
This sequence comes from Vibrio sp. Vb2880, assembly GCF_033337975.1. Lineage (NCBI taxonomy): Bacteria > Pseudomonadati > Pseudomonadota > Gammaproteobacteria > Vibrionales > Vibrionaceae > Vibrio > Vibrio sp. Vb2880. The sequence goes on from NZ_JAWORT010000009.1 coordinate 39,929, forward strand.
ACATAAATACTGCCGAGATCTTCGGTGAGGTTAATGTCTCTTACCATGCCGACTTCTAATCCTTGGTAACGGATAGTGGTTCGGCCGGCGACAAGACCAGCGGCATCAGAAAAATAGATTTGCACTCGTTGTCCTGCATCGTGTATCGACTTCACCACAAGCCAGCCAGCTAAGACCATGGTCAAAATTGGCAACAGCCAAAGAGGAGATATGCCTTTACTCCGCTTTACATCTGGTACGTATGACGTTTGAGAACTGTTCTGATCACTCATTCATTGACTCTTTTTCTGATTGTTTTGGGCTTGTTTGGTCCCAGATTAGCCTTGGATCAATACTTTCTGCTGCAAGCATGGTCAATACAACGACAACACCAAATGCTACCGCGCCATATCCTGGTGTGAAATCCAGTATCTGACCACGATCGACTAACGTCATCATGATAGAAATAACAAACAAATCCATCACAGACCATTTACCGATCCATTTAACAACAAAGTAAACCATCATTCGTTGTCTCTTAAACACCGAACGTTTGAATTGGATGCAAAGCATGATGTAGGCGAGCCCAAGTATTTTAATCACCGGTACAACGATACTGGCAACAAAAATGATCGCAGCGATTCCATACATGCCGCTTTTTACCAAACCAGCCACGCCTGAAAAAATAGTGTCCTCCAAACGCTTACCATTGGTAAGCAAGATGGAAATAGGGATCAGGTTAGCGGGGAAGATGGCGACCGTTGCTGCGATGAGGTAAGCCCATGTTTTCTGAATGGAGTTTGGCTTGCGATGATATAACTCGTGATGACAACGCTGGCAATGGTCACCCTCAGGCTGGGACAAGTGGCATTCATGGCAATGCACATCTTTATGCTCAAAAGCATATAAACTTTCTGGTTTCCAAGCTTCCCAATAACGACGCACGCTGATTCTTGAAACTAACAAAACGGTAAATATCTGCAAAAGAACCAGACCAATTAACCCTGGACCGACGAAAATGTCGGAATAATCTTGGAGTTTAAAACAGGAAATGGCGATGCTAACTAAGAACACATCTAACATAACCCAATGCTTCAAATGTTGAATTAGCCACAGTGAGATACGAAGCCCACGGAACCATCGTTGATGTAAAGAAATATGCGCCGTTACCACTGAAACACAAACCGTCAGTGGCGCAAGAGAGCTACAAAATAGAATGAGCAATGAAAGAAGAACAAATCCTTCTTCCATCAATGTGATCATCCCTGAAGGTAGGGTTGCCGGAATCATCACACCAAAGAGTCGGATGCTAATAAAGTTAAAAAAGTGCGATGGAATAAATAGTAGGATGCAGGTTATCGCGACGGCTAGATTACCAGAGAGGCTAGGGCTACCTCCGCGATATAATTGTGTACCACAACGAGGGCAGTGTGCATTTTTGCCATGGGGTAAGTCGACGATGTCGACAGGCAATTCACAACCTTGGCACAGACGTACGTTATTGGGTTGCATGGCGTGCTTAGACAGAGAGGTCATAACGACCTCTCTAGCTTGAACGATTTAAGCGTGGGACTGTATGCCCCCATATAAGGTTTGATATAAGCCTTCTTGCTCAACTAACTCACCATGAGTACCTGTTTGCGTCACTTTCCCATCTTCAAGCACGTAGATCAAATCGGCTTGTTTAACAGCGGATAGTCGGTGCGCAACGATTAATGTTGTTCTACCACGTAAGAACTCGGTCAGTGCTTTGTGTAAAGCCGCTTCAGTAGCGGTATCTAGCGCAGACGTGGCTTCGTCTAAAATAACAAATTGAGGATTACTCAGCACCATTCTAGCAATGGCAAGCCGTTGTCGTTGACCTCCTGACAAACGAATGCCATTACGACCAACTTGAGTATCCAAGCCGTGGTTAAGTTGAGAAATTACATCATGCAGCTGAGCCACTTCAAGCGCACGCCAAAGTGACATTTCGTCAAAATTACCACCAAGCGTTAGATTATGCCTCAAGGTGTCGTTAAATAGTATAGGTTGCTGTAATACCACGGCAATTTTGTCGCGAATTACTTCAAAGCCAATATCTTCTGTTAATTCATCATTAAAGCGAATGCTACCGGAGTTTTGACGGTAAACCCCAATAAGTAATTGTATCAAGGTCGACTTACCACCGCCGCTTGCACCAACCAACGCCACTTTCTTTCCTGCCGGCATATGTAAAGAAAGATTATCTAGGACTTTGTTTTCATTATTGTAAGAGAAATTAATGTTTTCTACTTTAACATCAACTTCTCTACCTTCTTTGAAAGGATTTACCTTAGGAACCGGTCTCTGCTCTTCTTCTAACTCTAATAAGTCGTTGATGCGTTTTAATGCGGCTTTAGCGCTGTACCAAGAAAACTGAATCCCAAGCAACTCTTGAACAGGAGACAGCATGAACCATAGGTAACCAAAAACGGCAAATATTTGACCAATAGTAAGGTCACTGAACATGACCATTAACATTGCGACAGCTCTGAATAATTCAAAGCCGATCAAAAAGAGAAGGAAAGAAACGCGACCAGCCGCTTCAGATTGCCAAGCATACTTGTCTGCATCAACGCGAACTTGGTTCGCACTGTCTTTGAGTTGCTGGAGAAATTCTCGCTCTTTATTGGCCGCGCGTAGTTGGTAGATTCCATCTAATGTTTCAACTAAACGGTTTTGGAAAATTTCAAAAGAATGATTTTCCTTCCGTTTCAGATGTTTAACCATACTGCCTAGTTTACGTGAGAAGTAAATGACAATAGGGTTAACTAACAGGATAAACAGACCAAGTCGCCAATCGAGCCAAAGTAGAACGATAGCAGTACCAATAACAGTCAGAAAACTGATAACGAATTTTGCTAACGTAGAACCAATAAATTTATCAATGGTCTCAATGTCAGTGATAAGGTGTGCGTTGATTCCTCCGCTACCTTTGGTCTCGTATTGTCGGATGCTGATACGGCCGAGTTTGTCGATCATTTTACTGCGCATCTCAAACGTGATGGTTTTTGAAACAAGCGTAAATTGTCGGCTTTGAAGGATATTTAATCCTTGGCTCGCAGCTCGCATAAGAACAACCAAGAACAGGGTAAAGAAAATATAGCCTGTCGGAGTGTGCCACGCTTCAGGGAGAATGGCATTCATGGCATCTAAGCCTTTTGCAGGTTGGTCCAATAAGACCTCATCAACCATCAAAGGCATGAGGAGGGGAATTGGAACACTAATCAAGGTTGCAAGCACCGCTATCAAGTTCGCTATGATCAGCTTGGACTTGTGCTTTTTTACTTGTGTTATCAACCAAGAACGGCTAATAGTGTCATTTTTCAGAAGCATTGTAATTGAGAATAAGTCCTATTATAAAGTAGGGCTGCATTTTAGCGCCATACATTGAGAATGGAAGCTTTTATAGTAAGTAGGAAGTTAATATGAACTTAGAACAATACCAAAGACTAACCAAACAAGCTGTTGCTCTAATTGAGTCTGAACCAGACTTTATTGCGAACCTAGCAAACTTGAGCTCATTGCTTTTCATGGAACTTGACGATCTTAACTGGGCAGGCTTTTACCTAACAAAAGGTGAAGAGCTTGTTCTTGGTCCGTTCCAAGGAAAACCAGCTTGTGTTCGTATCCCAATGGGTCGAGGCGTCTGCGGTACTGCTGCACAAACTAATACTATACAAAGAGTATACGACGTTCACGAATTTGAGGGGCATATTGCGTGCGATGCAGCGAGCAATTCAGAAATTGTGATTCCATTTTCTATTAATGGAAAGGTGGTTGGTGTACTTGATATTGATAGTCCAAGTATTGGCCGATTTAATGAAACAGACGAAGAAGGTCTCACTCATTTCATGGTTGAAGTAGAAAAGCTGCTTAATTCACACGCGAACGACGCATAAATTAGCCTTCGAGTGTGGTTTTTCCTTGGCATGTCACTATAATACGAGAATATTTTTTCTTAATGCTCGCGGAAATCCGCTCAAATCAGGACCCCTCATGACTGAAAAGTTAAAAAACAGCAAAGAAGTTATTGCATATATTGCTGAATGTTTCCCTAAGTGCTTTACTTTAGAAGGTGAAGCAAAACCTCTGAAAATTGGTATTTTTCAAGATCTTGCGGAACGTCTAAATGAAGACGAAAAAGTAAGCAAAACACAGCTTCGTGCAGCGTTAAGACAGTACACTTCATCATGGCGTTACCTACACGGTGTAAAACCAGGTGCAGTACGTGTAGACCTAGATGGCAACCCTTGTGGTGAGCTAGAAGAAGAGCACGTTGAACACGCGAAAGCGACACTTGCAGAAAGCAAGGCGAAAGTTCAGGCTCGTCGTAAAGAACAAGCACAAAAAGCTCGTGAAGAGGGTAAGGCGAAAGCGAAACCTGCGGCTAAAAAGCCTCAACAGCCTCGTCGTACTAATAAACCAAAAGTACAAAAACCAACTAAGCCTGTAGAAACGCGCGCTCTAAATGCTGATGAAATCACAGTAGGTAACGCAGTTAACGTGAACATGGGCAAAGGAAACATGGCAGCGACCATTGTTGAAATCAATAAGGATGATGTACGTGTTCAACTTGCTAACGGCCTACAAATGGTTGTGAAAGCGGAGCACTTGCGCGCATAAAGGAGATACTCCTACGCATGAATTGCCGTTCAAAAGTGACCCTGATTGCTGCTAGCTTATGGCTAGCAGCATCAGCTCAGGCTCTTGAAGCCAAACTACATAAAGATGACCTGCCGGTTCTTTCTCCTGAAGTTCAGCATGAAACAGCTAGCAAACGAGTCACCTCGCGATTTACCCGCTCTCATTATAAGCACTTCAGCCTCAATGATGATTTCTCTAAAGCGATCTTTGAACGCTATGTAGAGTTGCTTGATTACAATAGAAATATTTTCACTCAAGCAGACATCGACTCATTTAAAAACTGGTCAGTCGAGCTTGATGATCAGCTTAAATCGGGCAACAACCAAATTGCTTTTGATGTTTACAACCTCTCAATGCAGAAGCGTTTCGATCGTTTTGCTTATGCGTTAACTCTACTCGATGAAGAGATCAAGTTTGATACCGATGACGAGATAGAGTTAGACCGCTCTGAGGCCGCATGGCCAAAAGACGAAGCAGAGCTCAACGAGTTGTGGCGCAAGCGTGTGAAATATGACGCGTTAAATCTGAAACTGACTGGCAAAGAGTGGCCAGAGATTAAAGAAGTTTTAGAGAAGCGTTATAACAACGCGATGAAGCGCATCACACAGACCAACAATGAAGACGCATTTCAGTTGTATATGAATGCCTTCGCGCGACAGGTTGACCCTCATACAAGCTACCTTTCTCCACGTAATGCCGAGCAATTCCAATCGGAAATGAACCTTTCTCTAGAAGGCATCGGTGCCGTTTTGCAAATGACAGACGATTACACAGTAATTCGTTCACTTGTTGTTGGCGGTCCGGCGTCGAAGAGTAAGCAACTTGGTGAAGGGGACCGAATCACTGGTGTTGGACAAGACGGTGAAGAAATTGTCGACGTGATCGGTTGGCGTCTGGATGATGTTGTTCAGTTAATCAAAGGCCCGAAAGGCACAAAGGTTAATCTACAGATCTTGCCAGAAGGTAACGATGCGAAGAGTTACATTGTCACAATTGTTCGTGACAAAGTTCGCTTAGAAGATCGTGCGGTTAAGTCAGAAATCATCGAAAAAGACGGTAAGAAGATTGGTATTTTAGAAGTACCAAGTTTCTACGTCGGCTTATCGAAAGACACCGATAAATTACTAGCTGAGTTGAAAACCAAAAACGTTGACGGCGTAATCGTTGATCTACGTAACAATGGTGGTGGTGCGCTAACAGAAGCGACGGCATTGACAGGTTTATTCATTAAAGAAGGTCCTGTAGTTCAAGTTCGTGACAGCTATGGCCGCATCAAGGTGAATGCCGATACCGATGGAAAAGTGAGTTATGATGGCCCATTGACGGTATTGATTAACCGCTACAGTGCTTCAGCATCTGAAATTTTTGCAGCGGCAATGCAAGATTATAATCGTGCAATCATCTTAGGTGAAAACTCTTTCGGTAAAGGTACAGTTCAGCAACATCGTTCACTGAATCATATTTACGATCTTTTCGATAAAGAGCTAGGTTATGTTCAGTACACGATTCAGAAGTTTTATCGTATTGACGGTGGAAGTACGCAAAATCGTGGTGTTGCACCAGATATTTCGTACCCAACGCCAATCGAGGCTTCTGAAACAGGTGAAAGTGTTGAAGACAATGCTTTACCTTGGGATCAGATTGATAAAGCACAATATCAAACGTTTCCAAGTAACGACGCCTTAATTGAAAAACTTACTGCTCTTCATAACAAGCGTATTTCTGATGAGATGGAGTTCCGCTTTATCAATGAAGACATCGAGAAATATCGTAAAGAAAAAGACGATAATACTTTGTCTTTGAACGAAAAAGTTCGTAAAGCTGAATCGGATAAAGCGGAAGCACTTCGATTACAACGCATAAATGAACGTCAAGCTGCTTTGGGTAAAAAAGCATTCAAAACATTGGATGATATACCAAAAGACTACGAGGCTCCTGATGTTTATTTAGATGAGTCTGTCGCGATTATGGTCGATCTACTTAAGCAGGAAAATCAGTCATAATAACTGGCAATTTAGAATAAAAAGAGTGAGTCTTTCAGATTCACTCTTTTTTTATGCCTTTTTGTCTTCCGCTGTCTCGATATCGAGCAAGATATTCGCTTATTTTCCCCCAATAATTTACGTGATCTACATCTAAAATTTCGCGAAAGTGAGGACTACTGGCTAAGCTAAAAGAAAACGATAAGGATGCCGATATGAAGTGGTTCTTTATTTTACTTAGCTTTTGCTGCTTTAGTGTGTTTGGTGGAGAAAACACCAGAGAAGATGAATTAAGTCACTTTGACACGCCGTTTCTCATCGGAGACTGGTATTTAATGAACCCAAACCCCGAAGAGTCAGCTGAAAACTTTCGTGCGATCAAACTCTCATTAGGTTCTGACTACAGCTTTTCTATTGATATTCAAAAGAAAGACTATTCCGTTGACCATTGGGAAGGGCTGTATAACGCAAATGAAGACACCATCGTTCTTGGTTTAAACACCGACGAGCCTCAAATTTATGCCTATCGCAACAACCATAATACGCTTGATCTTAATGGTGTAACATTCACTAAGGGATTATCCAATTCACTTGCAGGTATTTGGTCTAGCTCTCACGTATCTGGCGACGGTCTAGTGGCCAACAACATTAATCAGATGGATTTGATACTTCAACCTGATTTCGTGTTCATGTTTAGGGTTTCGAACGAAGAAGGGGATGAGTCCATCAAACAAGGTGTGTTTTACACAGAAGATGAGTTTTTGGTTTTGTTGTATGAAAATGGCGAGCATGGAACCACGTATAAGCTCAACAAGAATGAGCTAACGATCGAAGATTCCAATGGTGATATGTACGCCGTACTCAATAGAGTTACGCCATGATGCCTTTAACATGCGCCAAATTACGCGTGCGTACGGTAAGTCATTAATGTTGTTTAAATGTTAATCAAAAAACGGAGCTAGAGCACTAAAAGCTCCGTTTTTTGATGGAAAGACTTGTATTCTGATACCACAACCCCTACAAATAGCTTATATAGTGATACCAGAACTGCATTTTTGATCATGCAGTCTGGTATTTTTGTTGTTCGACATACAAGGATTTATGCTCATGTCTCAAGCTCCCAAGGCCAAATATCGTAAAGATTATAAAGAGCCATCTCATGCGATTACTGATATCGATCTAACGTTTGATCTATATGACAATGACACAATCGTTACGGCGGTATCAAAAGTTGCTCAAAAAGGCGATACAACAACGCTAGAACTCGATGGCGAAGGGCTTGAGCTACGCGCTGTAAAAGTAAATGGTGAGGATTGGGCTCATCACGAGGTGAAGGAGTCATCGCTGGTACTGACCGATCTTCCATCCGAGTTTGAACTTGAAATCGTCACCAAAATTGATCCTGAAGCGAATACAGCACTCGAAGGTTTGTACAAATCAGGCGGCGCATTTTGTACTCAGTGTGAGGCTGAGGGCTTTCGCCGTATCACGTACTATCTAGACCGTCCGGATGTTCTAGCAAAATACACAACAAAAGTGATCGCAGATAAAGCGGTTTATCCATATTTGCTGAGCAATGGTAACCGAATTGCAGAAGGCGATGCAGAGAACGGTCGTCATTGGGTTCAATGGCAGGATCCGCATCCAAAACCAGCTTACTTGTTCGCCCTTGTTGCAGGCGACTTTGATGTATTGCGTGACAAATATACAACGATGTCAGGTCGCAGTGTTGATTTAGAAATCTTTGTTGATAAAGGTAACTTAGATCGTGCAGGCCATGCGATGACATCGCTGATCAACTCGATGAAGTGGGATGAGGAACGCTTTGGCCTAGAATACGATCTGGATATTTACATGATCGTTGCTGTTGATTTCTTCAACATGGGTGCAATGGAAAACAAAGGCTTGAACATTTTTAACTCAAAATATGTGCTGGCGAACGATCAAACTGCGACAGATCGTGACTATTTAGGTATCGAAGCTGTGATCGGTCATGAGTACTTCCACAACTGGACTGGCAACCGTGTCACTTGTCGTGACTGGTTCCAACTAAGTCTAAAAGAAGGCTTAACCGTATTCCGTGACCAAGAATTCTCTTCTGACTTAGGTTCTCGTGCTGATAACCGTATTGATAACGTACGTATTATTCGTGGTCCTCAATTTGCGGAAGATGCAAGCCCAATGTCTCACCCGATTCGTCCTGACAAAGTCATTGAGATGAATAACTTCTACACGCTAACGGTCTATGAAAAGGGCAGCGAAGTTATTCGTATGTACCATACACTCCTTGGCGAAGAGGGCTTCCAAAAAGGAATGAAACTTTATTTTGAACGTCACGATGGTACCGCCGCGACGTGTGAAGACTTTGTTTCTGCAATGGAAGATGCCACCGGTGTTGATTTAAAACAGTTCCGTCTGTGGTACAGCCAATCAGGTACACCAACGCTGCGCGTAAATAGCGAATACAACGCTGATGCAAAAACTTACGCACTAACGGTAGAGCAATTTACGGAGCCGACGCAAGACCAAGCAGAAAAACAAGCGCTGCATATCCCGTTCGATATCGAGTTGTATGATTCGAAAGGTCAAGTTATCCCACTGATGAGTAACGGTGAATTTGTTCATAACGTGCTGGATATTAAACAAGATAAGCAAACGTTCGTATTTGAAAATGTCGAAGAACAGCCAGTGCCATCTTTGTTGCGTGAATTCTCGGCACCAGTCAAATTAGAATACGATTACAGCGATGACGAGTTAGTCTTCTTGATGAAGCATGCAACGAACGATTTTGCTCGATGGGACGCTAGCCAAATGCTATTGGCTAAATACATTCGTCAGAATGTGAAAAACGTTCAAGCGGGACAAGAAGTATCGCTTTCTGAAGGTGTGATAGATGCTTTCCGCGGTGTGCTGTTGGATGAAACGCTTGAGCCAGCTTTCATTGCTCAAGTTTTCTCTATGCCTTCAATCAATGAGATTACTGGTTGGTACCAACAAATTGATATCGATGCCGTAGACAAAGTGCTAAACAGCATTACAGTGTCACTTTCTAAGGAATTAGAAGATGAGCTAAGTGCGACTTATCACACGCTTAAGCAAACAGAGTATACGATCGACCATGCTGCTATTGGCAAGCGTGCTTTACGTAACCGTTGCCTACAATACCTAGCACATACGGCAAAAGGTAATGATTTAGTCAACGCACAATACGCATCTGCAAATAACATGACAGATACGATTGCTGCGATGAGTGCTGCAAATAACGCTCAGCTCGAGTGTCGTGAAGCACTTATGGCTGATTACAGCGATAAATGGAAGCACGATGGTTTGGTTATGGATAAGTGGTTTGCACTGCAAGGTAGCAATCCTGCAGAGGATGCTCTTGAAAAAGTAAAAGCAACCATGAACCACGAAGCATTTAGTTTGAAAAATCCGAACCGTACGCGCAGCTTAATTGGCTCGTTCTTAAGTGCGAACCCTGTACGTTTCCATGATAAATCCGGTGTAGGTTACCAGTTTGCCGGTGAAATTCTTCGCCAACTAAATGATTCGAACCCACAAGTAGCTTCTCGAATGATTGATCCTTTGCTTAAGTTCCGTAAATACGATGAAGCTCGCCAAGCAATGATTCGTGCAGAACTTGAAAAGCTCAAAGCAATGGATAATCTTGCTAAAGATCTATTCGAAAAAGTGACTAAAGCACTAGACGAATAGTAAACAACACAATAGGGTGGTCATTAAGGCCACCTTATTTGTTTATGTCACTTAGTTTTCACTTCATGAACTATTACTACTTCAATCTCAACATTTCATATCAAACGTTTTTATCTCATTATTCTGGTGCGGCAAGTGTTGTTCAAGTTGTCACACACAACGGTTTGCGTTTGCAGTTACCCGCCGCGAGATTTAGACCATTTCTTAGTCAATTGGGCGTTAGAGGCCAGTTTAGACTAACAACTGACCAAAATAATAAGTTTCTTAAGTTAGAAACTCTGTGATGTATTGTATTTGCAGAGAGTTAAATAGGAATCTTAGTCACAGAATCGGACATTTCACCTCTTACCACTACGATTAGTTGTTAAACATTTGTAATTATGCTTTTACAATGGGCACATGCATTACCTATGCTTAGTTTCTAAGGTAACAACCTAGCTACTAAGTCCCCCTACAAAACAACAATTCTAATGTGGAGTGTGAATATGACCGCGCGTGAAAATGTAGTGCCGGTTCTGCTTGAAAAGGTTTACCAACTGATTCAAGACAAACTCGAGCTTTCTCACCAAACGCTTGTAACTAAACTTGCTCAACACTTATTCAGTAACATTGCTGATGATGATCTAATTCAGCGAAACGAATCCGACCTTTATGGTGCTGTCGTTAGCCTTTGGCACCATATCAATGAAAAAAAACCAGAAGAGATTTCGGTTCGAGTATTTAACCCGACCGTAAGTCGTCAAGGCTGGCAATCCACACACACAATCGTAGAAATTGTTGTTCCAGATAGTCCATTCTTAGTGGACTCAGTCAAAATGGCTTTAGCACGTTTGGATCTTGTTTGTCACCTAATGTTGAATAACCCAACACAGATTCAGCGTGATAAAAAAGGCCAAGTTACAGACGTAAACGGTGAGGGTGGTGTTCTTCAATCACTTTTCCACATAGAGGTAGACCGCCTTACTAGTAAAGACGAGATGCAAGCGCTTAAAGAAGAGCTGTTAAGAATTCTATCTGATACTCGCTTAGTCGTTGATGACTGGAAGCAGATGGTTGATAAGCTTAAGTTTGTTACTGATGAACTTGAGAAAAATAAAGATCGTGTTTCTATCCAAACTGATCGTATGGATGAAACGATCGCATTTCTTCGTTGGCTAGAAGATCATAACTTTACCTTTATGGGTTATAAAGATTATGACTTAAAAGAGGTCAATGGTGATACCGAACTTGTTCCTGCTAAAGAAAAAGGACTAGGTCTGTTTGCTGATGACAAGCGCGTGCGTAGCGTCAAGCTCTCTGAATTATCAGATTCAGCGCGATTAGAAGCGAAAAAACCATACGCTCTGATCATCACCAAAGGTAACAAAGCATCTCGTATCCACCGTCCAGCTTATACTGATTACATCGGTATTAAGAAGTTTGATGAAAACGGTAAAGTAATAGGTGAGCATCGCTTTACTGGTTTATATACCTCCGCCGTTTACAACCAAGCGGTACAAAGTATTCCTTTGATCCGTGAAAAAGTTGACCGTATCCTTGAAGCAAGTGGATACCGTCACGGATCATACTCATACAAAGCATTGCACAATATCTTAGAAAACTACCCACGCGACGAGTTGCTTCAAGCTAATGAAGAAGAGCTGCTTGAGGTGGGAATGGGTGTTGTACAAATGCAAGATCGTGACTTGCTGCGTTTGTTTGTTCGTAAAGACCCATTTGGTCGTTTCTTCAGTTGCATGGTTTATGTCACTAAAGATCGTTACAACACAGAATTGCGTCGTCAAACTCAACGCATTCTTAAGCAGTACTTTGGTTGCGAGCAAGAGGTTGAATTTACAACGTACTTCTCAGAAAGCCCACTAGCGAGAACACATTACATTGTTCGTGTAGACAATAACAACATTGACGTAGACGTGAAAAAGATCGAGCAAAATCTAATGGAAGTTTCTACCTCTTGGGATGACAGACTAAAAGAATCCATCATTGCTAACTTTGGTGAAAGTAAAGGCCTTCCTCTTTCAAAAGAATATATGAGTGCGTTCCCTCGCTCATACAAAGAGGACATGATGCCAGGTTCTGCGGTTGCAGATATCGAGCGCTTAGAAGCGTTAAGTGATGATAATAAACTTGGTATGTTGTTCTACCGACCTCAAGAAGAGGGTGCAGATTCCAAAGCTGTCCGCTTAAAGTTATATCATCGCGATGAACCAATTCACCTTTCTGACGTAATGCCGATGTTGGAAAACCTTGGTTTGCGTGTGATTGGCGAATCGCCATATGAGATCGAGAAAAACAACGGTCAGACTTTCTGGATCCTTGACTTCTCTATGCTGCATAAGAGCGAGAAAACCGTTGACCTTCGTGAAGCTCGTGATCGTTTCCAACAAGCATTTGCTGCCATTTGGGCGGGTAATCTTGAAAGTGATGGTTTCAACCGATTGTTATTAGGTGCGTCTTTATCTGGCCGTGAGATTTCCATTCTTCGCGCTTACGCACGATACATGCGCCAAGTCGGCTTCCCATTCAGTCAGCAGTACATCGAAGACACGCTAAGCCACTACCCAGACTTAGCGACAGGTCTAGTCAAGCTGTTCACCAAGCGATTTGATCCGAAACACAAAGGCAGCGAGAAAGGCCAAAACGATCTAATTAAAAAGCTAACAGAGCAGTTGGATCGTGTAGAGAGCTTGGATGATGATCGTATTATTCGTCGTTATATTGAAATGATCATGGCGACGCTTCGTACCAACTACTACCAAGTAGACGAGAATAAGCAGCCTAAGCCTTGGTTATCTTTGAAAATGAAGCCAAGCGATATTCCTGAGATTCCGCAGCCTGTACCTGCATTCGAGATCTTTGTTTACGCACCAGATATTGAAGGTGTTCACCTTCGTGGTGGAAAAGTGGCTCGTGGTGGTTTGCGTTGGTCAGATCGTCAAGAAGACTTCCGTACGGAGATTCTTGGCTTAGTAAAAGCGCAACAGGTTAAGAACACTGTAATTGTACCAGTTGGTGCAAAAGGCGGCTTCGTTTGTAAACGCCAGCCATCTCTCACCACTCGTGATGAAATTTTTGCGGAAGGTCAGCGTTGTTACAAACGCTTTATCCGTGCACTGCTAGATGTGTCAGATAACATCATTGAAGGAGAGGTGGTACCACCACAAAACGTTGTTCGTCACGATGAAGATGACCCATATCTAGTAGTGGCTGCCGATAAAGGCACAGCAACCTTCTCAGATTTGGCAAACTCTGTTTCTGCAGAATACAACTTCTGGCTAGGTGACGCATTCGCTTCAGGTGGTTCAAACGGTTACGATCACAAAGCAATGGGTATCACCGCAAAAGGTGGTTGGGAATCTGTTAAACGTCACTTCCGTGAAATGGGCATCAACTGTCAGACCACTGATTTTACTGCAATCGGTGTAGGTGATATGGCAGGTGACGTGTTCGGTAACGGTATGCTGTTATCGAAGCATATTCGATTGCAAGCTGCGTTTAACCACATGCACATCTTTATTGATCCAAATCCAGATTCAGCCAGCAGCTGGGAAGAGCGTAACCGCTTGTTTAATCTGCCAAGATCAAGCTGGGAAGATTACAACAAAGACTTGATCTCTCAAGGTGGTGGCATCTTCTCTCGTCGATCAAAATCGATCCAGTTGACGCCAGAAATTCAGAAAATGTTAGGTACTAAGAAAGCATCTTTAGCGCCTAACGATCTGATAAAGATGATCTTGAAAATGAAAGTCGATCTGCTTTGGAATGGTGGTATCGGCACTTACGTTAAATCATCAACAGAAACTCATACAGATGTTGGCGACCGTGCTAACGACATGCTGCGCATTGACGGCCGTGACTTAAGAGCCAAAGTGGTTGGCGAAGGTGGTAACTTGGGTATGACTCAGCTTGGTCGTATCGAATACGCACTAACTGGCGGTCGAGTGAACACGGACTTCGTTGATAACGTAGGTGGCGTTGACTGTTCGGATAATGAAGTCAACATCAAGATCTTCCTCAATGGACTGGTTTCAAATGGCGATCTTACGGTTAAGCAACGTAACCAAATTCTAGAGTCTATGGAAGACGAAGTGGGTGAAATTGTCTTGGATGATGCTTACCGTCAGTCGGAGTCGATCTCTGTTACTGAACAGCAAGGTGTTGGCATTGTTAAGGAGCAAATTCGATTCATCCACACTATGGAGAAAGCAGGGTACTTGGATCGTGCTCTCGAATACATTCCTGATGATGAAACGCTAATCGAGCGTGAAAAACAGGGACTAGGTCTGACTCGCCCTGAGCTATCAGTGTTAGTTGCCTACGGTAAAATGGTACTTAAACAGCAACTTGTTACGGATGAAATCGCAAATGATGAATTCCATGCAAAACAACTTGTTGAATATTTCCCAAGTGCGTTACGACGTAACTATAAAGATCAAATGGTTAATCACCCACTGCGAGCTGAAATTATCGCTACAGCATTGGCTAACCAGATGGTTAATGAAATGGGCTGTAACTTCGTTACTCGTTTGCAAGAAGAAACTGGTGCAAGTGTTGTCGATATTGCCAACGCTTACAGTGCGGCTAGAGAAATCTTTGATTTAGAAGAAATCCTCAAGCAAACTCGCAAACTTGATAACGTTGCGACAGCGCAAGCTCAATACGAAATTATGTTTTACGTGCGCCGAGCACTGCGTCGAATTGCACGCTGGTTGCTTCGTAACCGTAGCGGCAAATGCACGGTCGGTGAGTTGATTGCTATCTACAAGCAAGATGTCAATGTTATCACTGAAACCCTAGACACTATGTTAGTTGAGTCTGAAGTTGAAGAACACAATGAGTTGGCTCAAGGTTGGATAGAGAAAGGGGTTGAAGAGAAACTCGCTCACCAAGTTGCCCGCTTATCAAGCTTACAATCTGCACTGGATATTTCATCAGTAGCAAGTGAAACAGGTAAAACGGTTGAGCAAGCATCGAAACTCTACTTTAACTTGGGTGACCGTTTATCGTTGCATTGGTTCTTGAAGCAAATTAATAGCCAAGCCGTTGATAACAACTGGCAAGCACTTGCAAGAGCGGCATTCCGTGAAGATCTGGACTGGCAACAACGTCAACTTACCGCTCAGGTACTGACTTGTGGCTGCTCAACCGAAGAGCTTGACGTGATGGCTGCGTTAGAAGATTGGATTGAAACTAACGAGCAATCGTTGCACCGCTGGGAGAGTATCTTAAACGAGTTCAAAGTTGGCTCAGTACACGAATTTGCTAAGTTCTCTGTAGCACTTCGAGAGCTAGTACTTTTAAACCTCAACTGCTCATCGAAAGAGTAGTGGAATAATCAAGTCATAAGTAAAAGCCTCGTTATTTAACGGGGCTTTTTATTATCTATTATTCACATTTGGAACGAAAATGGTTACATTGTCACATTTGGTTGAAATTAAAACAGAGTGAAATCGATTGCTTTTAAGCGGTTAGTTACGATTTTTATCGCAGAAACTTGATTGTAATTGTTTGTTTTATATTTAAAAATCTTATAAAGATATAGGTTTTTACTTATTACGTTCATTTTCATTGAATTACGATGAAAAACGGTAAATAATATTGTCCCGTTTATACGGGGCTTTTTTCTTTCGGAGGCACAATGCTTTACCGTCTAGCCAGAACTGGCTTTTTCCAACTCGATGCCGAGAAGGCACATGATCTTGCAATCAAGAACTTCCAACGCTTTAACGGCACACCACTTGATCTCTTTTACCGCCAACAGTTACCAACTCGTCCAGTTGAGTGTATGGGTCTAACATTCCGTAACCCTGTTGGTCTTGCGGCTGGTTTAGATAAAAACGGCGAATGTATTGAAGCATTTGATGCCATGGGCTTTGGCTTTGTCGAAGTCGGCACTGTAACGCCACGACCACAACCAGGTAATGATAAACCACGCTTATTCCGTTTAGTGGAAGCAGAAGGGATCATCAACCGCATGGGCTTTAATAACCTAGGCGTTGATAATTTGATCGAGAATGTTAAACGAGCAAAATTCAATTGTGTTCTCGGAATTAATATCGGTAAAAATAAAGATACGCCAATTGAGAAAGGGGCAGAGGACTACCTGATTTGTATGGAAAAAGTGTATGAGTATGCTGGCTATATTGCAGTAAACATCTCATCGCCAAACACTCCAGGTCTTCGTTCACTTCAATATGGTGAAGCGCTTGATGAACTGCTTTCCGAATTAAAAGCGAAACAAGCGGAGTTATCAGAGAAATACAACAAGTATGTCCCGTTAGCATTAAAGATTGCGCCGGATTTAAGTGACGATGAAATCTGCCAAATCTGCGATTCTTTATTGAAAAACAATATAGATGGTGTGATCGCGACTAACACAACTTTGGATCGCACGATCGTAGAAGGGATGAAACACGCCAATGAGGCAGGTGGCTTGAGTGGTCGCCCTGTGCAATCACGCTCTACGGAGGTCGTACGTAAGCTTCATGAAGAGCTTGGAGACAAACTTCCAATTATCGGTGTTGGTGGTGTAGATTCCTATGTTGCAGCCAAAGAAAAGATCATGGCAGGCGCTAAACTTGTTCAAGTCTACACTGGCTTTATTTACCACGGCCCAGGTCTCGTACGTGATATTGTTAAAAATCTTTAACATATACATCAAAAACTACTGAAAAATCAGTACCTGTTACATAAAAAAGAGGATTTTGTTTCCTCTTTTTTTTTATCCGTTCGTTTGTAGAATTTAAAAATCACGAGTAGGTAATTAAGCGTCTTACCTCTTTACCACTGATTTAACTAGTCAAGAGAGAACGGAATAATGCTTAAACCCAGCGACAAATGGAATTGGTATTTTGACGAGCAAAAAGCTTGCTTAATGCTGGATCTGGGGGAGGAAATGATTTTCCAAACCAATCTATCCCGAAAATTGTTGGTTAACTGTGCCTTCTCAAACAGTGAATTTACCGTTGATGACGCCAGCGCATTTCAAACGTTTAATGAGCGCATTCGCTGTCTCGATATCAGTGAATATCGCCAAGCTGAATTAACACTGTATTGTGTTGCTGCAAAGCGTTTTCATAAACCTGTACAGCCTAAGAGCTGGTTCTTCGATGCACAGTCCTCTGATTATGAACCTCAAGAAGGGGACATGGTCTTCCTCACAAATCAATATTCTGATGGTATGTTCATCGTTCTAGAACCAGGCGAAACATCGAGCTTATGTGCTTATGTTAACCAAGAAGCCTTTGTTCTTGATGGCAATAAGGCGCTTCAATTTGGGCAGCCGATTAAAGTAATGCATGATCGCATGGCTTGTGCAAACCACCTCTTTGCAATGACCCCTATGGCAATGGTGGGTTAAAGCGGTTTAATTTTTCTTTATTTCGTTCCTTTGTTTGCCTTAATCGACCTTATTGGGTCGATTTTTTTTGTCCTTTCCTCTGACACTCCAATCCGAAAGACCATGAAACTGTTTGTTTTCTATGCATGCAAACATGAAGCTGGTCACTTTTATTTTACTTATTTCAATTGGATTACTCCTTTAATTAGGCAACCTATCGCCTAAAACAACCCTATTTATTCCCCTATAAAGGGTATTTGTAAGTAACTTACATCAATCAACTCAGGCTGGTATATACCAAAATGCATGTAAATAAGTATTCACTTCTTCTAAAGGAAACAAAATACGTTCATGAATGAAAAACATTCAAACTAAAGATGTTGAAAGTTTTAGATCATTTGAGTGGTGATGATTTGAACTAACGGGTGGGAAAATACCTTTAAAAACGAGGCATTGATCGTAAAGTCAGGTATAATTGAAGCCATTTTTTATCAGCGAAAGAACACTATGAATCAATATCTCGCGGTAACTTCAAATGGCATGGAAAATTTGCTTGTTGAAGAACTGACTAAACTAGGCATTGAAAATGCGAAACCAGTACAGGCAGGCGTAAAATTTAAAGCGACAAACGAACAGGTTTATCGCTGTTGTTTGTGGAGCCGTTTAGCGTCTCGATTTGTACGTGTTTTATCTGAGTTCACGTGTAACAACGACATGGACTTGTATCTATCCACTTCCACTATTAACTGGGTTAACCAGTTTCATAGCTCTAAACGCTTTGTTGTGGACTTTAACGGCACAAACCGTGAGATTAGAAATAGCCAATACGGGGCTATGAAGGTCAAAGATGGCATCGTAGATTGCTTTGAGAATAAAGGCTTGCCACGTCCTAATATCAGCAAAGAACGCCCAGATATTCGTATTCACGTTCGTTTGCATAAAGATAAAGCGTTGCTTGGGATAGACATGGTAGGTAGTGGTCTTCATCAGCGTGGTTATCGACCAGAATCGGGTCGTGCGCCATTACGTGAAACGCTTGCTTCTGCGATTATCATGCGTTGTGGCTGGGATGGGCATCAACCATTACTCGATCCAATGTGTGGTTCTGGTACTTTGCTTATTGAAGCGGCAATGATGGCAGCCAACATGGCACCTGGCGTTAAGCGCAAACAATGGGGCTTCGAAGTTTTGGAAGACTTTGAACCGGAGACCTGGGCTGAGATTAAATCAGAGGCTAATGTTCAAGCTAGACGGGGTGTCAAGAAAGTTGACGCTAAGTTTTTTGGATTCGATAACGACCCCAAAGTATTAAAAGTCGCTCAAGAAAACGCCCGCAGAGCAGGTGTTGAAGAGTTGATTGAGTTTGCGCAAGGTGATGCTGCAACTATTACTCGTCCCGCAGGATTTGAACACGGTGTTATCGTTTCAAACCCACCTTACGGTGAGCGTCTAGGAACTGAGCCGGGGCTGATTGCGCTATATACCGCATTCGGTGGACAGCTAAAATCTGAGTTTGGCGGATGTAAAGCATCTATCTTCTCTAGCTCAGACGAGCTCTTGAGTTGCCTTCGTATGCGCGCTGATAAACAGTTTAAATTGAACAACGGTGCGTTACCGTGTCACCAAAAGAACTACAGCATTGCCGAGCGCAGCGCTGATGAAGTTAAAGGTGCAAATACTAACGTTCAAATCGCACCAGACTTCTCAAACCGTTTGAAGAAAAACATTGGCAAGATTGGCAAGTGGGCGCGTAAAGAGAAACTAGACTGCTATCGTATCTACGATGCAGACCTTCCAGAATACAACGTAGCGATCGACGTGTACGGCGATCAAATTGTGATTCAAGAGTACGCAGCACCTAAGAACATCCCTGAAGAAAAAGCCAAGCGTCGTCTAACGGACATTATCCGTGCGACGATTCAGGTGACCGGTGTCGAAGCGAACAAAGTTATACTGAAAGTTCGTGAGAAGCAGAAAGGTCGAAGCCAGTACCAAAAATTAGGTCAGGTATCAGAGACGCTCGAAGTAAACGAGTACGGTGTGAAGCTGATCGTGAACCTTCATGACTACCTAGACACAGGCCTGTTCTTGGATCATAAGATCACTCGTCGTCGTCTTGGCGAAATGGCACAGGGTAAAGATTTCCTTAACTTGTTTGCTTACACTGGTAGTGCAACAGTGCACGCTGCAGTTGGTGGTGCGCGTTCCACTACAACTGTCGATATGTCAAACACCTACTTGAACTGGGCGAAAGACAATATGCAGCTTAATGGCTGTGTAGGGCGCCAACATAAATATGAACAAGCGGACTGTTTGCAATGGCTAGAAAACGCAAAAGGTGAGTACGACTTGATCTTTATTGACCCACCTACGTTCTCTAACTCTAAGCGTATGGAAACATCATTCGATGTACAACGTGACCACATTAAGCTAATGAAGAACCTCAAACGTTTACTGAGAAGTGAAGGCACAATCGTATTTTCAAATAACAAACGTCATTTCAAGATGGATGAAGAATCACTCGCTGAATTGGGTTTGAAGGCTCAGAATATTTCTTCTCAAACGTTACCATTAGATTTTGCGCGTAATAAACAGATTCATAACTGTTGGCTAGTAACGCACGCGTAGTATAAACAAAAGGATTAATACGTGCTGATATTGTATAGCACGGAGGGATGCCATCTTTGTGAGATGGCATTTGCTCTAGTAGGCCAAGTCGGTTTGGCCGAGCAAACAGATATCATCGATATTGCGTTCGATGATGTACTATTTTCTCGTTACGGCCTCACAATACCCGTCTTAAAATATCAAGAGTCTGAGTTGAACTGGCCGTTTGACTTAGAACAACTCACACATTGGTTGGATAATAATGGCATTACTTACCATTCATAACGCACAACTTGCATTTGGTGACCACCCATTGCTAGATAAAGCGGAGTTCGCTCTTCAAGAAAACGAACGCGTTTGTTTAGTTGGTCGTAACGGAGCAGGTAAGTCCACGTTAATGAAAGTGCTTGCCGGCGACATTTTGTTGGATGATGGCAAGATTCAAATAACTCAAGACGTAGTAGTTTCTCGGCTTGAACAAGATCCACCGCGCAATCAAGAGGGTACGGTTTACGAATACGTATCTGGCGGTTTGGCTGAAATCGGCGAACAATTGAAGATCTATCACGATCTTCTCGATCTTGTTGCTCAAGACCCAAGTGAGAAGAACATTAACCGTTTGGCGAAAGTTCAAGAGCAACTTGATCATTCTAACGCTTGGCGCTTTGATGACCGTGTTAAGAACGTACTTGGCGCTTTAAAACTAAGCCCAGAAACCAAACTGACCGATCTATCCGGTGGCTGGCAACGTAAAGCTGCTTTAGCTCGTGCGCTGGTTTGTGATCCTGATGTATTGCTTCTTGATGAACCAACAAACCATCTCGATGTGACAACGATCGAATGGTTAGAGAACTTCTTAAAAGACTTCAAAGGCTCGATCATCTTTATTTCTCACGACCGTGCATTCATCAAGTCGATGGCGACACGCATCGTTGACTTAGATCGCGGTCAATTAGCTTCTTTCCCTGGTAATTACGAACAGTATTTGAATGACAAAGAAGAAATGCTTCGCGTCGAAGAAATGCAAAATGCTGAGTTCGATAAGAAACTAGCGCAGGAAGAAGTGTGGATTCGTCAAGGCATTAAAGCACGTCGTACTCGTAATGAAGGCCGTGTTCGAGCCCTTAAAAAACTTCGTGAAGAGCGTCGTGACCGTCGTGAAGTTCAAGGTAAAGTTAACCTAAACATCGATGATGCTTCTCGTTCAGGTAAGATTGTATTTGAAGCAGAAAATGTATCTTTTGCTTACGAAGGCAAGACAATTGTCGACGACTTTAGCTTTAACATCATGCGTGGTGACCGTATTGCACTTATCGGACCAAATGGCTGCGGTAAGAGTACGGTACTTAAATTGCTACTAGGGCAATTGGAAGCGCAGTCTGGTCGTTTACACTGCGGAACAAAATTAGAAGTCGCGTACTTTGATCAGTACCGAGAGATTTTGGATCCAGAAAAGACAGTGATCGATAACTTAGCGGATGGGAAACAAGAAGTAATGGTTGGGGGACGTCAGCGTCATGCGCTGAGTTATCTTCAAGACTTCTTATTTGCACCCAAGCGCGCCAGAACCCCGGTTAAGGCACTTTCTGGTGGTGAGAAAAACCGATTATTGCTAGCCCGTATCTTGTTGAAACCAAACAACTTACTTATTCTTGATGAACCAACTAACGATTTGGATATCGAAACGTTGGAACTTTTAGAAGAAATGCTTGCCAATTATCAGGGTACACTATTGTTAGTGAGTCACGACCGTGAGTTCGTAGACAACACAGTAACAACCAGCTGGATTTTTGAGGGTAACGGTATAATCGAAGAGTTCGTTGGTGGTTATCATGATGCTAAACAGCAGCGTGACCAAGTTCTTGCTTCGCGCAGTCAGGTTGAAAAACCAACGAAGAAAGAGAAAGTGGTTGAGGAAACTCCCAAAACTACGCAACCTAAGAACAATTCGAAGAAGTTATCGTATAAGCTGCAAAGAGAATTAGAGGCTCTACCAGCTAAACTTGAACAATTAGAGTCGGATATCGAGAGCCTTCAGGAGCAAGTGAACGATCCAGAGTTCTTTGCTAAACCTGTAGAGCAAACTCAGCCGGTATTGGAACAGCTTGCTGCACTAGAGCAGGAGTTGGAAATCGCATTCGAGAGATGGGAAGAACTCGAAGCAATGCAACAGGATAGTTAAGAATTCAATGAATTGTAGTAATAAATTCAAATTGACCGCCATTGCAATGATGGTTGGTACCACAATGAACGCACAGGCGGCATTGTATCAAGTTGTTGAGGTTTC
Organism: Vibrio sp. Vb2880; assembly: GCF_033337975.1. Lineage (NCBI taxonomy): Bacteria > Pseudomonadati > Pseudomonadota > Gammaproteobacteria > Vibrionales > Vibrionaceae > Vibrio > Vibrio sp. Vb2880. Next base: position 62,505 of record NZ_JAWORT010000009.1, read on the forward strand.
ACCTCAGGATCATGGTTCAAACGGTGACTACCAAACGGCTTACGGGGTTGCAATTCAACAGGGCGATGCAGGTACAGATCCTTCAACAGGTTCACCTTTCGCTTTAGGCTGCTTTGATGCAGCAGCAAACTGCACGCCAGAGCAGTTTAAACTTGCAATGGAAACTCGCACTACGCCGATTTCAGCGACACAAGCCGTGGATGGGAACAGCTATCGTGAAGAAATCCCATTCGGATTAGACGCTGGCTTTTATTACATCCAAGAACTCAAAGACTTTGAGCGTTACTGTTACAACCAGCTTCGCTATTCCACCTGTGACTCATGGGCTTCAGTAAACTGGACGCCGTGGAATAAAGAACGTAGTAAAGACTTTACTTCTAATGCGTTAGCGTTCATAGAAGAAGATTCTGCTGCTTATAAAAATGAATATAACAATGTTATCAACCAGCTTACCGAGGGTGGTGCAGCTGTCGGTAATCAGAGTAAAGTTAGCACAGAAAATACTTCTACATTAGAAACACGAAATACCGTAGTTGCACCAGTAGAGCCAAATATTCTTACTGGCGATAGTGACGCAAGTGTTGTGCAAAGCCATGCTTGGAGCACAGACGGCATTTTTACTGTTGGCAGTGTTTCTCGAACAGCAAGCAATACCAATGGATCTCACCACACATCAAAAGCAGCGATTTGGGATCAAAGCGGAACCGTCAGTGAATTGGCTTGGCCAAGTGGCACATCTAAAGATGGAGAAAGGTTAGCTCAAGGGAGCATGCGTGACCTTGTCACTGATGGAACAACGGTCTATGGCGTAGGTTACAACACTTACAGTGATGATAACTACCTGAATGCGACTGTTTTTGTCGGAACTCTAGAAGCCGAAGGTAGCGTTGAAAACGCAACTTGGAAAAATAAAGTTGTTGTAGGAGCTAGACAGCGCGAAGGTGATGATACGGTTCATACAAACTCACGATTAACCGACGTTAACTCTAATTTTGTTGCTATTGGTGAAGCGAAACGTTCGGGCGGATACTTAATGCCAACGGGCTCTGCTCCGAATCGTCTCTTTATCGTAGATGATGTTCGTAAGGATTCTATTAGCGCTTTTTACCCAACTACTGGCATTTTCTTTAGCGGTGCGGGCGGTAAGATGGGCGGTATCAACTCTTACAATGAGATCGTCGGGCAACTTGATGCAGAAACGACTCGTGAAGACGATGGCAAGCCACGTCGTAAGCGCGGTTTTATCTATCCATATAGCCTAGGTGGCGAGACTAGTGAACGTGCTGCAACATTGTTTAATGGAAAAGCTTGGTTCCTAGACAGTTTGACTAATGGCGGTGATTACTCTGAACAAAACAATCAGTTTCGTATTATCGACGCAACTGATATCAATGATGCAGGTGTGATCTCTGGTACTGCTATGAAATGTGCAGGTGGTTATAGCACAACAGCAAACAATGCGACATGTAGCTCTGAAGAGCAAATTGTAGCCGTCAAACTAGTACCTATTGCTGACGCAACGAAGGACGACATCGTATCTCGAAGCATTGACTCAACGACGACAGAGCGTCAAGGTGCAGGTCTTGGTTGGTTAGCTTTGACCATGCTTGGATTGTTTGGGTTCCGTAGAAAATAGTTAAAAATCGTCAGTAATTTTTAAATCAAGCAGAGGCTCACACATTTGAGTCTCTGCTTTTTTTATGCCTTGAGAAATTGCCTACTTTGATCGATTCTTATAAGTGGAGTCATAAAAACTCCATCAAAGTTTCACAATAACAGCTGTACGTTAGTAAATGGACCTGTATGAGGAATTAACTATGAAGAGACAAAAGCGTGATCGCCTAGAACGAGCTCAATCTCAAGGCTACAAAGCTGGGTTGAATGGAAGGTCTCAAGAGGCTTGCCCATATCAACAAGTTGATGCTCGGTCGTATTGGTTAGGTGGTTGGCGTGATGCCAGAGATGAAAGACAATCTGGTCTCTACAAATAAACTCTCCACATACAAAAAGAAGGATTCGAAAGGGCTCTACGGAGCCTTTTCTACATTATAGGGACATAGGGAAGTAGGTTAACACTCGATAACAAAAAGGCTCCTAAATAGGAGCCTTAATAAATCGATTAAAATCGTGATTAGAAGCTTGAAGTGTCTTGGAACAAGCCAACTTTCAAATCTTTTGCTACGTAGATTTCTTTGCCGTCCACACATACACGACCGTCGGCCAAACCCATCACAAGTTTACGGTTTACAACGCGTTTCATGTGGATTTCGTACGTCACTTTTTTCGCTGTTGGCAGGATCTGACCTGTAAACTTCACTTCGCCAACACCCAGAGCACGACCTTTTCCTTTGCCACCAACCCAGCCAAGGAAGAAACCAACAAGTTGCCACATCGCATCAAGGCCAAGACAACCCGGCATTACAGGGTCGCCAGGGAAGTGGCAGTCAAAGAACCACAAATCTGGAGTAATATCCAATTCCGCCAAGATCAAACCTTTACCAAAATCGCCTTCAGTCTCAGACATTTTAGTAACACGATCCATCATTAGCATGTTTGGCGCAGGAAGCTGAGGGTAACCAGGCCCAAACAGTTCGCCTTGGCTAGAAGCAAGTAGATCGTCACGGTTATAAGAATCACGTTTGTTTTGCATTATCAATTACTCCAATTTTTGATAGCTGCATCTTAGTGAACACGTGTACGCTAAACAACTCCGATCAGTACTAGACAAACCAGTTTTTGATGCGCTGCACAATTCCTTCTGGGTGCTCATGTCTTTCAAAGTTTTCAATACGTTCCGCTATTTTGCCAATAATACTATCGTCTTCACCTCTAAAAGGTTTATTCATTACAATCGGAATAGCTTCATCTACGGTAGAAACGGACCAAATATGGAACTCACCATTTTTAATGCTTTCTATTACATCTTTATGTAATGCAAGGTGTTTAAGGTTTGATTTTGGCATCACAACACCTTGATTTCCTGTAAAACCTTGATGTTTACAAACCTGATAAAAACCTTCAATTTTTTCGTTCAAGCCACCAACGGCTTGCACTCGACCAAACTGATCAACAGCCCCTGTAACCGCAACTTGTTGATTAATTGGAGATTCAGATAAAGCACTTACCAAGCAACAAAGTTCTGCAAGAGATGCGCTGTCACCATCAACTTCACTATAAGACTGTTCAAATACGATGGAGGCTGAGTAAGGCAGTGGTTCATCCAGTTTCAGAGCAGAGCTCAAGAAAGCTTGCATAATCATCATGCCTTTTGCATGTAGATTGCCTCCAAGCTCAGCTTTGCGCTCAACATCGGAAACATCGCCATCACCAAAATGAATTACACAAGATATTCGTGCAGGCTCACCATAGCTGACAGGGTGCCCAGCCATATCAATAACGGTTAGGCCATTGATTTGACCAACTTGTTCCCCAGTTGTCTCAATGATGACTTGTCCATCTAAAATATCGTACACGGCACGCTGAGGAAGGTAAGACTCTCGGTAATACTTGTCGTCAATCGCTTTATCTAACGCCTTGTAATCTAATGCGTGGCCATCACTGAACTGGCTGGCAAGCGTTAGAAGTTGAGAGTGCCACATTACTCCTAAAGGCAGATAATGTTGATCTTCAGTAAATCTCATACCGGCTAGCAACAATCTTCTAAAACCACATTCAGTTAAGTGAGGCAGCTGATATTGAGAACATATCCAGTTCACTAAACCAAAGTAATCTGTCAAATTCTGCTCTGACAGATGAATATCTTCTTCAACTTCCGTATACATGGCAAAGCCAGAACAGAAGTCTTCATCGATGTATTCTAGCTCTGCTAACTGACTTCTTTCTCCTGTTACAATCAGTTTTACATCATAAGCTTTAGCTTGCGGTACTGAAGTAGGTAAACGAGTAGTGCTTAGGTTCAGTGGCTCGATAAGGTTTTGTTGAATTGCAGACTTTATATTTGGCCAAAGTCCTGGGTTAGCCAAAATTAGATTAGCCGGTACAATTAAGTAACCGTTATCTGCCTGTGAAATTAAACCAGGTTGGAAGGCAATATCACCACTTAAATCGACACTGTAACGGTCAAATAAACGTTTGGCATCAAGTGATTCCGACAAAACTATCGCAGCGTTAGACTGGCTCTGAAGAGCTTTACTGATGAACTCTCTATATACAGAATTATCTACGCAGTTAATGAGTAGTGCTCGCGTCAATCCGGAAATTTTTGAAAAACGAGATATCGTTGCCGACATTCTCGGTTGGAGCTCAGTAAAAGACTTCTTTGGTAACGAAGGTGCAGACTTTAAAAGTGCTTCGTACTGCTCAAGTGAAGGTGTTACGTCTTGCCAATTAAGTTGGTTCATTAAAATTCATCGTAATTCAATCTTGCCGACATTATAACGAAACGGACTATAACACCCTAGCACCAATTTGGTTTGCTCTCGGCATTCAACTCTCAATGAACAATACTTAGACAAATGAGTGATCAACATCGATACTTCTAAGAGTTTTATTTGCCCAAGTAAACCATCTGGGTTACGCTGTCACTAGGTTATGTTTATGGGTCGGAACAAATGAAATATCAGCAGCTTGAGAATCTAGAATGTGGGTGGAAATGGAAGTATCTCATCAAAAAATGGAAAGATGGTGAAGCGATTACCCGACATATTGATACAAGCGAAGCAGATGCAGCGGTCGCAGAACTAAAACGCCTTGAACACGAGCCTACACTTGTCTTAGCTTGGATAGAAAACCACATGTCAGAAGAGTTAGATAATAAACTCAAGCAGGCTATCCGAGCGAAACGGAAACGTCACTTCAATGCAGAGCAAGTCCATACAAAGAAGAAATCCATTGATTTAGATTACCGAGTTTGGGAAAAGCTTTCTAGTAGAGCGAATGAACTTGGTTGTACGTTATCTGACGCAATTGAATATTTGCTTTCCGAAGCGTCGAGAAGTGAAAAAGCGAGTCAAAAAGTTACCTCAATTAAAGAGGATTTGAGTAAATTGCTATCTAGCTAGGATAGGGAGTGCCAAATGTTATATGTAATCTTAATTGCAGCCATCGTGATCTTTTGGTTGATCGCAGTCGATAGGCCAGTGTTAAAAGTAAAGTTCGATAATGGCCATATTAGTAACGTAAAAGGGCATCTACCTCCTTCTTTCAAACACAACTTACAGGATATTAGTGAGCATAACCCGTTTACTGGTGAAATGAAGGTGTATAGCCAACGAACAGGAATGCGCTTAAGCTTTTCCAAAGGCATTCCCAAAAAAGTTCAACAGAGGATTCGTAACGTTTTTCCGCACCAGGGCTTCAAAGCAAACAAAGGCAAGAAGCGCGCTTAATTACATATCAGTTACTTCATCATGTTAAATGGGACGTAATGTGGCGTCCCATTTTCGTATCTACAGAAAAATTACTTATCATCGAACAATCAACAACATAAACGGACCAAAACGATGAGATACGTTGTAACTTTAATGGTATTGATCTTTGCAAGTAATTCAGCTTTTGCTGACGATTCAGAAACGAACCTGTTGGCTAAAAAGATTAAGACTAAGCTTCAAAAGAAAGTAGACAATAAGTTTGATGGCTATCAAGGTTATTGTGACGTCATGATAGAAATGGAGCACAAAAGTAAAAACGCAGTAATAAAAAGAGTAACCAGCAGTGGTGACCAAAAAGTGTGTAGGTACGTTAAATCCAACTTGAAGAAAGGAAAACGCTATCGTTACAAATACCCCGAAAAGTACATTCGCCTCCATATAACCACAGGCTTATAAATGTTTCAGAACGCAACTGAGCTCGTGATTTTTGGCAGATTTCGTTGCGAAGCGATTAGAGCGTTTAGCTGATTTTTGCTGTTGTACGAGGCGAGTATGAAAGGCTTTTTGCTCAGCAGCGCGTTTGAGTTCGTTAAAGTAGTGATGACATTGAATGGCGAACTCAGTGAGTTGGCCGTCATCATCATACATAGATTGATTCAGGTGCTTACGGAAGAACACGCCAGTAAGTCGAGGACTAAGCGCGCATCAATTTTCAATAAGAGATTTGATTTGCTTCGTAAGCATAACCACAAACCAAACTAGCGATTGCAAGTCCACAGGAACCACTATTACAGTGCGCATTATATCTGCTTATGTTGAATGCGATTGCATATGTCAGTCCTATAAAATGTCTCTCTTTTGAGGGACTATTCAATGAAGTATCACGAAATGACTAAAAACTATATTTTTCGTGAATTTGAATGTGGTTTATCCGTCGAACAAGCTGCTGAACTTTGTTTAAAAACTGTGAGAACGGTCAAAGAGTGGGATAAGGGAAAAACCATTCCTCCTGAGTGTAAACGACTCATGAGAATGACAAAAGGAAGGGAGTTAAGCCCATCAGAGCAGTGGGAACAGTTTAAGATGCATTACGACAGATTAGAACTTCCAACAGGGCAACTGGTAACGGCTCAGCAGGTTTTGACAGGGATAGCTTTGTTAGAAATTGGAGCATTAACTGATTTAGAAGCAGCTGGTCAAGTACTGAAATATGCTAGGGCTCTGAGAGGTATGATGTAAAAAAGGGCTCTTAAGAGCCCTTATGTTCTTAAAACATGGAGAGTATATTTAAGTACAATGCAATGTAAGCCAATCCTGTGGTGGAAACTGCTAGTGATATAAACAGCCAGACTAGACTTTCTTTAAAAAGCTGCATTTTTTGCATACAGATTTGAGAGCATATCCAGTGATTTTCTAAAATATCAAGCTCTAACTGAGTCAACAGTAACTTCTTACTCCCAAGCTTATAACAGTCTGCATAAGTATCAAAATATTGAGTTAATGAAGAGTGCGTTGAAGTGGCAGAAGCAAATGAGACCAATGATTTACGCTTTGAGGGGGTCACTTTGGGTAGAAAAATACATCTGATTTTATAAAACCATACTAACCACACCAATAATGATGAAAGTAGAACAGACAACGTTAATTCTACTGGCAAATCAATACCTTCGTTAGATAGAACCCCATAAAGAATAGAGCAAAATATACCCAAAAATGTCACTCCAGCTGCTAGAGTGAAAGACGCCTTTTGATCTGCTGCTATTATGTAAGAATCTGTTCTTCGCAATGACTCCATCAGTACAGCTAGCTTGGCTTCCACTAAGTTATCTCCCTTATCCATATCATTTAATCATTACACCAATCCAATCAGTGAACACTGTATTTCCATTTTTATCTTTGACTTCGCACTTCATGGTATGAAGTCCCCTGTAGGAAGTGGATTCAAGATGGCTTACAGTCGCATAAGGCGAATTTCCTTGAGAAAACTGGTTAGGCGACTTTTTTGATAATATGTAGGGCTTCGATGGTAATGGAATACCACTTTTATTATCGGGAACAAATTGCCCATGATTCGTTTTAGTAAACTTAACCTGTAATGGGAAGAGTAATCGTGAATTCTTATTTGCAGATACTTCAAACACTAGAGATAAATCTTTTTCCAAATAACGAGAAGCAGAAATGTATTTTTTCCTTCCATCGTCGTCTATGACGTAACAATCAAATCTAATCGCAGGGTTTAAGCGAATGTTATTATTAATTTCTGAACGGACTTTGTCTGGCAGGGCACTTACTTCCATGAACTTCTTAAAGTCAAACTCCTTCATACGGTAATTAATAGGTTTCCCCTCTGAGCACGTAATGTTGGGCTTAACATACGGAACTTTGACTGTGAACTCTGTTCCATCCTCATTTTTTCTTACTTGTTCTTTTTCTTTGGAGTAATAATCTGGCCATTCAATGTGCTCTAATAACCCTTGTCCAAGCATAGTTTGGTTCTTACTAGCCAACCCTTGTAACTTTGAAGCCATATCAATGGGCAGGCCAGTCGCAGATACCTCGGCTACTGTAGAGTATCCAAAGTTCCCCCAAAGCACTTGGTCATCATTACCAAAATCTAACCCTACGCGAAAACCGAAATCTTTATCGTCAAATTGATTTTCAGACATCCAAGGTTTAATACTTTTTTCAAGAATAACTCGCAATGTAGCAGCACAGTTAACAGCATCAGCTATAGCATCTTCCTTTGATTTTTCTTTGCTGCCAAAAAACGACATAACTGCATCACCCATTAAGCGATGAACACAACCATCAAACGCGCGAACAACTTCTACACAAGTTTGAATTACTGCATTTTTAAATAAGAAGACTTGCTCTAGGTCATACAAGAGAGATAAACGAGTAGAACCCTTTATATCGACAAACATTGTACATGAATATTGCTTAACTAGTTCATCAGATGACTCTAGATGAATAAAGTCAGGGTGCGTCCCGATAGGAGTACTATTGTAACCACTTTTGCCGAACTGTTTGCGTATTGCTTCCTGAAGAATAAACTCACTTTGCGGCCCCTGAAGTACCAGCGCGTAAGAGTCTCTAGATTCAGCACCTACAACAATCGAACTTTCGCCTTTAAATCTACTCTTTTTAATTTCTGATCTAGAGTTTGCGTCTTTATAAAATTTATCAAAGAGATTTTCAAAATCCATACAACAACCTTAAACATTTTTTTGATTTTAGCGACTCAGTCTAACTCATTATAAAACCAGTAGTCTAAGTTACTCATGGCATATGAGATCTGGCTCTTTAGTTTATACGGTCAGAGAAACTCTTAGTAGTTTGGTTATGAATAAAACTAGCGCTGAGTGGGAATTTACCCCCCGTAATACACTACGGGGGCGCCTAAAAGCTGATTTCAATAGCACACTGAACAAAGCTGATATGCTACCATGCACTCATTTTTTATGAGTAAGGAACAGAAAGTGCCTGAATTACTGATACTTATATCCTTAGCGTGTATTGTGTATCTATTCACAAAGAAGGGTAAGAAACCGAAACGTAGGCTTAACGAATGGGAACAAGGTACGGCGATCAGAAGACCGAACAGCGTGCATTCTTTTGAACCCAAAGTTGTAGAAAAGACCCCAAAGATAGTCGAAGTACCTTTACCGAAGATTGGCAATAAAACTAATTCTGTACCTCACAAGAAAAGTACATACTTGGCCACCAAGACAGAGCGCAGATTCTACAAAGTGTTGCAGGAGCTTATACCTGATGAATACGTGATTCACAGCCAAGTTTCATTGATGGCGTTAGTTCAACCGACCAATTTTAAAGATAACTCTCGAACTTGGGCTAAAAGAATGGACTACGTGATAACGGATAGAGACACAAAAGTATTGGCAGTTATCGAGCTAGACGACTCATCTCATAGGCAGAAGAAGAGACAAGAACGAGACATATATGTAAACAATGCACTTAACGGACACCATCCGTTGCTTCGGTTTGAAGCTAAAAGCTCTTATGACAAAACACATATCGCAAGCGTATTAGAGCGTGACACGATAATAAAGTGCAGGGAATTGGAAAGCGTATTACAGTACAGCTAAAGCAGAGCCGAACATCCATTGTTCGGCTTTCTTTTTAACTCAAAGTATCGTGGTTCTTATCGTTACTTTAAGTTCTTTATCTACCGTATTGGTCTTTTCTGACCGGAATAGAGCACCAAGCAACGGAACATCCATCAAGACAGGTACGCCGCTTACCGAGTCGCGTTGCTCTTGGGAGAGCAAACCACCTAAAGAGATCGTTTGGCGGTCTTTAACCTTGACCACTGTTTGCAATGTTCGCGTATTGGTGATGATGTCGGATGCGATAGAGGAATCCGTTACCGAGTCGGATTTTTGCACTATCTGTAACACAACATGATCACCAATTACATGCGGTACTACCTCAAGTGACACGCCCACATCCTTACGCTCAATTTGCTGGACTCGATTACCGCCGTCAGTTACCTCAGATGAAGTGAGGAACGGCACGTTCTGACCAACCGTGATGTAACCGCGTTCCCTGTCCATAATGAACATGTTTGGTCGCGATAAGAGCTTGGTATTCTGATTCTTTGATACAGCTTTGATAAGTGCATTGAAATCACCGCCCTCATAGAACAGCAGGTTATCAACGGCTTTCTTAATTGCGGTCGGTTGCGAAACAAAGCCAGCCTCACTCAATGCCAAGTCCATATTTACGCCGACTTCCTGAGAATCACCGAGCTCAGTTTCGGTAATTACCGCCTCGATAAAGACTTGCTTCTGTGGTCTATCAATACCTTTGATGAGCACATCAATGTGCTTCAATTGGTTTTCAGAGCCAGTCACGATAATGCTGTTTGTGGTCGGTAGCACTTCAACCTTGTAATTCTTAATCGCTTTATTGTTCAGTGTTTGATTCTGCGTTGCAGCAAGCATCGAGGAAATCAAATCAACGACCTTGGTATTTCGAACATTCTCAAAGAAGTACAACTTCACTTGTGAGGGTTCGAACGTCTCCACTTTGTTGGCGTCAGCAATGATGGTAAAAACGCCGTGGTCATGCGTAAGCTCGTAACCATGCGCACGAAGCACCGAAAGGAAAAAGGCTGGATAGTCCTCATCTTTCAAATCCGGCGCGGTAAAGCTGACCTCACCAGTGACACCATGACCGAGCACAACTGTGTTTCCAGTGTGAACCGAGAACCACGATGCAAAGTCTCCAATCGGTGTGTTTTTTGCCTCAAAGGGCGCAGAGGTGGCGGCAAAAGCAGGAGAGCCGAGCAGGGTGCACGCGAGCAGAAAGACGGTAATGCTGGATGTGGAAAAGTTGGAACAAGCCGTTGTTTGTTTCTCAACTTTACCACAGCGCATAGTTAGTAATGTGCGCGTGAGCAGTGAGCCTCCGGCGTAATAAAATTCTTTTTGTTTTTTTGAAAGAAAAGCTGTGAGTTTTGCGATTATCCATGACATAAAGCGCACCTTATTCCCTAGCACATGACTTTGAATGATTGACCGTTGCCGCTAACCGTAATAGAGCAAGAGCCGTTAGATTGAGCCGTAAAGCCTTTTGCGTATAGTTGCGACGACGAAAGACGCACATCGTCCTTAACCAACACAAAAGACGGGGCAACGTTTGGGGGATTCATTGACGATTCGATTCGATAGCCGTCGAGCAAGTCACTCAATGACTCGCGAGGCTCCGAGGCTTGAGCCGTTTCGGGTTCCGTCGACATGTTCGGCGTGCCAACTAAGGTGAACACCGCAAACGAGACGGCGACACCTGCCGCAAATACACTGAATCGAGAGTATTTACGGAGATAGATTTTTGTAATGCGCATGATATTTCTCAACGTATACGGGACAGTGTAACGTCCGTGGGTATAGTAGGGCGGCAATACTGAATAAACGCCGTCCTCATAGTTGTTTCTAAACATCTGCTTAGTGTCGTAAGAACTGTATAAATCCGTACCCCAAAGCATCCATTTGTCGACGGTAAGTGAGTTGGCGTTGTCACCATACTTCACAATGCCAACGTGCAGCTTAGGCATTTTCAACTTGAGTTGACCGAGCGTCAGAACGGATACCGCAGTCGAGATGATAGGGACTTGAAGACGATCTAAACGACGACAAAACACGGTGTGTTCAGCCAGTGCAAGACGCGCTTGTTTATCAACAATCGAAATGTCTTGAACGATGAAAATGACATCCCATCCAAGCTTTCGAATATGCAAAAGGTGATCAATTAACTTTTGTCGATTCTTGTCGTTCCATGTGCGCGAGTTAAACCACGTTCCGCACTCATCGAGCACAATCAAGCCGTCTTTTTTGGTGTCATAGCTTTTGTTTGCCGAACCAATCACCATCAAATCTTCCACTTGAGGCTTGTCCGGTAAGCGATAAAGGCGAGTGTTGCGCTTATCGCGTCCAAGCATTTCTTTCAAGTTGATATCGAGGTTTGTCGCCACAGGCACACCGCGCATAAATGCCTCGCGAATCTTACCGACTGCCGTTAGTGTTTTACCTGAGCCGAGCTTACCCGTGACAAAGTAGACCGATGCCATTACGCCGCCCTCACAATCGCGTAGAACTTCCACTCCCACACCCAACGCAGCAGACGCGCCGAGTAAATCGCACTCACACAAGGCACGGCGTTATTAGGGATGAACATACCCGCTGCTTGTGACCACATTGGAGGCGCAACATAAGACAGACCCGTTGCAAGGGTGTAAATTGCCAAGGTGAGGGTGACGGTCAAGCCGATTAGCAGCGTTAAAATAACCAAGTTAATCGTGACGTTTCGTGCTTTCGCAATGAAGAACCAACCAAATAACGTGGTCGCTATCTGAGAGATAAAGGCAACCAGAGCAGGGAGGCGCAACGCCGTCCCAATGGTGCTGACAATTGGTAATAGCTGAATCATTAGTAATACCTCCCCGAACCTGGCTTGTTACTTGGTACAGGCGTGACCTCAGTCAGCAGGATTTCAACAAGCGTCTTAATCGTGTAGATGTAAATCAGAATTGAGATGATCATTTTGAGTTTCTGCGAAAACTCACAAGAGATAGAAGCGCGACCACCGCCAAGCTTAGGCAAAGATAGATTCATGCAGGGCGTAGGCTTAGGTAACACACTCAAAAACGAATCCGATATAGCATTAATATGCCCCTCAGATTCCGCCGTCAGATTCTTCTCAATCAAATCGTTCGCTGCATCGGTCACGGTCTTTTCATAGGAACTCATCGCACCGGACACTGCTTTATCCGCTTGAGTCAGCACATCACCGACATAATCCGAACCTAAACCATGAGGGTTTTCACAATAGTTGTTTTCCTCGGTGGGCTCACAAGGCTTGAGTTCGTCGAGCTTATCCGATAGCTCTGCAAATCCATCAGCATTCGTGGTTTGCAAATCATCGAGTCCCTTAACCACCTCACCAACAGAATTGGTGTTTCGATTGACCGCCGTCGTGATGTCACCGTTAGCTTGCTGAATCAGCGCCTTAGTGTTTTCGTAAATCTTGTTGTCGTTGATTTGCTGCTTTTGAATCGCTTGGGTGTTAGTCACCATCGACGCATTAAGCGCAATGATTTGGTTTTGAATATCAGCGCTCGATTGATTGAGGTCGACATTTAGCGCGTTGAGTGCTTTGTTCACATCCGAATTAAGCCCTTTGATTGCACTAACTACTGCCGTGTCAGTGTTTTCATCTGTGTCAGGGTCTTCAACTTCTGGCTCATCTTCGGTATCCGGTGGATTCACTGTATTGGTTGAATCGTCAGGGAGTACGCTAGGGTCTTCGATATCACCCGTTGGGTCGTCAGGGTCGTGAATCGGGTCATCGGGAATAATAGGGGTGTCAGGACCATCTTTACCCCAAAACAGCGTACCACCATCACACTGATTACCAGTAAATTGAAACTTACCGTGACAGCGAGTGTTTTGGGTAAATTCGCCCGAATCAACATCGGTACAAAGGGTAGTGTCATTTGGAATACGCTCAAGCTCACAACGGGTTGCGCCAAAATCGCCATAACACGCCCCCGTGACTTGCTCACCATAAACATAAGCCGACCAATGAAGTGATTGAGTGTCATTGATGGATTGCTTGAACTGGCAAGCATCCATACAAGTGCCGTCAGGGTTTTCACCAAACTCACATGCAGGGACGATAGGTTCACAGGTGTAACCATCACCATCTTTTACTTTTTCATGGTCTGCTGGACACTTAGCAGTATCATGACGGAACCATACAGTTTGAATTTTCGGGAAAGAAGAGCTGTCGGTATTACACATTATACGTAAGCCGAACTCATCGCTATCCATGTAACATGACTTAGTGGAGAAGTCTTTGTATCGAACAAACTTATTTTCATAACAAGAGACATAAGAATAAGGGTTAACTCTCATCCCCCTAGACAGTTTGCAATCGGGGTAAGCGATAACATCCCTTACAGCGTAAGTAGGTTGAGCTGCACTTACACTAAAAGCACTAAACAAAACACCCAGTAAAATAATCAGTGACGCTATGCTTTGTTTAATGTTCATTTGTAAATCTTCCTCGTGAAAAATAACGCCCCCATTCGGAGGCGTTGACCAATGGGTGTATAAAGCAGTCGTTAGAATTACGTTGCTTTGTTTGCACCTTTCTTGAATAGCTTGATGCCGATGAAGCCAACCGTCATTGGCACGGCGATGCCCCATGTCGAGGTGAGCATTTCAGTGACGTAACTTGCCAGTGTGCTAAAGGCTTGTGTTGCCACTTCTGGCAGTGCTGCATTCGCGGAAGATGCTGCCATAAGAAGTGCACCACCAAATGCCGCACGTTTTGCTGTTACTACTGCGCCAGCCTTAGCCATTGCTGCGCGTACTTTGCTTTGCTTTTCCATAGTCTTATTTCCTATGTTATGGTTTATGAAGAAGTTGAAACCTCAGCCGCTTTCTTGAATCCGAGAATGTGGAAGCCAATCGAGAAGCCAAGGATAAAGGCTGTCGCGAAACAGCCGAGCATGAACTCTGATGACAGCATTTATCTTTGTCCTCCGACCATCCAACCGAGCGCAACTAGCAAGAAACAAATGCCTAAGAACACCATCAACTGAAAGTTATCGAGTCGAGCCATTAGCTCTGCAAATTGCGTCTCGGTCATGATTTAACCCTTACTTTTCGTTTAATTGAGGTAGGGCGTAGAGGTGGAAACCGTCGATAGAGACGTGTTTACCCTCATCGTTACCAAAGCTGAATTTCTTGTGTTCCACATCAAACATCATGCGATTACCCACACAACGCTTGAGCAGTTCGCCAGCCTTGCCGTTTTCCCAAAGCTCAGGAGAGACACGCACTTCAATAGTGTCCGTTGGGTTGGTCGTGATAAGACGTAGCTTGCCGTTTTGCTTTTGTTCGCCGTTACGGTCTGTTTTGGTTTCTTGAACGATGTCCGAAACATCTAGAATTAAACCTTCCATTCTCATAGTGTTTTGCCCTTATTTTTACGTTGTTGGTTAGTTGAAAATTGAAATGACAGTTATTGACACAAGTCCAAGGGAAATTAATGCATCATGTCGGGCGGGGCTGCGCCCACCCAACACGACGCATTAATTTCCTGAGGGTCGGTGAGCAACAGCGCTTCCATTTCGTCATAGAGCGCTAGGTGTTTTTCGTACTGCTCGTAAAGGTCGTCATACATACGTTCGTACTCTTTTTCACGCTCTAGCGCGTCGAAGTAATCGACCACGTTAGACATGATGCCTTGTTGAGCACGGATGAATTGCTCTTTGTTCTCGGTTTTCCAAGTACGGAAACGAGTCGCGATAAAAATCTTATGGAACATCAAGCCATTCAAACGCGCTTGAGCCATATCGCCGTATCGAGTCGATGAGTATTCACCGCCTGAAGCAATCAGTTTTTCGATAGAGGTTGAAACGGAGTATTCCGCTTTTACTGGTTGGTCTTTGCGCTTAACGAACACACCGCCCATTGCGTAACAAAACGCTTTCCAGTCGCCCTCATCAGCAGAGCGGCGAACCTTTTCTAATAGAAAGTGTTCGTCTTGAGATAAATCTGTAAACAAAGCATCGTCCTCTTTGAATTCATCACGAAGACGACGAAGCTCACGCCATACCGTGACAGATGGACCACCAATAAATTGAAATTGACGAATTTGATTCACACGCGCCCAAGTCACGACACGTTCTGCCGCATCTGAGCCAGACAAAGACGAACCTTTGTCAGAATCAATGTGTTGACCGTCGATGTTTTTGCTCAGGTACTTAGCGACATAACCAACGGCTGAACCTTGCGACCAGTCGATAAGCTCCGCTTTGAAACGGGCTTTCTTTGCGCCTTTTTCGTCTGGCGAGTCAGCCATAGCAAGACGACGAAACTCAGACGTCACAAATTTGCGTGCGGATTTTTCCATGAACAGCAACAAGTGGTGATGCGGCGTGCCGTCTTGGTGAGGCTCAACAATGCGCATCCCGTAAACCTTGATTTTGCTTTTATCAATCGACTTACGAAGATTCGCCCAAACGCCCATTAGGTAAGCGTGAGCCGCTTTCGCGTCAGGCTTGCCAGCCTCAAGCCATTTAGGGTTGATGTCACCCTTAGAAACAGAGTGAAAACGAGACGGAGCTGTTACCGTGAAGAACACCGCATCGTGATTCGATTCTTGAGCGATTTCCTCAAAGCCACGCAGACGAACAAACATTTCAGCGCGGCGAATCTCAGCGTTAGAAACCGACTTAGCCGATAACTCACTGAGTGTGAAGTAGTTAGACGGGTCAGCCTCATCGTAAGCAATCGTGTTTTCTAGCGCGATGCGGTTAGACGTATTGCGGTCACGTTGACGGCTTAGAGAAAAATCCGAGCAGTAAACTTGCTTACGGCGTTGAACAAGCGCTAAATCACGCGCAACACATTCAACCTCGTAAGCACATTTACGGCGCAGCTGACGAACAAGCCAATGCTCATCAAGCGCACGGTTCACCAATGCGAAAAGTTCACAGTTGTTTTCTGCGTATTGAACTTGCTCAGGTGAGAATGCCAAGCCTAATGAATCAAGAAGTTGAACCGCTTTATCAAAACGCGCTTGTGATTCTTCAAGAGGAATCGCACTTAACACGCGAGAAAAGTCGCGTGATTTGCGCTTGGCTAGATTGGTAATTTGCTCATCTGACATCGCGTAGCTGTAGCCGTGCTCAGTCAAACGGTCGTGAGCGTCGTTAACTGCGCGTACAGCTTCCAGAGCGTTGCGTGTTTTCAGAATGTCGGTGTAAGCGCGTGTCATGTGTCGAGCGAAGTCGCCGTTACGGTGTAATGATTTCGGCAAGTCCAAACAAGGGTTAGAAGTAGGGCGCTCAATAAAATCTGACAGGTCGTGTGAGTAGATTGACGCACTCATTGCCGATTTCACAGCCGACGGAATGAAATCCTCAGGCGTTGTGAATCTGTGGTCGACGTACTCAAAACGATGGTCGAATAAGTTATCAGGAATGTGCTCACAAGAAGCCCAAGAATGGACAGGAACAAAATCAATCCATTCTTGTTTGCCTGATGCCAAATCAATAACAAGTTCACGCATTATTGAGCCTCAAGCTCTGAGTAGAATTTACGTTTCTCATCTTTGCCAGAGCAATGTGAAACAACCAGATACTCGTAAACGGTGACGCGACCGTCAGAGGCATAGTCGCGAGCCAAATCACCACAAAACTCATGGTCAAGATAAAACGAAAAAGTTTCGTAATCGTCGTATGGGATTTCAAACGAGTCGTAGATAAGGGAACCAAAGAAATAAATACCCGCCGCAATAACCGAGACAAGGAACAAACTCCAAGCGCGATTCAGATATATTTCTAGTTTTTTTGTATTGGAGACTTCTGACATAAACAACCACCTTGACTAGTTGTGAGAGCGACCGCCAAAGCCAAGCGCGAAAGCGTCAAGGGCAAACGCCCAGAGCTAGGCGGTCTTAATTGCGATTTATGGCAATCCTAGTTGCGACGAATGGCAACTGCAAGATGCGATTTATGGCAACTTTGTGGCTACAATGAGAAGAAATGGAGGTTCTTATGTACACAGCTGAACTAATTAACGCCTACAAAAAGGCGAAAAACTACGTACAAGATAAGCAGGTTGCGCACGATTTGAATCTAGACCCGCCGAAGATTAGTAAAATTCGCAAAGGTGTTAGACAACTTACTGATGAAGAAGCAGTTTTTCTCGCACACGGCGCAGGTATAGACCCTGAGATCGCGTTACTAGGATGTCACGCTGATCGCAATGAAAATCCTGCGATAAAAAGCATGTGGGAAAGCATTGCAAAAAAGTATAACGGACTTGGATTATCAAGCATTTCAATGGTTTGTGCCGGATTGGCTTTAGTGATTGCAAGTCCACAGGAACCTCTATTACAGTGCGCATTATATGTGTTATGTTAAATGTCTTGGGTTTTAAGTTAACTTCATGAGAACCCTACTTTCAATAAGTTATAGACCTTGTTGTATTGGTATGCTGTTTTAGTTTTGGGTTTATCATAAGTTCATATGCTAACAGTTTTGGGTTTTCCATAAGTTCATTAATATTTTCTATTTAACAGTACACTGATTTACCATAAACACCCCTGATATTAGATGTTAGAAAAATCCTTAGAAAAGCCTTATGGTAACTACCCTGAAAGCTACTTTTCTAATTTAACCATAATCTATTTACCATAAACTACGTTATCAGAAGATCTATTTAACTAAAGTTAAATAGATCTCTACTAACGATTACTTGTTTTTTCAATCGGTTATGTTCTTTTTCACTAGAGCTATTGTATTTTTCTAATAACTACAAATTTTGCCACTACGCTATGATTTCAAGTTTTAGCTTTCCTTGCAAAAATCATCAAGGTGCTGCATCTTCTCTCCTTATCGACATACCAAATATTGGTTCATTATTTGGGATTACTTACAGTAATAATAAGATGCAGAATTAAGTAGACCACCTTCTGTTTGAGCTCTTGCCAAACTGTACTCAGCGTCATTCAATTTTGTAAGCACTACATGGTTTTGAAACGCTGAATAGTAAATGAGACCAGTGTATGAGTTAGGACTTTTTTTCTTGATCTCATAATTACTTGTATGTTTCGTCATGCTGTCTTTTACAGTAATTTCATCGTTAAAGAGGTTTACCTCAATATTCATACCATTGGGTCTAGTATAGTCATGGTCAAAGAAACAGCTTAGCTTTAAGTTTTCTGCTTGAGTACTTGCAGATAAAGCAAGAAGTATTGGTATTAGACGCTTCATTCGCCCTCCTTTAGATTTAGTAATATCCAGTTAAGTAACTAATTTTATTCCTATTTTAAAAGTCACTTTCTAGCTTAGAGACTGATGCGATAACTCCTTCGAAAGGACATGGATCACAATTCGTCAAACGACAATGATTTTGTAACTTCTGAACTTGAAACTTGTCTGGAGAAATGCCTAGTTCTGACATTACCGTAGAAACATCATGTTGATTTATTAGGTTACATATTTTGTTGTCTGATTGAACTTGGTTAATCTTAGTAAGTCTGCTCATTATTCGCTTCGATCCAACTTAGTAAGTGATAAAAAAACTTATTGACAGCTATGATCTGCGTATATTTGGTATATTATGCTGTTCCATTCGCGTCAGTTAATTCTTATGAATAACTATTTTTTCGCCTTTTGTTTTACATTCCATAAGAAATGACATGGATTTGCTGCCATCTTCGATTTGTAATCACTATAGGACTTGTACCCATGTGCCATAGCGAGCGCAGTTGCTAATAAGCTTGTTCCCGCTGTTGCCAAGCTTAGCCCCAAACCCGCAAAAGCAATACCAACATCAGTTAAATGAACTTTCTTAATGTGCTTCATTTGTGGCGTTATTTGTCGCATTTGAACTTCAAACAGCTCATGTTGTGTATCTTCAATGATCGTGCGAACACGTTTTGGATCAGGTTCATTTCTTGCTGCTCGAAAGCCTTTTTCCAGTTCTGCACGAAACGAATGGAATGCTGAACCATCATTGTTTCGTATTGACATTAAATCCTCCGACGAAACCTTGTCCAAAAATGGTACATCCATTTGTAAAGTACAATTCAAAGCATTTGATTTAATGTCACTTTCGCTAGCATTGATATTCAATAGATGACTTTCAAAGGGGTGCTCAGTACCGAACATACACTCTAAGGAATTACTTAATGTAAGTCGTTTGTTAAGATCAATGAAATGGTTTCTTGCTGTTTGATTCACAGACTGTTTTACCCATTGAATGAAGTCCTCCTTCTCAGGAGGAACAGACGATGTCTTTTGAATAATCGTGTATCTGTTTGCTTCTTCTGTTGGTTTGAATTCTGTTGGATTAAGCATATAACCCATACAGAATCCCTCCTCCATGCCTTTAAAATGAATGCTAATCTGGCGGCATGGATATAGGTCACGCATCATGCTTCGTCGACTGTCCCTACGCCAGAGACATAAATCTTTTGGTGTATGCCGGGTTTTAGTGGGTAGGCTTCGAACAATCGAGCTACGTTAGTTCGGGATTTAACTCCGTGCGTTTCTTTGTAGACATCATTCTTATAATTCTGCCCTGTGCCGTCAAAGAACACCCCTATCCTCATGACTCTCTCTTCTACCCGCTTAACGTTTAGGATTGGAGTGGATTGGGCGTATGCTGTTGTTTCGAAAATATTCTTAACTGATGGTGTTAGATCTGCAGATTGATAACTTCCCCAAGCGTCACCAAGGCTGTAACACTCACCAGTGCAGAGTCCTTCTAAAGGCGATGGTTGTTCTGTCAGGGAATGATTGCTCGGTCCTTCTGTCACTGCTTCTTCAACAACCAGAGTGTCTCCGGCTTTTAATGCGAGAGGGTCGGTTTCGAAAGATGGATTAAGATTAAGCAATGATTTGGCCGAGAGTCCATATATCGCCGCAATTTCTGACCATGACTCGTGACTTCCGCCTTCTTTTGAACGAACTTTATGCTTCTTGCTGTTTAAGCTCGCGGTCGATTTGTCTTCTTGAGGGGCGGTTCTTGGTAGTGGCGGCTGCTCTTGCGACTTGATGACCTTTTCAGGGTCAATTAACGTCGCATTTTGGTCAAGCCAGCTTTCATTGACCTCGGCGAGTTCGTCATTAGTTAGTTTTTGCCTTGTGTAAAGTATGTGCTGTTTTGCCGGTTGTTGCCCTTCGATCTTGACCGGAATTAGTAGTGAATTGAATGCTTGTTCGCTCGTATACTCGGCAGTAATACCAGACTGGGTTGATGTGGTTATCAGCCAGCTCCACTTTCCGCCGCCAGATATGTCACATTCGTAAGTGAGATTGTTTTCGTAGAAGTAGTAGTAAAAGCCAATCGCAGCCCATCCCATTGAGTCTTCTGATTGAACTGCTAGCATTAATGGCACGAACTCCGCGTTTATGTGTTCTGACCCGACAGTTTTTGGTTCTATATCAAATGTATTGGTGATCCCAAAGTTCAAATGGTATTCGTGATTGAGTTTCTTGGTTTCCTCATGAAAGCACTCTGCTGTTAGGACGCAGTGTCTTGTCTTATCCACCAACTCGGAAGTTTTCCATCTGTTAATAGGCCCTTCACTGTCTGACTTTCCGAGTGAGAATATGCCGAGTTTTAAGCCCGCCAAATCAGCTTTTGGGGCGTAAACTTTTATACGGCACTCAAAATTTGCGTTTAGTGCCGACTCGATAACAGGCATGGATGTAGGTGGAGTCAATTTTACATCGTCTTGAACTGGCGCATACCCAGCGCTCGTTAATCTTTTTGGTTTGGGAAATTCTAGAGGCATATTGGTGCGCCTTATCAATGTTCATCTAGTTTCATTAATATCGAGAACAATACCAACTTAAAGACCTAGTCGCACCTGTCAAAGTATCTAATTTAACCAGTTAAAACGATGAAAATCACTGTCATAATAACCATTTGCGAAACCCTATGGCATTTAAGGGTAACAAACAGCGCGCGTTCGTATCGTAAAAATAAACACTTTGATGATAAGGCACGCTAATACAGTATTGTGGTGTTTTTTGATGATGAGATATCTTGGAGTTGATTAATCAGTCTACTCAACCTTCATCAGAGTAGACTGATTGCTATATTTTTATACAGGCGACATCGCTTCTCGTTATCGCTATGTATAGAACAACGTGAACTTGGTAGCGGATTTACTCCGAGCACCACACGCGTAACTCAGCTAATGTTGTTTTCTTTATGAAAAGTTCTGTTGTTCCAAGTAATTTGAGCATTTCTTCTGTAATTTGCTCTTTGCTCACACCCGGTTGCACCACTGCGACCTGAAACTCGATAGGAGTGGTACGCGAGCGATTCTTGATGCTCTCCAACTGAGCCATATTGCCTTTCAAAAAACGGCTTTGACCTCGCCCTTTCCAAGCTCCCTCACGCTTTTGAATATGTTTGTATAAATAAGGAAGACCAACATGCTTCCAACGCACAGAACGTTGAGCTTGCCCGCAGACTTCATAAAGATCACTTAGTCGTCTTCCTGGTTCACTACCATGAGAGAATTTGCAGTGGTATAGGCTTAGAATTATCTTGTCTGGTAGAGATTTAATCGCCACTAAATCAGCAGCTTCTCCATGGTCATCATCATTGATGACAATGTCGTACTCAGAGTCGATAAGCTGCCAAGTTTGGTACTGTACTGTATCAATATTTAAGTTCGTACCCATTGACTCTTTCGTTATGTCTACAGTCCATTCGACGGGATTTAACGCATCAGGAGAATAGATACCGATATTGTCTTTCACCTCTACCCAGTAACAGTTATAAGAGAATGAACCATCAGCGTAATAGACGAATATTGGATCGTGGTACATTTCTTCTACGAGTGTTCTAGGTTCAGAGTTTCCAGCCTGAATGGAAACTGGCTCACCTTCTAACAATTGATAGTCATAACCTTTAGTCAACTCTTGGTCGATAAGCAATTTGTATTTTGATGTAGCTTGAGAGGACTCAAAAACCAGAATGGGTTCTTTGGTTTGTTCATCCCATGTCACTTTTAAATCGACTTCATACAAATAGAACGAAGATTGACCAAAGTAAATTTTGACTCCCTCTTCATTACGGACTTGAAGTTGCTCACCCCACTGAATTGAGATCGGCATATAAGGGTGAGGCTTGTTTATTTTCTGAGGTCTCAAGAAGTCACGTGTAATGTTTGTATCATCATTACCGCACTCTACTACTTTATCCCACGCCGCTTTTGCCCAGAGTAACCAGTCGGCGATTGAACCCGCTTTGGGAGACCAAACTCTACCTTTACGCTCAGAACAACCCCACAATACTTTGTTGCCATCCTCGTACCCCATGGCTGCAATATTACTAAGAGTTGACGCTGATTTTTCAACTGCGCTTAGCCCCTCAGTAACGTTGGGGCCAAAAAACTGCGTAAAACTTATCGCTCCGTTTTGTGCAGAACCAAGATTATTCACCAGTGGATATTCGATGTTATTGAGGACATTAAAAATCTGTTTTCCCGACATAACATGAGTAGACTCACCACATAATTTTTCAGCCAGAACTTCTACTTTAAACCCCTTATAATCATTTGAATAAATGAGTAAAGCGTTCCGTTCATTATCCCAATGAGCTATCAGTATTTTGTAGTTGATGTCTTTAACATCTTTAAAGTGCCCCCATTTCACTGACGTGCTAGCTACAGCCAACAGCACCAAAATATTTTCCTCAGCCGAAATTGAATGCCACATTTCATCATGACTGAATTTTATATCCGTGAACTTCTCAGGGGTCCATTTATCACAATCTGTGTTGAATAACATAGCTGAACAAGATGGTCGCAAGTTCCAGAGCGAAAGTTGTTCGTGTAAGTCCCCATGCCCCTTGAGAGAGTCAACAACCTCTTGCAATCGCACTTCCCGTTCAATTTGGTTCTCAGACAAGCGTCTTAATACTTCATCCCAATCGGCACCAAGTGCGTATAACTTCTGCAATGCACCTTCAACACCAGGGTCAGCTATATTCACAACAACGCTTGCAGAACCGAGTGTTTCTTTGTGAGATACACGAGTAAACCGCCCGATGAACTGTAACGTTATCGCCAAACTTTTATGATGGTCATGAATAGCGGCAATTTTTAAGTTTGGTAAATCGTATCCTTCACCTAGCATGTCGACGCATACTACCACTTTGGCTTCTCGTGCTCGCAGATAGGCAAGGCGCTTATTTTGTTCCGTTTTAGAAAGGTCAGAATGAACCAATACTGGTTTAAGCTCAGGCGCTAATTTCTGATATAGATTAAAGACCTCTTTCGCTCTTTCTTTAGTTTTCACCCTAGCCATCATTAAGTGATCAAGCCCTGAATCCATATCATGCTGTAGCAACTTGATTGCTTTATCTGCGATAGCGAGATCCATGGAGTCTTGAAAGTATTCTTCTACTGGTTCGAGCTGTACGTTAGTAAAATAGCCTGCATTTTGAGCTTCACCCATTGTGTAGTTGTAGATGATTTTGGCACCCAAACTTTGAGTATCATTACGGAAAGGCGTAGCGGTAAACTGAACAACTCTTTTTCCAACAAATTGCTCTTTTATTCCATTCCACGTATTAGCTGAAATATGATGAGCTTCGTCGACAAACAGATGGCTACAAGCGTTGCAGATTGTTTCGAGTACACCTGAATTGGAAAAACGTGATTTCAGTATCTGAGGTGTTGCAACGAGCACATTAGCACTGTCGAGCAGCTTCTGCGCCTCTTCTACAGTCTTAATGCCCTTTTTGATCTTCACTACAGCAGGGTAAAGAATTTGTTCGGGGACAACACCAAGCTCAGCTAAGCAACCAAGAGTTTTAAACTTGTCGCCGACTTGATCGCGTAACGAATTTGAAGGGACCAACACCAGAACTTTGTCGCAGCGGTGGTAGATCGTTGTCGCCAACATAGTCTCTGTTTTGCCGGTTCCAGTCGGCAGGACAACTGTACTAGGCTCAATATTCGCTGACCTTGAAAATTCAGCAGAGATTGCGTGAAGAGCGCCGATCTGAGGTGTTCGCAATCCTAAGGCACCCGACTCTGTGTCCTCAGCCTTAAACATGAACTGATTCTGCCAAGACTTGGAAATTTGCAAAGGTTTCAAATCATTCAATTTTGTCAACGGATGATTTAGCCACCGAAGTTCGGTTCCAACGGCTAACGCCTTAAAACTTGCAGGTTTTAGTGTGTATAAAACTGAGTAACCTTCAAGGTGCGAAGTACAAACGCGCTTACTTTTGACAATATAGAACTGGGAGAGATCACCTCCAATTGGCGACTTACAGACAACGATATCAGCGTTATCTGTAGCAGCTATTGATACAGCGAGCTCAAACGAGCGACGCCCAAACCTCTCGACTCTATTTCCAGATACTTGGATATCCGGAAAAGAAAATGATGGGATTGTTAAAGTAGTAAGATTAGCGTCTGTCATATTCGATGGCACCTCGATTCATAAATGTTGATACAACAATGCAATCAACAAGCATGCCAAACGCTAACATTATGATTTAATTGAATCTTCGTGAGTCATCACAGTTTCATATCGTAATAATGCTTATCAACAGTAAATATTGTTACGTTGAATTGGAATGAAAAAAACCGCCATTCAGTGGATAGCGGTTTAGTATTTATGGTTCTAGTGTTTGTATGCTACGTGCCAGCGATGACAATTGGGTCTCCTTGACGAATAGCAGAGTTTGAAAACTTACGATATTCAGCCTGCCTTGCAGTCTCTGCCAATCGATGAACATTGACTTCGATTGCATCTTGATAAGTAGCTTCGTCCAACCCATGGCCAAATGAGTAACCAACTTGCTTAGTTAATACAAACCGATCATGCATTTGATTCGACGGCCAAATAGATAGTTCTAACTCAAATCCAGCTGGCAATAGTGGTTGAATATGGTCCTCAAGGCCTCTTTGCAAATCAGCTTTTGTTTTATCTCCTTGGAGAGCAGTATAAATCAGCGCTCTTCGGCACGGACGGCGGCCACTAGAAAGCCGCTTAATGAACTCAATAAAAGGCCTTCTATATCTATCATCAGAAGGGTGAAAGTAAGGATCAATAAACATAGCAATATCAGCTAGCGAAAGTGACACGGAAATGGCATCAGCTAACGCTTCGGCATTTCTAGGAACGCTATTAGTTTGATTCATTATCCAATCTTCTGGCTGATTAAACATCATACTTGCGTAATCGTATTCACTATTTGCTTCATTAAAGATAGATGTAATTATCGCTTGAATAGCGAAGCTCTCCTTCGCATGTCTAGCTTGAGCTAACCATTCATCAATATGCTCAGGCACTGTAATGCCTGGGATCAAAGATGTATTACATAGTTTTCTGAGCTCATCAAAGCACTTCCTGCGTTCGACAGGTTGTAAACCCATAGCGCGTATACTTGCTTGTTGTGCCCTTTCCCAGTTTTTTGGGATTGCAGAAACGACTCTGCCTTGCTCGGCCCGAAAGTCCGTAAAGAAGCGTTGTAGTGAGTCACGATTTCTCGTGTAAGCATCAGGGTCAACGGCATACTCTCTGATCATTTTTACACCTCGCCGTAGCGCTCTTCAAAGAAACCTTCCGGCCAGTCAAGTTCAAAATCCCCACTGTCCGTAATACGTTAGCGTTGATAATGGATTTCTTCGTTGTGTTTAAACACATTAATAACGCTAATCTCATCAGGCGTTATTGAAAGAGCCCCCTCATCAAGTGTTCTTCTGAGAAGACGTAACATCAAGTGCTCGCTATGCGTTTCGATCAGAAACATTCTCTCTGGGTTATTCTTAACTGCTTCAATCATCATGTCCCCTAAAGCCAACTGCCATTTCGGATGAATATGCAGTTCGGGCTGTTCGCACGATACGATAAGATCTTGTTCAATTGAGGTCGCAACTACAAATGGGAATACTTGCGATACGCCAACACCAACGCTTGACGGCAATAAAGGGATGTCAGTATGAGAGTCTTTAAGGATGACTGACTTTTCACTCAAACTAGCTTCACCGTAAGCTGGAGACTCAAAGCAGTAATTAGTGCCAAAGAACTGGCTACTAATGAACTTTTCATTAGTTTTGGTTTTTACCCTTTCACTCGAAAAGGCGAAAGTCTCCCAGCCAGCTGTGCCGTCATACCAACGCTGAGTATTCGTATTCTTGTTCAAGACGGTTGCTCGCGCTGGCACAATACGTAGCGGCCCAATGTGAAGCAAGTCTTCAAGTTTTTTCACTAATAGTTTTAGTGGTGCAAACGCTGCTTGAGAGAGTGAAGCCTCAGCAAACAACTGAGCAGCTAACGGATTACTTTCGAAAACATCAGACCACTCGAACGGTGGTTCTGATAGGTCAAGCCTTTTATAGATGTTAGGCAATGCATCTTGGCTATTGATGGAGACATCTTCCCACAGGCCCGAAGCAAAGAGATTTTCGACTTTAAACGATTCATCGACTTCCCAATGTGGCAGTGGTTGATAGTGAGTAATTTGGCAGTCTGGGCGACCGGCTTGAGCTGCTGTTTTGAAATACTCAATCCCTTGGCTATTGCATTCATATCGGCTGATATACGCACGGTTTTTGGTATGTCTAACTCAAAGGATACAACGTCAGCGTCTGAATCCGGTGTGAAACCTAACTCACCCTCTAATAACTGACGTTCAGGACTAGACAAATAATCATCCCAAATATCCACAGCACCATCCCTGAAATCCAGAGTTGCGCCTAAGGTGATCACGCAATTTAAGTCCTTACCATGTACGATATTGTGAAAGCCGCCAAAGTAAAGTGACTCCC
This sequence comes from Vibrio sp. Vb2880, assembly GCF_033337975.1. Classification (NCBI taxonomy): domain Bacteria; kingdom Pseudomonadati; phylum Pseudomonadota; class Gammaproteobacteria; order Vibrionales; family Vibrionaceae; genus Vibrio; species Vibrio sp. Vb2880. The sequence goes on from NZ_JAWORT010000009.1 coordinate 89,687, forward strand.
CTGCGATTGAGCTGTACTGCGCATCAAAGTTACGTTTAGCGGCCACTTCATACAGATACAGTAATGCATGTAATACTGTGCTTTTACCTGTACTGTTCGCGCCAAAGAACAAGGTGATGGGCGTGAGTGGAATGGTCGCTTTATTCTTAATGCCTTTGAATCCAGCAATGGTAAGTGATGTTATTTTCATTTTTACCTAACCTTTGATCAAAAAAGAGGCATCCGAAGATACCTCTGAAATTTATAGTTGGCCTGAGAAGGCTTTTTGGGAAAGAGAATTGAAAAACAAAAAGCTATTCGATTGACTTTCAGTATTTTGCTGATGAATCTTCCTTGTTTTACTTACCACTTCTGCAAATCTACGTTGCAGCACAATAGGTGGGACAGGGACTTCAACTTCAAGTAGCTTTGCTTTCGATATGTTCGGCATTGACCCAGCCGCACCACCTGCCAATTGCTGAATGTCTGAACGCTGGGATTTATTAGCTAAAAGCGAAAACAAATACAAAGGCTCTAGTTCGCACTTATCTTTAATATTTAGTCGAAAGATTAGATCAGGCATTAGCTTACGAGGTTCTGTTTCAAACACGTAAGCAACTGCTGCAACAAGATCTCGAGTATTTTTCCGAGTAAAAAGTACATCACCAGCAACAACTTCAAATCGCTCATCGACATCACTCTTCGACAGCATTGCTTTGTTCTCTTGGGCTAAATATTGGCCGGATGTCACTGCGCTGAGCTTTAACACTCCCCATTCACCTACATTCGCTGGTAGTCCATCACATTTTGGGCTTTTCCCGCTATCAATAGATGATAAAAGTGATTTGAGTTGTTTCTTGTCCCACCCTTTCGGATTAGTCACCGGATCACCAAACATATCCAAAAACACACTGCGTAAGAACTCATCCGCAAGGTCAATAGCTTGCTTGCGTTTCTGGCGAATCGCATCGGCTTTATCCAAAATGGCAGCGATGCGCTTTTGTTCATCTAGTGGAGGGAGTGGGATTTCAAAATTCTTAAGAAAGGTACCTGAAATGTTGGGTTGTGCTCCACCTGAACCTGCTTTGACAAAAGCTGGTTTGCTATGCTTCAACAAGTAATACAAAAACACCGGATCAACTTTTTCACTAGGAGTGAATGCAGCACATGCTTGATTAGTTGCTGCTTCGATATCAAGAATAGAGCAAGCTCCTATCGTCGCCCCATACATTGCAACCAGTACCGTACCTTTTGGGTAAAGCCTAGCAGAAGAACCATCCAACCCTTCTTGAGTAATAAACTCGCTAGCTGAACGAACATACTTATTGTGGAGGTCTCCAGTTTTTACCCAGTGGATGTCTCCCCCATCGTAATATTCCGACTTTTTGCGCGATGGAGTTCCGCCCGATGTAACCTTAAACAGGTCGCCTAGCTTCACCAATGGCCAACTCATAGCATCGACTCCAACTCATCGAGGTCAGCCAAGATCTCATTTTCTAGTGCTTTAAGTTTGCCTAGAATCACTTTGGGTTCTTCGTAGCTTTCTTGCTCGTACACCACTTCTTTATATTTGTTGATCGACAAGTCGTATTTGTTCGTTTTGATGTCATCTTTCGTTACCAAGAACGCTTTTTGGGTTTTGTCTGACCACTGCTCGGTTGATTCGCCTGCCATAACCGCTGCTTGATAGGCTTTGTATTGCTTCACCAAGTCTGGCAGATCGTTATCTTTGATTGGTGTGCGCTTATCATCGAGCGATTTACCATCGGCCTGAACATCGTAGAACCAAACATTATTGGTGCTGCCACCTTTGGTGAAAATCAGAATAGCGGTTGAAACTCCCGCATAAGGCTTAAATACCCCGCTTGGTAGCGAGATCACCGCCTCCAACTGGTTATCTTCTACTAGGTGTTTACGCAGGGTTTGGTGCGCTTTAGAGCTACCAAATAACACGCCATCAGGAACGATGGTTGCAGTGCGACCACCTACTTTCAGCATACGTTGGATCAGCGCGACAAACAGCAGTTCGGTCTTTTTGGTTTTGACCACTTTTAGAATCGCAGGATCGACGTCTTCTTCATCTAAGCTGCCCTTAAATGGCGGGTTAGCTAGGATGATATCAAAGCCATTTTTCGCTTCATCAGGGAAACGTTCCATAAAGCTTTGGCTTAGGGTGTCTTGGTAATGGATGTCTGGCTGTTTTACGCCGTGCATCACCAAGTTCATTGCTGCCACGCGCAGCATAGTAGAGTCAAAGTCAAAGCCGTGGAACATGTCTTCGTCAATGTGCCAACGGTTAGAAAGTAGATCACCTGCATAAAGGTAATTAAACACTGGGTTACCGTACACATCGAGTACAGGCTTACCCTCTGTATCAAACGCTTGTTCTTTCTCTACGCCTTCAGGAGATGAATACTTTTCTAGCAGGTATTCATAGGTCGAAGACAAGAAGCCACCCGTACCACAGGCAGGGTCACACACTCGGTGGGTTTCTTCTACATCGAGCATTTCAATCATGGCGCGAATAATATGGCGCGGGGTACGGAACTGGCCGTTGATCCCTGCGGTGGTCAATTTAGACAACAGGTATTCGTACAAGTCACCTTTTACATCTTTGTTTTCCAGTGGCAGTTCACTCACCAACTCAACCGCTCTCACCAGTAGCGATTGTTTTTGGATCATGAGCTGCGCATCTTTCATAAACTCAGCAAACAGGGTGTCTTCCGTAGTCAGCTGCTTGAAAAATGGGAACAATTCATCTTTTACTAATGGGTACAATTGCTCTGCACCAAGGTGACGGAAATTTTCCCAACGGACATGTTGTTTGTCGTCAGGAAAGCGGCGATTAAAGGGTTTGCCAGTGCGAGCACTCCGCTTTTCGTCGTTACGTTCACTCATGTCTAGCATACGGGCGTACATCAAATAGGTAATTTGCTCAACGACGGTAAGGGGATTGGTGATGCCACCCGTATGGAATTCATCCCACAGTTTGTTGATTTGGCTCTTTAATGCGCCTGATGTAATCATGATCGGTTCTCTATGTATCTTTTAGGCAATTAACGCAGGTCGCTTTCCCCTCTTCGGGGTATGAATTAATGAGCCTGAGCCGCGTCAATTGGAATTGCGTCTAGTGTACTTATCGACTTGCTGGGGCTAAAGTGTTAATTAAGTACTTTCTCAACACTTGGCTGTTTCTCGCCCAAATGGACACTGAAACGACGCACAAACTGCTCCACCACATCCGCTTGAGCTGGGATTGGGAATACGCCATCCAAGCCAGCATCATCAATTTGATTGAATGGTGCATCGTACAGCTGTTCAATATCGACGCTACCGTAGCGACAAAGGTGGTTTTTGAGCATGCCAATAAAGCGCTGTTGTCTCGAGTTAAGGTGGGTATGCACTTGCTGCACAAAGGCCGTAAACTCATTTTCAATCGCTTTTGCATCCATGCCAACAATGGTACGCAGAATCTGATCAAGTCCTGCGGTTGATTCCGGGAAAAACTCTTTCAAAATTGAAAGATCAACACTTGGGTTTTGGGTATGCACAAGCGCATTGAGCGTGTCTAAATCCGCTTCTGTTACTGATTGTCCAGCGCGTATTTTCTGCAACACTTCATTCGATTCAAACAATGGTGACAGTGTTTTTTCGACCTCTTGTTTGTAGATCTGGTAGTCCACCGTCACAATATCGGTTTTCACCTCTTCAGTGCGATATTCAGCCGCGTCCTCTTTCACGTCCAATACAGGTGTTGGCTTAGGAGGCGGTGTCGCGCCTTTATCACGCAAATGGATTACCGTCCGAAGCTCGCTTCGGCAAGTTTCTAGTTCATGGTGGTCAGCGTCATTCCAGAAGTTAGGCTGCTGCACCTGCTTAATCGAACTGGCCTTACTGCGTACTTCATTAAGGTGCATGGATAGTGTAGTGACCTTGTCCATAATCGGCATCGCAACAATATCGACCTTGGAGGGTTGTGTGAGTTTGATAAGCTCAAGTTCTAAGAACTGGAGATCGAGGCGCAAAGCTTCGCTCTCGCCAGTAATCGGTTTCCATTGCATTAGCGGGGCCATGGTAGAGCGCAGTAGCTCTTTGGTATCCGGAGCCATTTGGTGCAAGGTTTTCTCATTACTTAGCTGCGCTTTGATTTGCCAGTTTTCACGCACTTCGATGGTTTTGTCGTTAAGCGACTCTATATCGGCTTTAATCTGTGGAACTACTGCGTCGAAGATATCCATCTCTGCACGTTTTAGAGCCTCATCAGCCAAGTTTAGCCGCGCTTCAAATACCTTTTGCGCAAGAGACTTACCTTTTGCACCATCATCTTCATCTGGGTTCATTTTGAAGTATTCAAAGTTGTTCCAGTGATCGAAGATCAAGAAATGTTTTTTATGTTCGCCAGGACCAAACAAGTTCTCACACAAACGGGTACCACGACCTACCATTTGCCAAAACTTCACTTTCGATTTAATCGGTTTAGCAAACACAAGGTTGATACATTCCGGCACATCAATACCGGTATCGAGCATATCGACAGACACCGCAATGGTGATCTCTTCTTTGTTGCCTTCTGCACTTTTGAAGTTGTCGATCAGTTCATCCGCTCGTTCATATTTCGAGTGAATCACTCGGCAGAAGTTACCACCCAAATCGGGGTACAATTCCGCAAACAGATCGGCGATAAGTTCTGCGTGTTTGATGCTACGAGCAAAGATGATCGATTTACCAGGCAATTGATTATCAACATCTTTAAGACCACGTTCCATTAGATTACGGATGATCTGGCGGTTGGTGTCTTTATTGAAGATAGCTTTATCAATCAGCTTTGAATCGAAATCGAGTTCATTCGGGTCGATGCCTTGTTCTTCTAGCTCAGCCATCTGCTCATCAGTGAGCTCATTACCTTTAATACCATCACGCAAGAACTTGGTGGTATGAGAAACGACTTTGAAAGGGACGAGATTACCCTCTTCAATCGCCTGTTCTAGCGGATAGTTCGCCGTTGGCATTTTGTAGTCACAGCCAAACAGCTGGCTGGTCGAGCGGGAAATCATCTCTACTGGCGTTGCCGTCAAGCCCACTTGCAGCGCATCAAAGTACTTAAACAGCTCACCATACTTGTTGTAGATAGAGCGGTGCGATTCATCGGCAATAATAAGATCGAAGTGACCAACGTCAAACTCTTCGAAGGTTTGCATCATGCCTGGGTAAGTCGCGATCACGATACGCGCTTTACTCGCGAGTTCTTTTTTGCTTTTCCCCTTTACGAATAACGGCTCTTTAGTGAACTCATTAAATGCGTTTGCCGCTTGCTTGCGTAGCTCTTTACGGTCACATAAGAATAACACTCGCTTTGCCCAACCTGCATCAAGTAGACGCTTGGTCAATGCAATAGAAACACGTGTTTTACCTGTACCTGTGGCTTGCACGACCAGCGCTTTACGGTGCTTATCGCTAAATCGTTCACAAACACGAGTGATTGACTCCATTTGATAGAGTCGACCTGCGACTTCGGTATCAATCGGAGTGCTGTTAAGATCATTTTTCAGCGTACGCTGCTGGATGAGGTATTGCAGGCTGTCTTTAGAGTAGTAACCAAACAGTTTACGTGGCACGTAACCTTGAGCGTCATCCCACAGCCAGATATCGTAACCATTGGTATAAAAAATAACTGGGCGTTGACCCGATTGTTTTTCTAACGCATCAGCGTAAATTTTGGCTTGCTCTTGCCCTGCTCGCGCGTCCACGCGGGTTTTCTTCGCTTCGATAACCGCCAGTGGTTTGCCGTTGTCATCCCAAAGTACGTAGTCACAACGACCTTTGCCCGATTGAGTCGGTTGACCATCTACTTCGTACTCTTTGGATACTTGTTCAGTGCTCACCTCTGCGAGTGCAACGTCCCAGCCTTCACTTCTTAGCTCAGAATCGATTAGACGTTTACGAGTTTCCGCTTCGTTAAAGTCAAAGCTATTTTTCAACTTAAGGGTGTTGCGCTTTAGCTTATCAGCTTTGGTTTGATCAACTTCCAACTTGAGCTTACTGGCAGTCTGCTGGGCCAACAACTGGGCTTCTTTCGCCTCCTCAAGCTCTTTTAATGCCTGTGTAAGCCGTTCGCTGTTCTGGGCAAGCTTTTGCTGTAGCTGTTTGTTTTTTCGCTTGAAATCTGCTTTAGACTCACCCTCTAGCGGAGCATTGTCAGGTTGAGAATATCGTGGACATTCTTCTTGGGAACCATCCCCATAGGCAATGAAAAGCCAACAACCAATCAGGTAGGATTCTTTGAGTAACCAGAGTGCGTCATGCTGATTGACATATCCGTCATGGGCAGCTTTGTTTCCGCCTTTGCGCACAGCATGAAATTTATCGAGAATATCTTTATGGATGATGGCAGTAAACGAAGCACTCGTTAGCTTGTCGTGAACCGATGCATTTGGCAATACAGGTATACGTAGCTCTCGATATAGGTAACCTACAATCTTTTCGACATAGCAACGAAGTTTTACCATCGAGCTTTGAGGATCTGTCACTGCATAAGCTTCGGCAAATGCACCCAATTCAGCCAATTCTGGCCAGTCTTTTCTTAGATGTTCAAAGTTCACTGACGTTTTCACTCTTATTGTACTCCTGACCTCAATGAGCAATGGGTGTGCCACCCCTGTTTTAGCCAACTTGCTTATTCTTCGATGCCTAATTTTGTCATCCAACCGCTTAACGTTTGATGGCTCTTTAGACCTAGTACTTCAGCTGCTTTGGATTTATTGTTGCGACTATACTCTAAAGCTGATTCAACCGCATCTTTCTTAATAGTATCAATGTATTGCTGTATATCCCCAGGTACAAAAAACTCCCCCCGAGATGATTGCCTTCTGCCTGCACTTAATACTGATGATTGAAGGTCTTCGGCAGAAATGGTAGGTGATTCGGACCATAACACAGCGCGATTCAGTGTATTCCAAAGCTCCCTGATATTTCCGGGCCATGGATAGGATTTTGCAAAATTTATTGCATCAGTGGAAATTTTCTTACTTTCGAACAGAGGGTGTTTGTCAGCCTGTTGATTGATATCGTTCATTAGTGTTGATATTAGTTCAGGAATGTCTTCCGATCTCGCTCTAAGCGGTGGCATTTCAATAACCCCGACGGCGAGTCGGTAGAATAAGTCTTCCCGAAAGGCTCCTTGCGATGTCATATTAAACAAGTCTTGGTGTGTTGCTGCGATAATGCGAACATCAACAACTTTTGATTTAACGTCACCGACTCGAGTAATCTCTTTTTGTTGCAAAGCTCTAAGTAATTTAACTTGGACATTAAGTGGCAGCTCGCCTACTTCATCTAGGAACAAGGTGCCGCCATTTGCCTGTTCAAATAACCCTGAATGATCTTTATCCGCTCCAGTAAACGCCCCTTTGATGTGACCAAATAGAATTGAGTCCACCAAATTCTCTGGTAATGCACCACAGTTAACGGCTCTGAATGGTTTATCTGAGCGAGAGCTCGCATTATGAATGGCTGTTGCCATGACTTCTTTGCCTGAACCACTTTCACCCAGGACAAGCGCAGGTAAATCAGATAATGCGAGTCTGTGAGCTTTTTTCACTAGAACCTGCATGATTTTCGACTTTGTTGTTATAGCTTCAAAAGCCGAGCTTAAATGAGGGGCATCTGATGACAGTGACTGTATCGCGCTAGTAGAGGATTTGGTGTATTCCGTCGCGAAATCGACGGGTATATCAACCTCGATTAACTCACCTTTGGGTGATGTTTGAAGTAACTGGCATTTAGCAATGCTCTTACCGAGTAAGACTGAAACAACTGTCATTGCCGGCGTTCCAGATGTGAGGTTTAAGTAAATATGTTCCGAGCCTGCAGAAATATTGCTCAGCTGCTTTTGCATCACTTTGGTTATAGAGGAATAATCTATCGGCGACGCCAATCGAACACGTTGGATGACCACTGAGGTTTTGGAACGCCCCACACATGCCAGCTTTCTCTCCAACCACTCTTTGTAGTCATGCCATTCATCATCCCAGGTACTGGCAAGAATAATAATGCTGTCTAGAGGTTTGCATTTCAAAGCAATCGTTGCAATTGAAGCTGGGTTATCTAGCTTCATTTGATCAAGATCTGTTCTACCAAGCCAACTGAGTAAGGTTGCCATTTTGACTTCCGTAACTAATTTTACTTACAGGGAGGGAGTTTACCCCATTAAGCATTTAGTTGATATTCAATTAATTTGTATTTCGTGAGTCATAGAGCATTGTTAAGCTAACGAACATTAGCCTAACGATCGTTAGCTTAACGGGGAAAACTTTTAAGGCTCAACTTAGCTGCTCTATTTCAGTCTGCAACGACACCGTAGATTGATAGAATGGAGCACTACTTTTGCAAAAGACATCATGATAAACCTGGTGAGAATCAGCAACAAAGACCACTCTTAAGTTTTCTATAGTTCTTACCGTTAAACGAGAACGCAGCCAACCTGAAAAATAAGTATCGCCTAGCGCTTTAATGCCGTAAATCCAAATCCATTTAGGATATTCATTTTCCTCGATCACACTGTTGAGGCTCTCTGATAACCTAAAATTATTCTTATAGTCATTTAAATCAATGGATTGCACAGCAATCCCTAGCGACGCATTTACCTGATTAATCTTATGAACCAATGAATCCGCCAGATCTACGCGAAACACATGATGCCTGTAAATATGCAAGTCCCATATCCCCATGACATAGCGCTCTAAACCTAGTTCATAGTTACTGTAACTCACATCCAGTTCATCAAGTTTTTTAAAACACATTGATAACTCCTTGACTAAAGTTAAACATAATCAAAGGCCGCAATAATTCGCTCTCGAAAAGAACCCAACTTAACGCGTTCGGATTCTTCAGAGGTTAAGAAACAACTATTCTCACTTTCCGAATAAGAGCCAATACCCCATTCAAGTTTGGAAACATCACCTGTTCTTGATGTAGAAATAATGCCTGTTTCTTCTGAAAGAGGCCCCAAACAATATGATGGTGCTGAGTTTTCAATATCAACAAACATACAACATTCTGGAATGTCTTCTTCTACACGCTCAGCAAACTTAATCAGACTCTCTTCAGCGAAGGTATACAACCATGCTTCCTGGTTAATTGAGTTGTTAACTCTCAATATTCTTCCAAGGACTTGCCTAAAGTAAAGTTCAGTTTTGATTGAGCTCATATGACAACAAACCTGCAGTCTTGGGATATCCGTACCTTCACTGATCATCCCAACACTCACTATCCATTGAACATTTGAATGACGAAAAGACTCAATTTCACTTAATGGGTTTACATGATGGTAAGTCACAATGCTGGCTGATTGATTAAATCGCTCAACTAGCCGTTTTTGAATGTCTTTAGCGTGCTTGATAGAAGCAGCCACCACTAACCCGCCTGCATTTGGCGACAACTCCCTGATCTGAGAGAGTTTTTGACAGCCACTATTCAAGATATAATTCATAGCCTCTTCATTATGGATGAGGTTTTGGTAAGAAATATCGGATTGTTTAAGACAATCCAAAATTGAGGCGAAATGGTGGTTGTTACTGCTAGTCTTAATACTTAAATGCTCGCTATCGATTAAAGCAATTTTTGGTTTACGGCATACTCCATCAACAAGTGCCTGTCGCAGGCTATATTGATAATCACAAATAAGAATGCCTTCTGGGTCAGAATATTCAGCCATAACAATTGGTAACTGATCTGAGCGCCAAGGTGTACCTGACAGTGCCAATGTATATCGTGCCAACCCTTGTATTTTTGAGACAATATCTAAACCCCATGAGTTAGAGCGACCATCGCTCTCAAACGAACAATGATGAATCTCGTCAAATACGACCAAAATTCGATGTTTATTGACGGTTTTCCAAAAGTTCTCATCCAAAAATCTAATTGATTGGTAAGTGTAAGAGCCTCCAAGAGATCCAAGCCCTCCGTTAAATGAACACTTTAATTTCCAGGCGAATGTTTTCTGCATCCCCTCAGCGACCGAAAGAGATGGCGAAAAGCAGAGCACCAAATCTATCATATGCCGTGCAAACAATTGCTTTGCAACCTCTGCAGCCATAACTGTTTTACCTGCACCAGGAGTTGCTTGGCAGAAAAAGTGTGGTCGCTTATTTGAAGTAAATTTATTAATAACCTGTTCTGCGCACTCGGCTTGCCACACCCTTAACATTTTTGGTCATTCCCTTGGATTACTTTTATCCAATTAGTTAGTGCATTGATTCGGCCTAATAGCTTGGCTGAGCGCTCTCTTGCTCCGTTAAATAGAGGCAGCATGTCTTGTTTGCTGTTTGGGAAGCGCATCAATAACGATTTATACTCTTCAATCTCTCCTAGCGTAATCGCAAGCTCACCTTCATGTTGCTTCTTCTCTTTCTCCAATACAGTTATAGAAGCCTCGGAAGCTTGAATAGTTGTAAAATCGGCTTCAGTTTTTCTAGTCTTAAGCGGCTTAGGTTTAGTTGTGAGTAATTTAAAGTCGTTGGTAATTTGGTAACGTTTATCTCGGCGAGCTCCAAGGGCAGAAAGCCAACCTTTTTTCTCATATGACAAGAGCTGCTTATAGATATACTTTCGCGCTTTCTCCTTGCTCGAGAAGGGTTCACCACCGTCACATAAAACATCCCTCGCCTCTATGACTGAAAAATTATCCATCTCTCTTTCAATCAATAGGTTAAACATATAAGGGTTAATTCTAGTTACTTTCTTCATGTTAATAATACAAACAATAAAAACTTAGGATTGCTAAGTATACAAAAATCAGTAAAACTTAGACAATCTAAGTTACCTAAAGGTTGAATAGAAATGTGTAAGTGCAGAAAGACAACCCAATCCCAGCGAGGCTCAAAGCTGCGCGTAAAAAAGCCAAGATCACCCAAAAAGATTTGGGGGTGAAAATTGGTATGGAGCCAAGTTCTGCGAGTGGACGAATGAACCACTACGAGAAAGGCAGGCACGTGCCAGATATTGGTACACTCGAACGAATGGCCGAAGAATTAGATGTACCACTAAACTACTTTTTCTGTAGAAACGATTTGAGTGCTGAATTGGCATGTGCAATTGATAAGATGAGTGATAAAGAAAAGGCAAAGCTGTTGGAAAGTTTAAACCGTGAACTTTAGGCCGTTCTACTTTTCTATGGCCTAACTTTCCACAGCTAGAGCTCTTTAGTGACAAAATATTCAAATTTGACATGTTGTCCCGAACACTCTTTAAGAAGAGTAGGACTTGGGCTTTGCTTGTAAATGTGTAGGTTTAGTTTCAGAAAAAGAAGTCAATGATGTAGTTCTATTGCTAATGACCGGGAGATACCCAACGTCCATTAATTTCAGAGCTTCTTCTATCTAAACGCTTCTCTGTTTTTCATACGCAACTCCGAGGCTTCTTGCCATCTGTTAATTGACTCTGCGTGAAGACGGTAGTTTGTGTATGTCTTTTGTTTGGTAGATAAACATATTACTTACTACCGTTTTTGATTTTATTCGGCTGCTTCAAGGGGAATTGGTTTTGATTGCTTTCGCTTTGATAGTTTCTTACCACTTACATCTAGCTCGCTAGACCCAATAGGGAGTTTGATCGAATCTGAGCTTCGGATTAATGCAGAAGCTAATTGTTCTGCCGGGTGTAATATCTCATTGTTAGGTTGCGCTTTATCCTTGAACAACCCTTCCGTAAGCGAGTCTAATAGGCGCTCAGGAATATCACCATCTTTCTTCTCATTCCATTCAAGACACATCTCTACAGCCAAATGAGCTCTATTCAAATCTCGAACAAATTGCTGATTATCCAGTTCTTGTTGAGCAATCCTGTTTGCCCATGAGTTAAACCACTTGATCATATAAAGAGCTGATGAAATAAACAGTGCGGAACTCAAAAATGCTCTGATATACAAGAACCAAACGTAATTTGATTCCTTTATTGCGGTTAGTTTAGCTTCTGCAGCATCTTTCGACACTTCAGTGAGCGTTGACTTTCCTGTCTGCACTAACCCATTACTAGGGTACTGATAATGAAGCTCTTTTAATTCTAATGCACTGACATACGCACCAAGTGCACCTGCAACTAATAGCAATACTGTTAATACAATTGCCCATATTGAACGAAGTGTAACAGACGAAGAGAAGTTGAAATACTTAGCCTTTTCTTGAACATCTTCAAGCATAGACGTAGTTGTTTTTCGTCTAGCAGTCGTATTATCAGAATCTTCAATAAGTTTGGCTCTTGCATCAAGCTCTTCACTTCTTGCTTTATATTCGTCTTCTAGCCTCTGTTGTTTAGCAGCGTAATCTGCATCTAGTGCTTCATGCTTAGAAGCAAATTCTTTATTTTTCTGGTCAAGATATGTTGATTTTTCAGCATCTAATGCCCTAACTTTTTCATGTTGCTTGTCAATCAGGGTGGTATTTAGCCCTTCCAACTTAGTCAACACTTCATGGTGAGCAGCAAACACATCAGATTGCATCTCTCCAGTCGATGCAGAGCCGATACTCATCTGAAGTTTCGTTTGTAATAGTGTGTACACCCCTAACATTTCAACTGGGAGTCTTTGATTAGAAACCGTACTTAGTTGATCTATTAGAGATTCAGTAGAACGCCTGTAGGTAATTGAACTATGAGTTTTTGTGGGATCTTGGACAACTATGGACTCAATTGCACAACTCGTATTTGTCGACGATCGTAATGACTCCAAAAACTCATCCTTTAACGAACCATCGCCATTAGCCCCGTTTACAGCTTGGACACAATATGAATTACTAGCGATTAACACTATCACCTTGGAGGTGGAATCCATTCCAAGTTCTTCATAGTGAAATAAGACATCATTCATGAAAACTTGAAGTAACAGATTATCACTTACACGTGGAATTGCGATTGTCGCCATACTCTCCCTCATACATTAAATAGAACGAGACCGAGGCTCTTTGTTCATAATCTCGTAATTACAACAATTATTTCAATGCTGATAGTACCTTACGGAAACTATCCAATCTAGCCTCGATGCTCTCAATGATTCATTCGACCGAAAAATCTGGTTCTGATAAGTAATCAAGATTAGATAGTAACTTATGCATCCGACCGTATGTGGTTTTTAGATACATCCAAATTAGAATCTCTTCTATATTATTGTCTAGGAGTACCTGGCGGTACTGCCGAAAATAAAAGGGACACTTTCGAGTTAGAAAGTGCCACGGGTAAAAGTTCAACTTGAGAAGCTTTAGTACAATTCTGAGTTACGAACCGTAGAGCACTCTGTTTTTTCGGATGACTTCTAGTATCGCCATTATCCGACCAGCCTACATATGGCTGGCCAAATTTCCTTATCCATCTAATAACCGACTACCCCCAATTTTCTTGGAAAGAAAGCCGCAATTTATCTATTAAATTTGGAGCAGAACCTTCACAAGTAATCCCCAAAAAAGTTGCTGCACGAGTTGCACCAACGTAAAGGTATTTATCAAAGAGTTCAGGTTGAGTGTCAGCTAATACATCCGCACCTACAAAAAATACAGCTTCAAACTCAAGCCCTTTAATGTGCTGAACATCAAATACTCGAACGTCATTACCTTCCCCTAAGGACTGTCCATCACTGCAAGCTACCGCTCTAATGTTTAAATCTTCTAATTCTTCAGTTAGAGCTTCTGCCAATGGTTTTACTTCTTCTTCATGGTTTACCAAAATTGCAATACTAGGTAGTGCATCTGCAGTCTGTTCAACTTCAGATATTCTATCTTTTAGCCAGCGTACAAGCGTGTGAATATTATGTTCGTTCTCTAGCAAAACAGGACTAACACCTTGATGGTTCGACTTGTCTGGAAGCTCTCCGCTGTATTCGACATTGCCACCCATCTCTTGGAGAAGCGCCTTGGCGAACTCGTTTAGGCATTTACTTTGGCGGTACACAATGTTGATCGGTTCAGATCTTAGATTTGCCGATACCCAACTAAGTTGTTCCACGGACTGAGTTCCCAGCAGAGTTATTCTTTGGTTAAAATCGCCACACGCAAAGAAAGAACCTATAGAAAGCGTTGTTAGCGATTCCATGCACGCTAATTGAATAGGTGAAAAATCGGTCGCTTCATCAACTAAGACTTGGTTTCTGAATGTTTCGTTAATTAATTGAAGTTGGAGGTAAGAACTTAACTCAACTCTTTGTCGAACAAAGTTTTCATTGAGCAGTTCTCTTGCAATTTTTAGCTTACTTAAAATAATCACGTCCAACTCTGATTGCTCGATATGATTAGGTTTAGTTGGTAGATGATCAAACCAGGTTTGAGGCACTTCTTCAGATTTCCTAAAGGCTCTATAGTGTTTTGATATATTTTTTAAATACTTTAATTCAGCACTTTTGAACTTCCTTAACTCACGCATTTGAATCGCTAAGAAACCAAGATTTTGAAGTTTATCCGCTTCAGGTAGTCGAGTACCTAACCACTGTATGATCGTGTTAGGTAGCCCATCTTTGGGAAGGCTTCGTTTTAGGTATTTAGCTCGCGCTAATGCATTAATAGCTTTCTTATATTCACTAAAAGCTTGTTGTTGCGGAGTAACGATCTGTTCATCTTCTTCATTTTCATCATCTTCTTCATCGATGATTGATTCAGATAGTTTGTTCTTTTTCCAATCATTAATCACAGAGATCAAATCGGAAATAAAGCCTTTGTCAGTATTTACCTGATAGGCTAAAGACCCACGTAGTAGTGACTCTGAGCTATCTTTCTGCTTTTTTAAGAGTAATTGAATGTCATCTTGATACTTATCAAGATTCTCATAGAAAGCAATTAGCTTACCCTGTTCCAAATACTTTGCGACCGATTGTAATGCGGACTGTATGCTTATAAGCTCTGAACTTTCAAGCTTGTTAAGAAGCTCGATGCTAGCTAGTAACTCTTTAGCGACGGCAGTTTTATGGAAATCAATAAAGTCTTCATAAAACTTAGGCAGATTAGAGCATGCTTTAGAATTGAGATAACTATCATCTTTTTTAACGAAGCCACTGCTACCTGTCGATTGTAAAATGGATAGAACATTTCGCCCAAGATAGTTGCTGTAACTTCCCCAGGTTTTGATTTGCTCAGATGACGCAGGTACTTGCTCTTTAGCAAAAGCTTCTTTCAAGTAGTGCTTTAATAGATCAGTAGGTGTGAACATGATCCAACTGGTTTTGTGTTTGGCTTCTCCACCATTTAAGTTCTTGATTTGAGTTTGTTCGTCAACGTCTAGATATTCAACATTTAGTTTTTGACCTAGGCGTTTAATTAGTGTGGTTGTTTTGCCCGTTCCAGGCGGCCCTAGAATGATTAATTGGCTATCTAAAGGTAAGCGAAAAATAGCTGACTGAAATTTATCTAAGACTGGCTGGTCTCTAAGACTCATGGCTGTACGAACTTGGTGCTTAACACCCATAGTAAAGTCAGTTGAGGAATCTCCACCATTAAGTAACGAATCTAAAAAAGACGTATCGGATAGATCTTTTTCCTCTTCAAACAATCGACGTAAAGAAGGCTCATACGTTCTACATTCCTCATCTTCTGATGTAAAAATAGAAAATGAAGAATCCCAACCATTGGTGCTTTTTTGAGGTTTAAGTGTCAAAGTTTCTAACACTTCTAATAATACTGATTTACCACCAATATTTAATGTTGCCTCATCCCCAACTTGTAGAGAAGCTAAATGGCCTAATGGGGAATCATAACTGGCAAGTGCTATGTCTCCATCTAAATTGAGAGCGCTTTTACGAGATATGTAGAGTATTTTAGAGTCAACCCCGTCATGATACAGGACTCTTGCAATAGCTGGCTCATTCTCAAGAGCACGATACCCTGCTTGGATAGAACTTGATATTTCACACATATTATCAACAGCATGCGTATCAGTGAATGCGTTGATACTTGCTAGTTGAGCGTATCCACTTGAAGCTTTAGATCTGTTTGCAAACTTTTCAGCAGCATTGGATACACTCTCCATTACATCGACAGCCTCACTAGCAATCAGCTTTATTTGTTGTGCATTATCCATTATTAATTCTCTATATAATTAGCTAGTGCTTTCTTGATATCAGAAGTCGTCAGATTAACTTTACGGCCTCTGACTCATGTAGCCTTTAACCCTGCTTTGGTTCGTTCAGAGATAAACAGTTCGTAACTCTACCCAAGGACCAATCTATCGCGCAGATTGTTTAATTCAGATATCGCCTTTTCAATTTGTTGTCGCTGTTCAATATTCGCTTCTGATGTGCGCTGTAAGTCTTGCAATGCTTCAGAAACATGGCGAATTTCAGTCGTATAGAAAGATGTTGATAGCTCATCCATACGTTTAACAAACTCATTTTTCAACTCAAGAAATATTTCCCGATAATTCTTCCTAATATCGCGTCTAGCAGCTATTCGGTCTGCAGCGCATTTCTCTTGTTGAATGTCGTCATTGATTTGTACGATTACGCCGATTAACGCCATAACCGGTCCGATAAACTTCGCAACTGAGCCAATCTTTTCAGCAATATTAATAGCTTGATAAGGTTTAAATTTGGCGCCAAAAAAGTGTCCTACCTCCAGGACTGCTTTGTGGAGGTTACTGCCCGATGCTGCTTTCATCCCTTCTTTAGCTGTCTTATTGATCGCCTGATTTGATAGCCATGAGAATCCTTTCTCTGCAGACTTAAGAGTCTGCTGTGTTTTTACCGAACTCTCATATTTATCGCCGATATTATGCGTTTCAATATCAATATCTGCTCTAGCATTAAGTTGCTCTGTAGCTTGAAAATGATCGCTCAAAGCGGCTTTGAGTGACTCTGCTAGCGGGCTTGTATCCAACTCTTGCAGATCAGATTCAAGAGTACTTAAAGCTGAATCGACGATTTTCTCAAGTTTCAGTTGGGTTTGCTTAACTTGAGTAAGAACATCATCTGCAGAGCGCTGCTGTATTTGCTTAAAATCCGCCTCATTGAGGCCATCATCCACTGACTCCGCCAGCTCATCACCAATAAGTAGAATATTTTGCTCCATTTCAGCTAGATTGCCATCAAACTGCTCTTGAAGCTGCTTTTGACTAGACTTTAATATTCTCATCTTTTGCTGAAGCAGTTCAACCAGCGCTTCCTGCGTCGGATCTTCAGCTGCCAACTTGCCTAGTAACTCTTCTAATTGAGTGTGCATAGCGGCTAATGGTGTAGTCACCTTGCCTAGCAAACCTCTCTCTTGGGAGAATTTGTCAATAGCTTCGATAAAGCCACTAAAGTTGGATAGAGCCATTAACTCTGCTTTATCTTCTTCATCCTCTTCTTTTAATGACTCGAAATATGACTCTGCATCAACAAATACAATAGGAAAGTCTTCCGGTATTCTAGGTTCTAAAACCTCAGCAATCCCATTTAATTTGGTCTCTACAGTACCTGAATCGCGTTGAGATTTATTTACTACCAGAAGAATTTCTTTTTCTCTTCCTTTTGTAAAACATAGATCTCTAAACGCAGCCCCAACAACATCATCAAACAGTTCATTTGTAATCACGTAAATCAACAAATCCGCTTGATCCATCGCTGCAAATGATGCTTCATCATGCTGCTCCCTTTCACCAGCAAGTATGCCTGGGGTATCCCATACAACCAGATCTTTGTAGTTATACTTAGTCACTTGATCGGTTGTGACGCCTGAGCCAATGGGAATGTCATCAAGTCCTGTTAACCCTTTAATTAGAGAGGATTTCCCAGAGCTATATTGGCCTACAAAAGCGATATTTAGCTTTGAATTTTGATACTCGTCTTGATTAGGAAAACTGAGACCCAGTTCAGTTAACTTATTTCTATTAGACAAATTAACGATAAATGCCGCTACCATCTGTTTAGCCTGATTAAACTTCAACTCTTCCATTAATGACAAACCTCACTCATTTCATGCATTGGTTTTGCTGATAACTTGATATTACAAATAGCAGCAGCCAACATAATATTGCGTCCCTGCTTTCCAATAATCCGTCCAAGATCTTCTTCTTTAGCAAAAATGAAATACTCTCCATTTTCACCTTCTACTCGAGCCCTAACTTTTCTAAGATCCAACATATGAGAAAGCATCTTTTCTACCGAGTTTTCGTATACCACTCTAACCCGCTCACCCAAAAGTGT
The DNA here is from genome assembly GCF_033337975.1 of Vibrio sp. Vb2880. Lineage (NCBI taxonomy): Bacteria > Pseudomonadati > Pseudomonadota > Gammaproteobacteria > Vibrionales > Vibrionaceae > Vibrio > Vibrio sp. Vb2880. The sequence continues at coordinate 107,814 of NZ_JAWORT010000009.1, forward strand.
CTGCAACGACGAGAGCAGCTCAGGCTCTTTAAAATGATTGGTGACGGTGAAATAGCAAGCGTAACCGGGTTGGCGGACTATGCGTTTAAACTGTGGTTTTTGATACTTATCGGAAGCCACGATATCCATAGACCGCAGCAAGTACCTTTCGTTTATGTCATGTTCTAATTGGTCAAGCTGGAGAAACGCTTTTTCGAGAGACTGAATAAACTTCTCAAGCCCCATGCAGACCTCTTTTAATTCCGATTTAACCTGCAATATCTGCTTTCGTTCGATATCCTTGTGAAACCATTTTGTGATTTCTTTAATCGAATTATCCCGTTGCACTTCTATTTCATCACGAATCTCTTTAGTTCGACTACGTTTTTCCATTTGTAGCTTCTTGGTTTTTGAATCAGAGAGCATTTGAAATAAACCAAACACGAAACCCGCCGCTGCTAGTCCCCAACCAATGGGATTCCAGCTATTTGCAAAAGCAATGGCAGAAAGAACACCTAACCCGGCTGCTGTCCAACCATTCATGCGTTTATAATCGAAAGGATCAAATGACCTTTTACTTCCCTCCATATTGAGCTTGCCACCAAGCTCAATATTCTTAGCCATATCCCGATTGAATTGTTCAAGATCAGCAGCAAGCTCTTCAGCTATATTATTTGCCACATTTTTGCAGCGTTCTTCTAAATCAAAAGAAGCAATGTGATCGTCGAGTCTATTGCCAAAAGAATTAGACTGAATATTGTCATCAACAAAACTTGATATTGACTTCATTAAAGGAGCAAAAGCGCGTCCGACATCTTTTTCAATCTTATCCGGCACCCTTTTTGACTGGCGTTCGTGCCATATATATACACGCTTCTGGGTATTAGCATATTCCTTGAGCAGTCCTTTCACTGATTCTTTTTGGGAACGAATCAATGTCTCAAGTTCATCCGTATGGGTTAATGTCGATCCTAATAGCGTTTGAACTCGCCTAGTACGGCCTTTATGTGTAATTTCATCTGTTAATAGCGCCAGAAGGTTATCCATTCGACTGACTCGATAAAGATCTTCTTTTTGATCGCTATAGGCTTCCTGAGTCGACAAAAAAGCTGCTTGAGCATGTATAGGTACAATATGGATGTATCTTGGGTTCATACCCAGCTTTGAAGCTTCATTTCGCAACCTTTCCTTGTGCCCTTCAAGGTCTGAAGCATTGTAGATATAGCTATCGGGATCTTTTATCGCCTTTTTTCGATGAACATTCTTCTCCAGGTTTTTCTTCACGTTCACAACAAATATTAAAGGCTTGTTCAACTGATAGGCGTATTTCAGCTCGGTAAATGTAGACTCTTGAATACTGTCATCGCTGAGTAAAAAGAGAACCACATCTGATTGCTCAAGAATGCTGCGTGCTATCTCTGTATCTTCCTCACCGTTATAAGCGCCAAACCCCGGTGTATCAATAATACGAAGATGATTCCAGTCATACTGACGCACGTCTCGGGTCGTTCTTTGCGCCCCCATCCCTATAGTTGAACCATCTCCTCCAGTAATGGCTTCACGTATAGTGCTTTTACCCGCCATAGTGCGACCAAACAACATAACGCTAAAGCTTTTTAGTGACTCTTTCTGCTGTTCTAAAGCCTTTGTTTGCTTAGCCCTTAGCAACTCATAACCGGCACCCAAGCAGCTTTGAATATCAGCCAATCCCTTTGCTGCAACCTGACCCTTGGCGGTAACTTGTTCTGCCTTCCATGCAATATCGCTAAATTCATTGTTTAGGTTGTTAACAATTTGATCGCAACGCTTACTAAACTTTACCGCCGCTTTGAATTCTTCCTGAGCAATCTTTTCGCAATCCTTCAATGCTTTGCGATAAGTATTCGGCTTCTTCATATATCTATTCTCACAATGAATAATTCACTCAATTTTGTATGCTTAACGCTTTATGGACGGACTTTTCCGTCTTTGTATTCCGCCTATGTTGCTGCCATTTATTATGAAACTCAACTGATATCAACCTGTTATGTGAGTAGGAATTTAATTATGGAAGCAAATTACAGAAAAGTTACGTACAAGAGCTTAAAGTACGGATTAGGTTAACTTAGTTTATTGGTGTCTGGTCAGGTGTCCCATTCGCAGGTTCTGAGAAGATTCGGGACAGAAATGAGCTTTTCAATATAACCCCAATCAACAAAGAAAGTAGTGGTTCTACAAGAACTATGTTTTCTTTAAGTAGATTCACATAACCTTAGATGTTAACCATTGCAATGAGTGGTGCGAATTTTACTAGTGTGCCAGGGCATCGTGCCAATAAATTAGAAGTGGCGATATTTTTCTATCTTGTTATTGATTCCATATATAAAAGACAAATCCACTGTGTGATTGCAATAGTCACTTCATAACTGAGATGTCAATGCCTAACATCACTGATAACCCCTACAAACGAACAATTATGACGTTATTACTTAGTGTACATGTACAAATATTGGAAGATCCGACAGATCGGATAGCATAAATTATCGTTATTAATTGAGTTTCTTCTTTATTTCAAACGGTATACAAGGTCTAGATCATAGATTTGTTAAATTTGATTTGATTGTAATCTTGTACACGCTTTAATAGACGTCTATTTAATATCATTTACCCTTACCCAAATAAATGGGTTCATTCTTTAAAAGGAAAATATCATGCACGGCAACTTCCGCTACTTTGGTATGACAACCATGCCAACCTTTGCGGCTTCTTATGACGTGATGAAAAATGGCGACATCAACAATGACTTTGCTCGATTTGAAGCGCACTTGAATCAGCACTTCTAGCTGCATTATCAGGGGGGAGATTCTTTCTTCCTCCTGCTTTGTCTTAAACTTCACCTCAAGAAGTAATGTTTGTGTGACTTTTATCACACAAACACCAATGCACCACCAAATTGATATGCATCAGATTGAAATGCAACAAGCGTAAGCTAAGCTTGGTTTTGTATTGCAATTATGCTTTTCACTGATGAATAAGTCTGATTTTGATTGCATTTAATCAGCCGTAATAACTTTGTACCTAAACATTATTATTCATTGGATTAGAGCATGTTAAGAAATCACTATTTAGTTCTATCGTGTGTTTTTATATCTACAACGATACTGATCAGTTTTTTGATGCTGGATAACACGATAACTCAGGTATACACTGACTTTACTCGCACCGCTTCAAACAACCAAAACCAACTTGTTGCCATCGCTCTATTATTGGTACTACTTTTAGCCTTAGATATATTCCTCCCTGTGCCATCTAGCTTAATTTCAATTTTCGCTGCCACATATTATGGCTTTGCTTACGCTACCCTGATAGTATTCTCCGGCATGTGTTTGGGCGCCATCATAGGTTACTTCTTAGGAAGTGGCTTACTGTCAATTGCACCAAGTCGATGGTTAAAGGAAAAAGATATTGCAAGCGCTTCGAAACTATCGCTGTGTATTAACGACCTGGCACTAGTTACAATGCGTGGCGTACCTATCTTGGCTGAAACCTCTGTCGTCGCCTCAGGCATGAGACGATATCCATTCTGGCGATTTCTATTTATTACAGGAGCTGCCAACCTTGGGATCGCGTTAATTTATGCATCTGTCGGTAGCAGTATCCAGTATCTAGACTCTATTGGATATATTATTTTAGCGTCTATTTTAGTTCCTATTTTGGCTTGTTCATTTCGCATTTTAATCGAATACTTCCGTTCGAGCCCGACAGCTATAAGCGAAGGTCAATATGAGTCCCCACACACACTTTGCGAAAACTTAATAGAGGAATCCGATACTAAACCAAATTCAAATAGTCATAAAACTTATCATGCTAGTTTTGCGATTAACTATTCTTATGACGTAATTTATAACGACCATATATTTTCACCTATAAACTCTTGTTTAAGCGACACTATAGATGGACTTTTTAAGTGTAATACCCAAAGCCCTGCTCTAGTTATTATTGATTCAGGGGTTATCGATACCATACCTCAGCTTAAAGACGGTATTGTCACATACTTCGCTTCCTACCAAAAAGCTGCCGTCCCTTTTATTTTGAGCAATGGCGAGCTTAATAAAACTCAAACTAACATTGACAAATGCATCAATGCAATGCTGCAAAATGACCTAGACCGCCAAAGCTGCGTTATTGCTGTTGGAGGAGGCGCTCTACTCGATACTGTTGGTTTCGCCTGCTCTATTTTCCATCGGGGAGTTCGTTATATTCGCGTTCCGACAACCACGTTGGCACAAAACGATGCTGGCATAGGTGTAAAGAATGGTATCAATGGGTTTGAACATAAAAACCTACTTGGCTGCTTTGCTCCTCCTGCCGCTGTTATCAATGATATTGAGTGGTTAAAAACACTAAGTGAAAGGGACAAACGCGCAGGCATGGCAGAGGCAATAAAAGTCTCACTGATAAAAGACAAAGAGTTCTTTCTTTGGCTAGAAGATAACCGAATGGCTTTAGCTCGCTTCGAAACCAACGCTATGTCGAAAATGATAAAAACTTGCGCAGATTGTCATCTCGATCACATCGTGAAGTCTGATGACCCTTTTGAAAGGGGCAATACTCGCCCACTCGACTTTGGTCATTGGAGCGCCCATAAACTGGAAAAGCTATCAAATCATCAGCTCAAGCATGGTGAGGCGGTTGCTATTGGCATTGCGATAGATCTTACTTACGCCTTGTTAAACAATCTTATTGACAACACAGTCTATCAACGCTGTATCAACGTGCTTTGCGATGTAGGCTTCAAGTTATGGCATCCATGTCTAAGCTTATTGGACGAAAAAGGCAATCTCGCCGTTTTGAATGGCATAGAAGAGTTTCGTCAACATCTTGGTGGGGAGCTGTCCATTCCTATTGTTCATGAGATTGGCAGCCATCAAAGCCACAATTCGGTCGATTTTCAGCGCTTTGAACAGGCGATCGTATTGTTGAAGAAAAAACATCAAAACTTGGCGACATAAGTGAAGCTATGATCAGTCTTATCGACAAAAAGTCACCATCACTTCATACCTTATTGTGCTTAGGTAGAATATCCAACCTGCCTACCGTCTGGAGCAATGTCCTTGCAGCATTTTTTTGGACTGCGTGGGTCACGCAAAAACCTATAGAAGGATTGGTGCTGCTTTGGCTATGTGTTGCTTTCTCTTTACTCTATTTAGGTGGTATGTACCTCAATGATGCCTCTGACGTCGATTGGGACCGCATTCACAACCCTGAGCGCCCCATCATACAGGGACAAATATCGCAAAGACTCGTTCTTTGTTACTCATTGGTCCTGCTAACTTCAGGATTCATTCTATTGTTAGCGCTCGCTTTTCAAACAAGCGTTCAGTACGTTGGCCTATTAACTAGCTTGGCTCTACTGCTGCTGTTTTGCATCGTCAGCTACAACTGTCTTCACAAACGCTATTCTTTGTCTCGATTCCTCATGGGCGCATGTCGTGCCTTGATTTACCTTATTTGCGCACAGATGATGGCCGACTCTTTTAGCGATGCATTAGCTATTGCTCTACCTTTAGCTGGCTATATTTCTGGCGTTACGTTGCTCGCTCAGTATGAGCATACTACCCAAAAAAGTCACTGGTATAGTTTAACGCTTCTATTGTCGCCTTGGCTGCTTACGCTTGCACTTCCAGTTTCACTGCCTCTAATAATAATGTTGGCAATGTGTACCTATCCAACTCTGAAGCACTTAATTCTGCGCTTCATCAAAACAAATCAACAGCCCTCGACTCCGTCAATTGGTGCATTACTTAGCAGAATACCACTCTATGACGCCGCCATACTCCTTGCCTGCTCCCAGTGGTGGGGGGTGTTGTTTTGCATTGGTTATTTCTCAATTGCCCCCAAACTTCATCGCTGGATAGCGCCGAGCTAATTGTCAGGCTAAAAGGGAGTGTCACATATGAAACTCAATGAGATTTTACTTAAAAAAATACAATCGGAAGTAGACAAGGCAACTGATAAAAACTTGATGCTACACGAAGATTTAGGTCGATTTTGTAGCCGTACGCTCAATGCACAAAGTAAAGACTCGCACCTTGAACATATGGCGCTTGCATGGGTGCGACTAAGTGCGGACTCAATGCAACATAACTATCACCAACAAAACAGCAGCACACCCTTTGAGGCTTATTGGTACAAGCATTTTCTTCAGTCAGCCCTCTGCTATGCTTTACTCCTTTTAGAAGAAGACGTGCGCTTTGAGCTACTTAGACTCTGTTTAAGTTTCGGCTCTGATGCCGAAAAACAGATACTAATGGAAGGAATGTGTCTTTTTGATGAACAGGGAGATTGCGTGGAGCTTGTGTTAGAACAATGCCGAACCAACAACACCCAATTGCTTGCCTCCATAGCGCTAAATAACCCTTGGCCAGCGCAGCATTTACCCACAGAATCGTTTCATCGCATGGTTCTAAAGTCGCTTTTCTATCAACTCGATATCAGACTCATCGCAGACTTCGATCGCCACCACAACGCGACACTCAATCGACTTATCTGCGACTTTATTCTTGAGCGCCTCGCAGCTCAAAGACCTTTCCCAAATTATCTGTTTCATTTGATCGAGCCCGCTCACCTTACTGAGCAACAACGAATTTCTTTAACACAGTATCAGTCGTTGCAAACCGATTAGACAAAAACAAATATGATTCACCAAGCAAGGAGTGCATAAAAGATGAATTATTTTGATCCTCATATCCATATGGTATCAAGAACCACCGACGACTACGAAAACATGAACCATGCTGGCATTGCCGGTGTCATAGAGCCCGCTTTTTGGCAGGGTGAGCCTCGTAAGCATATAGGCAGCTTTATAGACTACTTCGATACTCTGCTTGGTTGGGAGCGTTTTCGAGCCAGTCAGTTCGGTATCCATCATTTCGCGACCATAGGTCTCAACCCAAAAGAAGGCAACAACAAGCCCCTAGCAGAAGAGGTTCTGAACTTGCTGCCACGATATTTACTCAAGCCTGGTGTTGTTGCCGTCGGTGAGATTGGTTATGACGACATTACAGAGCAAGAGCACTATGTCCTATGTCGTCAGCTCGAAATGGCCAAAGAATTCAAACTGCCCGTGCTCATCCATACCCCGCACCGAGACAAAATAGGTGGCACCATAAGAACGATAGAAGCGATTCGCGAAGTTGGTCTGGATGAGTCTATGGTGGTCATCGATCATCTCAACGAACTTACTCTTCCAATCGTCTTAGAGACGGACTGCTGGCGTGGGCATTCTATTTATCCAGACACCAAAATGTCCGAACAAAGAATGGTGGCATTGTTAAAACAATACGGTACCGAAAAGATGATCGTCAACAGCGCTGCTGATTGGGGAAAAAGTGACCCTCTAAAAGTACCTAAAACCGGATTGGCGATGGAGCAAGCAGGCTTCAACAAAGAGCAAATAGAGACGGTTTTGTTTAATAACCCGATTGATTTCTTTGCACAAAGCGGTCGGATTAGCCGCCAACAGGTACTCACACCTATCGATATTGACCAAACTCAACTCTATCAGGAAAGTTCCACACTGCGCGGCCAACAACCTATTGTGACAGCAGGGAAATAGCATGTTAAATGAGCATTTCAATCAAAGTCACATTGGCTATTGCACTAACGTGCACCCAGGTGAATCGCTTGAAGAGATCAAAACTAACCTAATACGGTTTAGTGCAAAAGTAAAAGAGATGCGAGGACTCAACAAGATGGATATTGGGCTTTGGCTTAGTCACCAAGCCGTTGTGGAGCTAAAACGAAATCGAAATCTGAAGCAGCTGCAACAATTGCTCAAAGAATTAGGATTAAACGTTCGCTCGCTCAATGGCTTTCCTTACGGTAGCTTCAATCAATCTAATCAATCGCTGGTTAAAACTGCCGTTTACCACCCAAACTGGTATACACAAGAACGACTTGAATACACGATAGACCTCATTGATATATTGGCAGCTCTGCTCCCTAACGAGGTGACGACAGGCGTCATATCCACATTACCACTAAGCTACAAATCCGACTCTAGTGAACAGTACCTCAACCCCAAACTATTGAACCAGCTACAGAAAACACTGAATCACTGTGCCTTGATTGAGCAGCAAACGGGAAAGCGAGTATTGATCGCTATTGAGATGGAACCAGACTGTTCATTGGAGTCGGTCGATCAACTGATCGCTTTCTTTGACAACATACAGCCCATGCTCGCCTCTAATCATTACTTAACCGCGTGTTTAGATATCTGTCATCAGGCTGTCAATTTAGAATCCATATCGAAGACAATAGAGAAGTTACAACAAGCCAACATTACTATCAGCAAATTCCAACTATCAAACGCATTAAAAATAGACCTAAAGCAAATGCCACTCGCTCAGTTGGCACAAGTCCCTTTCTTAAAGAAACTCATTCACTCACCTTGGCTGCATCAAACTCGACTTCTTATAAATAGTCAGGAGCGACTGCGCTTTGACGACTTCAAAACCTTATTTGATCATCATTCCACTAGTCTTCAGTCCAAACTAAACCAAGCTCAAAGCGCCGAGGCACTGGTGCACTGTCACATTCCAATAAACTATGCACAAATTCCACTTGCGAACGACCTTAACCTAGAAACAACACAGCCGCAGTTATTGTGCGCCATAGAGAAACTTAAAACGATGTGGCAATCAGAGAACGTCGATCCGGTTGTGGAAGTGGAAACCTATACTTGGACACTCCTCTATAACTTAACAACAGATGAACTGTGCCAAGCCATTGCTGAAGAACTGGTATGGCTTGAGTCACAACTTACACCGAACGCGGAGTTCGCATGATGAAACCGCTTTTTGTCATCAACGCCGTTGGCCTTACCCCTAGTCTGCTAGGCGAAAACACACCCAACCTCAATCTACTGATCCAACGCGGGGCCATGTACCCACTCAAAGGCGTGTTTCCAGCATTAACCACCAGTGCTCAAGCAACAATGTTGACAGGAAAAGCCCCTAGCGAACATGGCATTGTAGGGAATGGCTGGTACTTCAAAGATCTGAGCGAAATCAAGTTTTGGTTGCAACCCAATCAGTTGATTCAAGGCTCAAAAGTTTGGCAGTTACTCAAACAAAATCACCCAGAAATCACGGTTTCGCAGTTATTTTGGTGGTACAACATGTACGCTGACGTCGATTTTTCTATTACACCTCGCCCGCATTATCCGGCCGACGGGCGTAAGATTCCCGATCTTTATTCTCAACCAAGCGAGTATCACAAAAGTATTGAGAGCAACATTGGATGCTTTCCGTTCTTTAACTTTTGGGGGCCAAATTCAGATATCCGTTCCTCTCGATGGATTGTCGACTGTGCTATCGAGCACTTTACCCATAACCCCACTGACTTGCAGTTCGTTTACCTGCCTCACCTTGATTACAACTTACAAAGACTTGGACCGAGCGATCCCGAAATTTCCGAGGATGTCATTCAACTTGATCATGAGATAGGCCGACTGATTGAGTTTTGTAATGCCGAAGGCGCTGAAATACTTATAGTCTCCGAGTATGGGATCAATGATGTCGACACCCCTATCGCGCTCAACCGTGAGTTACGTAAAAAGAACTGGTTATCGGTGCGAGAGTCATTGGGCTATGAGCTTCTGGATGCCGGTGCTAGCGATGCCTTTGCTGTAGCAGATCATCAAATTGCACACATCTATGTGAACGATCGCTCTAAGGTAGAGGAGATAAAAGCTTTTGTAGAACAGATCAGTGGGGTTGAGCAGGTTCTCGATAGTCAATCAAAGCCTCGTTGGGGGATTGATCATTCTCGCAGTGGTGATTTGATCGCAATAGCAAAGCCAAATGCATGGTTTAGCTATTACTATTGGCTAGAAGATACCAAGCGTCCAGATTTCGCAAACAGTGTCGATATTCATCGCAAGCCAGGCTATGACCCTGCCGAACTTTTTATTAATCCTAAGCTGCGCTTTCCCAAACTGAGAATCCTAAGCCGCTTACTCCAAAAAAAGCTCGGGTTCCGAATGTTAATGGACGTCGTTCCCGATCACGCTGACATGGTAAAAGGCAGTCATGGCAGACTCGCAAGTACTCCCGAGAGTGGGCCACTCATGATCAGTTCTTACCCAATACCCGACGACATCGCTCGCAATACCACTCAGGCGGGCCTGCCGATGGAATGCATTTTTCAACTTATCTTGTCTCATTTTGGTGTTAACCCATCAAGCGAGAGTCTATCACCCAATAACATCTGCGCTAGGGAGGAGCGCACCCAACTCAACCATCACTATAACGGCTAGGAATCAAGCAATGAAACTAATAACAGCAATGGTCACCAGCATTGCGTTATTGACTGGCGCAAGTTCGCTGTATGCGGCCGGACTCAATACCAATGACCAAGAAAACACTCCCCCTTGTGGAGACGACTGGATTTATCCGACCAACGGCGTTCACAGTGACTGTCTCTGCACGGAACAGAACAACTACTGTGTTGCCGAACGAAATGACAATGACCCCATTGACCCCAGCTTCCCAGATTACTGGATGAGTGAATGGACTATGTACACCATCACCAACGAAGCAGCATCCAAGGCGAACCCACCACCCTACTCAAGCCCACCATCGACACTAACACCTTCCGACTACATCGTCTCATATGGTGCGAGCTATTACGACAGCAAGTGGCGGCCAGAAAAGCCGACAGACAAAGAAGATGTGGGCGCAATGCTGGAATATTACGATAAGTTCTGCCTACCTATTTTTGGCCGAACGATTGAAGACAATCAGCACAGCTGCGCCTTCGTCTCTCTGGGTAAACAAGCCTACTACTTGACCTTTCCAGATGGCGACAACATGCAGACAAACTCAAGCAAGCAGATGCTAAACCAACTCAAACCGGATTGCTGTATGTTCTCACCGAGCAACCATCCCCCTCGAACAGACTTTATTAAACATCTAGATTACTGGCCACAGGCTAGCCAAAACCTCAACAGTAGCGTGCAAGCCTATTACTGGAAGCAAATGTGGGAAGAAGTAAAGCCTCCTATTTTGTTCGCTTACGCCTTTTATAAACCAGTACCGGCTCAACTCGCCTCGACCTTTAGCAAACTAGAGCAAAATCCACAATCGTTTTTCTTCACTGGAAGCTTGGAGATCGAAGGTGAACCCTTAGACCCAATGGTCAGCCAAAACTACGTAAATTTTCAAAGAAGAAAGCCAAATACTGAACTTTGGGACAGTGTCAAAAAATGGTGCCCAATCGATACCACTGAAAAGTGCCGCCTGTTCTCGGACCAAAGGAGTGAATAGCATGAACATTGATAAAAAAACCGCATTGGGCGCAATTGCTACACTGCTTTTGATTGTTTCTGTGGATACATTGGCCAAAGAAGTAAAACATCATGAAGCGCTACCTTGTGAGGTTCCAAAGCATTCATTTTCTGACTCCCCCACACAGGCAGAATTCGATGTTTTCAGTTGGAAAACCTTTATCGCCCTTAACCAAAGTGCAAGTACTTCAACGCGCGGTGAACCAGCTAAGCCTTGCAAGTTGCCGAGTGTAAGTGAGCGACCTGTTTGGCTTACATATAAAGATTCACAACAAGTCTTTCTAGCCGATGGGCAAGATCCCGGTTCGTGGAACGATGGCTACAGCGGTTACGGCGACCAAAAAGGAAAATCCCCATTTGCCACCTCTCAAATCGCGAAAGCAAGCGCTAACGCTGCGATAAAAGCACATGAAGAAGCAGTAGGTGGCTGGCTCATCGACCAAATGGATGAACCAACTTATTTTCAAATGTGGGTCAACGAAACATGGTACGACTACGTCCACGGCAACAAGCTCTACGATAAAGCGAACTTTGACGATGTAAGCAGCATTTCATTTCCAAACTGGTCCATGGAAATAAAGTCTGCATGGCGAAAATTGCCAGAAGACAATGCAGATCTAGCAAAACGCTATATTACCCAGCGGGCTCAAGTGGTGGTCTTTGACAAAGAGGGGAATCCAATACCGGAGGGCGACACTGGTCAGTACAAAACCAAACCGGCTCTGCTTGGCCTAGTGGGTTTTCATCAAATAGTCAAAGTGCCAGGCTTCAAACAGTGGATATGGGGTACATTTGAACATATCGACAATGTTCCTCCCGCTCTGTACGACAAGGATGCAAAAAAGGTAGTAAGCCAGCCAGAGGAAGGTATGAAGTACACCTATTTTAATGCAGAAGCCAGCGCCAAGGAGACCAACCAACCACCTTGTGGATTGAGCAACACCACAAATTGTCTACCATTTACCACCCCTAATCCACTCGCGCGTTACACGCCGATATACGCCAGTGCAGCCAAATTAAACTCTGAGTTCGAACTCAAACTTAAAGGCACTGTGTTAGAAAACTATCAACTGATCTCCACACAGTGGCCAACCGACCCCAATAACCCAAGTAACCCATTAGGCACCCCCACACCCACACCACTCGCCAACACCACAATGGAAAGTTACATCCAGAGCAGCAGTAACTGTATCAACTGCCACAGCACAGCCACCTTACCTGATAACGGCATTAAGGCTGATTATTCATTCCTGTTTTTTGAAGCACACAGCTCTGACAAATAAAGGACTATTGCAATGAGTATTCTAAATAACTATCGAATCAACTTTTTTGGGGGCATCGAGGTCGATGTGAGTGTGCCCAATAACAAGGCAACCTACCCTGTTGATGGTCAAAAGCATGACATTTTCAATCCAGCGACATCTACACTGACAGATTTTATCTATAAACATGGCATCTCAGATGAAGAAATCATCGATATGTTCCAGACGCCGACAGAAGAAGGTTATTTCACCAATGGAGGATGGAATGTATATGGGCAACATAGTGTCACCACTCAAAAAGTTAAGGTTTATACATCAGGCCACCCTGGCGCGGTTACAACCGACACCCCTTTAGCAAACTTTGACTTCTCTTTACTGGGGTCTGTCAACCCAGACACAAATCAAGCGTATACCTCAAGCCCTGTAATGGTTGACTTGAATCCTTTAGGGCAAACCTACTCACAAATCGCTGTAGGCGGCCTGCTCCTTGGTGACCCCGACAAACCTTTGCTTTATATCCAAAGTGATCAAATCTGCGGAAACATTGGCAATTCATCGGGTGGCTTGTCATTTAAGACTCTGATTGGCGCAAATGATGCCCCAGGTTCAAGTAATTTTGCCGGCACTTGGCAAGTGACTTTTCCAATAACGGAAGATGTAAAAAAAGCATCCGCGCTGAGTGGAAATGATGAAGCAGACCAGATCATTCGAGGTCTTCTCAATACCAAAGGCGCGACTGGGATTGTTGTCAATTTCAGTTTCTTTGAAATGTGCCCGCAAATGACAACTGAAGAATACAATACAAAACTTGCCCAGCGTCAAACACCTCGCAATCCAAGCGTCGGCCGTATAATAGGCACACTCTCTGTCGCATGCGAAGGTGAGACAGCGAACAACCCAGATGGAAGGCTACTCATTAGTCATATCGACAATACCGAACGCGAGAATCAAACCGCACCAGCTTTTGCATGTATCAGCAAAGTGCAAGAACAGGAGTTCCTTTCCGTCAATATGTCCCTTGCGTTCCTTCAAAGTACGTTCAGAGAAGACCGAGCGGGCTTTAAAACAGTTCCGCCAAAACCCGCCATTGATTTTGGTAAGTTAACGATTGTAGGCGGGAAAGAGAGCACCACTTATGGTCCCGATTACATTAACTACTATCAATATGGCGGCATCATTGATATCCCTCTCGATAAACAAACTTCTCAATCATTCGCTTCTAACCCACTGGTAATCAATGGTGAAAAGGTGATTCACAACAACCACCTACTCCTAAAAGAAACCAGTTACCGGCTTTACTCAAGTGATATCGACGTATACGTGGGCGATAAAGCAGGTGATAGCAAAGAGATCACCATACAAGTTCGCTATTTAGGAGGAGCGCTAGATACCGACCAAACCATCTTATTGTCAACAAATGAAAATACTCCTGGCTTTGCCGACTATCTCGACCTCGACTTAGACGAAGGGAAACCAACTAGGGCGATACCCGTTAAAGCCGGGGCAACATCGTTCAAATACACCATACAAGTTGCTGATAACTCGCCAGGCAAAAACGACCTCGATGAGATGGCAGGCTTCTATGACATCAACTTTAATCTTGGCGAAGCGCAACAAACCATCAACACCCGAAAATTCCAATACACCAATTTTGACCTCGTTGAGGGAGACCCCGTTACATGGGAACTCGTGTATCAACATGCCTTACGGTATCACTACTTAAACTTCTTAGGCATGTCGACGGTGTTTCCGCTGAATGACGCCGAAACCATCCTTAAGCATCGTGAAGGCATCAAAACACGGATGTCTAGCCGATACTGGCCAACTACCTTGTATATGCCAATCGTACGCTCCATGTCACCAAGTCAAGTTCGACTCATTAACGCCTTTGCTTTTAGTGAACCTTGGGATCCCAATAAAGCTATCTAACTCCCCAAAATCGGCACTCTCTGCACAACAGTGAGTGCCCGCATCAGACAGGAACTAAAATGAAGACCGTTATTCATATAGATAAGACTGAAATCACTCAACAGCCTTTGGCATCGCAAATCCTTTGCCGAAACCTACTTAACCCGAGAGGGATGACATTTAACGAAAATGGAGACCTAATTGTCGTCGAAGCAGGCAGCGGCCAAGAAACGATATCCCATAATGGCAAAGTTACCGTGCGCGACAAAGACACAGGCGAGCTTAAACATAATCTGCTCAGCGGTTTAACTGCGATGAATATGCAGCCCAAAATGTGTCGTGATGAGATTATGGGACTTTCAGACATCATTAATGTTACCAATACCGAACAGGAGCAGTGGCTTGTCAGTTTCACAGACTATATTCACGGCTCGAAAGTGTTTCATTTAACCGAGGCAGGCACAGAACCCTTGTTTGAAACACAGGGCAATATCAACAGCTTATGCTTTCACCCTCAGCAAGAAGCTTGGTATGGCATAAAGCCCGACACGAACCAAGTGATTGAGTTTCGACTAAACCAAAAAGAAAAAGTCGTTTGCGCTCTGCCAACCCTTGATCAAGGCCAAGAAGCTGTACCCGTCAACGTCATTTACTGCCATGACAATGATCGCTTATTGATTAGCCTGTTTTCAGGTGAATTCCAAACGGACAGTAACAAGCAGGGCGTCAACTTTCTGAAACAGCAGGGGAAAATCGTCGCCCTAGACGTGGGGAGCGGTGCACTTACTACCGTAGTAGAGGGGCTAACGCTTCCTACTGGCATTGCCATCGACCAAACCGGGAACTTGCTCATTACAGAGCTATGTAAAACGACTCTGGAACCACTACCCAGAGATCATATCCCTGATAGGGCAATACACGGAGGGTATCAAAGATTCAGTGGAAGGCTTTTAAGTGTTGATTTTGCTAATAAGAAAGTCAAAGAACTGGCATCGCAGTTAGACACCCCATCTAACATCGCTATTCTAGGGTCAAACATTTATGTGTCGCAAGGAATGGGAGCACATGGTAGAAGAATTCCTCACCCTGACGGAGAGAGAGCTCTCGACGGATTTATTCAAATCTTCCAAGGAAATTTCTGACCTTAAAACTCATGAAATTAGTATAGTTTGTGCAGTTAGCTAAATATCAGCAAGTAAGCATCAATATAGATGGACTTTGTCAAACCACGGTCTGCTGTATGCGATTACGCTGGCTCAAAGTTAGGTATCAGCGGCAACTCATCATGAAACACCCCTTGTGCCCCCATAAAGCCAAACGTGTAAGGACGCACATTGAGTCCTTTTCTTGACTGCTGATTTTGGCTATCGCCAAGCAATGCTTTGCTTGTAAATGTGTAGGTTTAGTTTCAGAAAATGATGTAGTTCAATTGCTAATGACCGGGAGATAGCCAACGTCCGTTAATTTCAGAGCTTCTTCTATCTAAACACTTCTCTGTTTTTCATACGCAACTCCGAGGCCTGTAAGAAAGAACGACACTGACTCTTTATCAGGCCGCAACGAGGGCATAGATAAAAATTTTAAAGACTCCCCAATACCCTTTTATTGTAGTGCTTCCACAACTGAATTTATGACTAAGGCTAAGCAGGATTAAAGTGGAGCCTTGCTAACTGTGGCGCTTTCTAAAAGTGATTGATTCGACACGCCATTTTCGTCAATTGATGCTTGCGTGTCTTTATAGATTGGAAGAGTCGTTGAAGTTTTGACTAGCCTTAGCATTTTCTCTCCATTGAAAGTTCTGTATAAAGACACCAGCACTTAGAGAGGTTCCGTTCACTATTTTTCTAACTTTTTGCACATTTTAAGATTGTGTCAGTTTTCTAAAACGGATTTCAAAACGAGACATCTAGGGTGCATAAAATACTTAATATAGATCTTAATAATCTATCGATTGTTAAGATCTATATTAACGCCTTTTTACTTATTGAAATGACTGTATAGCTTCAAAGATATCTTGTCTTCTAACTGGCTTGGAAATGAATCCGTCCATCCCGGCATCCAGGCATTTATCTCTATCGCTTTCTAGCGCATGTGCAGTTAACGCTATAATTGGGGTCCTGAAACCTTTATCTCGAATAAGTCTTGTTGCGGTAATTCCATCCATCACCGGCATCGAGACATCCATGAGAATCAAATCGATTAAATCCTCATGCTCCTCTAAAAATGTTAATGCCTCTGCTCCATGGCTTGCGATATGAACATTATGGCCAAGCTTATTTAAGATAAGCTTTATTACGAACTGATTCGACTCGGTATCTTCTACGACGAGAAGTTCCATTGCTTTTGTCGGTTGATTGGTTTCGATTCTAACTGGACGATTTTGATTACAACGAGTCAAAACTGGAATCGAAATCGTAAAGGTTGAACCAACATGCTCATCACTTTTAACGGCAATCTTGCCACGCATCATTTCGACTAAATGCTTGGTTATTGCGAGCCCCAGTCCTGTACCACCGAAGCGTCTCGTGATGGAACGGTCTCCTTGATGAAATGCCGTAAACAAATGCTCTTGCTTTGCTTTAGATATACCAATTCCAGTGTCAGATATTGAGATCACAAGTTCAGCATCTTGCTCAGATACAGAAACTTTTACTTCACCTTCGTCTGTAAACTTTATTGCATTCCCTATTAGATTAAACAGAATTTGAGATAACCGCGTGGAGTCAATCCAAAATTGTTTGTCATTAGTGACAGTACAGTTGAGCTTGAATTTAAGATTCTTCTTCTTAGCTATTTGTTTTTGCTGAGAAATAACAAAAGTGACAGTGTCTCTTAAGTTAATCCATTGTTCATTGAGCTGAAAGCGACCTGACTCGATTTTAGAAAGATCAAGAATGTCACTGATTATCGCGAGAAGTAACTCTGCAGAGCACTCCATTTGGCTCAAAGCATCAATTTGTTCTTCTGACAAGGTTGATTGCTTCAGTATATCTAGCATTCCAAGAACGGAATTTAAAGGGGTTCTTATTTCATGGCTCATCATCGCTAAGAACTCCGACTTAGACCGGTTCGCAAGCTCTGCTTCTTCTCTTGCTTTAGCGAGCTGAGTTGTTCTTACCTCAACGATACGTTGTAACTTCTCTTTGGTCTCGATATCAATGACCGCCCTTTCAATTAAGGGACGAAACCGCCTCAAGGTTTCCTTATTCTCTATGCTAAAGTGCCCTTTCTGAGCTCCAATAAGTAGGATTACGGTTTGCGTTACTTCTGAACGTATACCAGTTAAAACGACCGAGTTTACATGGCTTTTTATAAAGCTGTTTAAGTTAACAAACTCAGCGAGTTTATCTGGCTCGAACAGTAGAATGCATTCACCATTGAGAGCTCTTTGATAGGTGTTACCGTGTAACCAGGATACATTATCAAATACGCTATTAGTTGATATCAATGTCTTGAAGGGATATCGTTCACCATCACGAGTCAGTACAATAAAGTCATCGAAGTTGATGTACTTTTTGAGGACATTGTTTAATCCCGTAAATATCTCATGCCGATTCTTTGCCTCACTCATCGCAGATATCGCGGAAAGAATGGCCTTGTTTTCATCGGCGAGTAGTCGTTCTCTTTGTCTAGCCTGCTTTAGCTCAACTAACGCTTCTTGAAGCGCTTCCTGTTGATATATGTCTAAGTATTTATCTTTCATAAGGTTTATGGAATATAGCCGATGAAATCATCAGGTTTCCATGTCCATTCTCACCACCAATAAATCTACCTTGCTCGCCGAAAGTAAAAGGGCAAATAAAAGGCAAATGTTCTAGTTCTTGGTTAATTTGTTCACAAACGCTATTCATGTCTTGCATTAAGTGCAACATGGGACCTGCGCAAAAGATATTTATCACTCCAATTTTTCGAGACTCTTCTAATTTTTGGTTAAAAGCGGCATTGACGACTTTTGCAGCGCGCGCAACGAGATGCTCACGACTTCCTTTCATTAATGTGAGCTCGTCACCCTCTTCTATTCGTGTAAACAACTCGATTCCACCATCTTGCGTCTCACGGATCGGATGGGATAACTTGTAATATGGGCGATCATAGAGGTGACCTGCGATCCGCCCTAATGGATAAGCACTCGAGTTTGTAAACAGCATATTATCTTTACCTACTTGGTTATCCTGGTGATTTGTCCACCTTCTATAAACATTGAGCGCAGGTTCGTTATCAATTTCAAGTAAGCATCTATCGTTGGTCTTGGTTGCAACACCTTTGATATTAGTTGGTGTATGCCCAGCGCTAAAAGCGATATCAACAGGTTGAGAGGAGTAAAAGAGAGTTAAGCTTAAACCTGAAGTTTGAGAGCCTTGGGCGGTTATCACAGACCATTTCCCAGCGATGTTATTATCAGCGGCTGAACCACCAATAATTGGAATTAGAGTTCCAAATCTTTCATCTATAGACGCAATGATTGATTCCTCTTGCCCTGGTGTGGCATGAAGTAGAATTAAGTTTGGTACCTCTCCTACACGGTTAGCGCTCTCAAGGGCCATATCCAAAGCTTTGGTGACACTGTCACCTGAATTATGATTAGAAATACCAGTACCATAAGCATGAGGGCCTGTATCATAAACAGCAAGTGCCGCAATTACTGGGCCTGTATGAAAGCCCTGATCTGTCATTACGGCTTGACATGAACTGGCGCCATGAAAAGGCACACCAGGAAAATGCGCAAGAAACGCTTCTCGAATCAACTCGAAATTGTATTCTTCCGTGTAGTAACACATCACGTAAGACAAGTTCTGTTGTGTCAATTCGGAGCTGAGCGTTTTTATCGCTGAGTCTTCATCTTTAATATGAGTAAAAACTGATTGGCAATGCATACGATTTTATAATTGGATATCACTCTGCTGTTATACCATTCCAACCAATTTTCTCTAGGTAAGAAGGTGTTAATTTCATTAATAAGTTACGATTATCTCGTGATAGATCGTATTTATAATTGAACTACAACAATGTTTTCACCTTTTTTAAAGGTGATTTTTTTCGATTCAGGCATGATGTCCCATTCTACTGACTTATGCTTCTCGTTGAGATTGATAAAATTACCAGATTGATTTAGATCAATTTTTAGAGTGCTACTTTCTGTCGTTTCGAGCGAAATTCCCATTGAGTCACGATTAATCGTGATTATTTCTCCTTCAATTGTTACATCGCATCGTTCTTTTTGTGAACAGTCAACGCTATTAACACTCTCGTGTGTAAAGGTACGCCAGAAAAATGCGCCTATTAAAACACTGAGCATGATTAAGATTTGTGCAAGTCGCGCCTTTGTTAACTTTTGTGCAGGCATAATTACTAATATCCTTGTTACAAACTTCAAACTTTTTAAATAAAAAATGATTTCCAGAGGTCCAGTAAGGTTACTACCCTGTCATTGAATTGTTAATTCAAGTATAGTGTCACGCTGAAAATGCCACTTTTTATTAAAGTCAGCAATGGAAATAAGGTGATGATAACACTTGAATTCTAGAGTTTACTTGGGTGGTGTTACGACGCAAGTCGTGTTGGAAGTAAAAGTGTAGTTAATTAGAAATTGGAAGCATGCAAATGAGCCAAGTAAAGCAGCTTGAACAAAACTACAACTATACAGTCGTTCGCCAATTTACCCTTGTGACCATTTTATGGGGCATAGTTGGTATGGCTGTTGGTGTTTTGATTGCCGCTCAATTAGTTTGGCCACAGCTAAACTTTGATACGCCGTGGTTGACGTACAGTCGCTTACGTCCACTGCATACTAATGCGGTAATTTTTGCGTTTGGTACCAGTGCTCTGTTCGCAACGTCTTATTATGTTGTACAGCGCACATGTCAAACACGTCTTTTTGGTGGCCCACTCGTTGCCTTCACCTTTTGGGGTTGGCAAGCAATCATCCTGGCAGCAGCCATTACTTTGCCTCTCGGTTTAACGTCGGGTAAAGAGTATGCTGAGCTAGAATGGCCTATTGATATCGCAATTGCGCTAGTATGGGTATCATATGCGGTGGTGTTCTTCGGCACACTAGTGAAGCGAAACACGTCACATATTTATGTGGCAAACTGGTTCTTCGGTGCCTTTATTATCACAGTAGCAGTACTTCACATCGTGAACAGCATGGCTATTCCTGTGTCACTTGGTAAATCTTACTCGATTTACTCGGGCGCAGTGGATGCGATGGTTCAGTGGTGGTATGGACACAATGCGGTAGGTTTCCTACTGACCGCTGGTTTCCTAGGTATGATGTACTACTTCGTTCCTAAACAAGCTGAACGTCCTGTTTATTCTTACCGTCTATCTATCGTTCACTTCTGGGCACTTATTTCTCTATATATTTGGGCAGGCCCTCACCACCTTCATTATACAGCGCTACCAGACTGGACTCAGTCTCTAGGTATGGTTATGTCGCTGGTTCTATTTGCTCCTTCTTGGGGTGGTATGATCAACGGTATTATGACGTTATCTGGTGCATGGCATAAGCTTCGTTATGACCCTATCCTACGTTTCCTAATCGTTTCACTGTCGTTCTACGGTATGTCTACCTTTGAAGGCCCGATGATGTCGATTAAGACGGTTAACGCACTTTCTCACTACACAGACTGGACCATTGGTCACGTTCACTCTGGTGCGTTAGGTTGGGTTGCGATGGTTTCTATCGGCTCTGTATATCACTTGGTACCTCGCCTATTTGGCCAAGAGCGTATGTACTCTGTTGGTCTAGTTAATGTGCATTTCTGGCTAGCAACAATCGGTACCGTTCTTTACATCGTTGCGATGTGGATCTCTGGTGTAATGCAAGGTCTTATGTGGCGCGCGGTTAACTCTGACGGTACGCTAACTTACAGTTTTGTTGAATCTGTAGAAGCGTCTTATCCGTTCTACTTTGTACGTTTCCTAGGCGGATTTATCTTCCTATCTGGTATGTTCCTAATGGCATACAACACGTACAAAACGGTAAGTGCACCTAAAGAAAGCCTAAAAGCTATCCCACATCCGGCATAAGGAGATTTAAGAATGAGTAATAATTCTAATAATCGCCATGAAATCTTAGAACGTAATGTCGGTTTGTTGGCTATTTTTATCGTGTTTGCTATCAGTTGGGGTGCTCTTGTAGAGATCACTCCTCTGATTTTCCAAAAGCAAACGACTGAACCTGTAGAAAATCTGCGCGCTTACACTCCTTTGGAGATGGAAGGCCGTGATATCTACATCCGTGAAGGTTGTAACGTCTGTCACAGCCAGATGGTTCGTCCTTTCCGCTCAGAGACTGAACGTTACGGTCACTACTCTGTTGCTGGTGAGAGTGTTTGGGAACACCCATTCCTTTGGGGCTCTAAGCGTACAGGCCCGGATTTAGCTCGTGTTGGTGGTCGTTATTCTGACGAATGGCACCGTGTTCACCTGTTAGATCCTCGTGAGCTTGTACCTGAGTCAAACATGCCAGGTTTCCCGTGGCTAGCTGAAAACGTTTTAGACGGTAAGCTAACTCAGAAGAAACTTGAGCTATTTCGTGATCAGTTCGGCGTTCCATACACTGATGAAGAGATCGCGAATTCGGCTAAAGAAGTAGAAGGTAAAACAGAGATGGATGCAATCATCGCTTACCTTCAGTCTCTTGGTCATGCAATGAAGTAAGGGGATCATATGGATTTCGGTACAATTCATAGTATTTATACCGTTGTACTCTTCGCTAGTTTTATTGGCATCGTATGGTGGGCATTTAGTAAAAAGCGTAAAGCACGCTTTGAAGAAGATGCCAACTTGGTGTTTGCTGACGAAGAACAAAAGACCCCTAATAACCAAGGAGTGAAGAAGTAATGACTACATTCTGGAGTCTCTGGATTATCGTGATTACTGTCGGTACGCTAGTAGGCTGTGCGATTCTCCTGACTTGGTGCGCTAAAGATAAAATGGGCGTCGAGGAAGGGGAAGACATGGGCCACGAGTACGATGGTATTCGCGAGCTAAACAACCCTCTACCAAAGTGGTGGACTTACCTGTTTGTAAGCACATTTGTGTTCGCAGCAGTTTACCTTGCCCTATTCCCAGGTCTAGGTAGCTTCAAGGGCTTTTTAAACTGGCAGAGTTCGGCTCAAACCGTTCGCTCACTAGAAGAGTCAAAAGAAGCCATCGCTGCAGCACAAGAGAACAAGCAACTAAACCAATATGCAAAAGAACTGGATGATGCCGACGCTTACTTCGGCGAAGCATTCCGTAAACTTGCGCACAATGACAGTGGTCTACGCCCAATTCCTGAAATTGCGCAAGATCCTGAAGCATTAAAAGTTGGTCAGCGTTTGTTTTTGCAAAACTGTTCTCAATGCCATGGCTCTGATGCACGTGGTCAGAAAGGCTTCCCTAACCTGACTGATGATGCATGGCTATATGGTGGCGAGCCAGCAGCGATCGTTACAACCATCATGCACGGCCGTATTGGTCAAATGCCAGCATGGAAAGATGCCCTTGGTGAGCAAGGTGTTCAAGAAGTTGTAAGTTACACACTTAGTCTATCTGGTCGTAAAGTAAATGCTCGTGAAGCCGCGGCAGGTAAAGCACGCTTCGTAGTGTGTGCTGCTTGTCATGGTACCGATGGTAAGGGTAACCCTGCAGTCGGTGCGCCTGACCTTACAGACCAAGACTGGTTATTTGGTGACTCTCGTGCAGCTGTAACAGAAACCGTAATGAACGGACGCTCAGGCGTAATGCCTGCGTGGAAAGACATTTTGGGTGAAGATAAAGTTCAGCTCGTTGCCTCATATGTCTGGAGTTTAAGTAACTCAGAGAGTAAGTAACTGAGATATTACGTAACATAGCAATAACAGCCCCTTTCATAGGGGCTGTCTTTCCTTTAAATTTAACGCCTTACATTTTTTCATTTAGCTGTTGAGAACTTTTTTATGGTAAAGCCTTGGTATAAACAATTTTGGCCGTGGTTCCTAATCATCCTTCCTCTTACTGTCGTAGTTTGGACTGTGATTACTGTGGTCGTTTTCTCGAACAACTCTGTTTCTTTAGTCGCCGAGGATTACTATAAAAAAGGCAAAGGCATTAATATCGACATTAGTAAAATGAATGTCGCTCGTGACCTAGGTCTTAACGCTGAGATTTCCTCTGAAAATAACAATGTTGTGATTGTTTTCGCTAAAGGGAAGCTACCTCATTACCCTGCTCTAACGGCCACTTTCACTCATCGTACTCTTCCTGATCGTGACTTCACAAAGCTTGTAACAGCGGATGCATCTGGTAATTACCGACTAAAAGCTGAGGAATCTATTCAAGGACCATGGTTTGTTGAACTACAACCACACGACAAGCAATGGATGATCCAAGGTAAAGTTGAGTTTCCTGCCTCTTCAACACCGTTAATGAAGTAAGCATATGTGTAAATCCTGTTATCACTGCGGTGAAGATGTACCAGCCAACACGGATTTCAAAGTAGAAATATTGGGTGAAATTCGCGACATGTGTTGTCCGGGCTGCGAAACTGTGGCGCAGACTATTGTCGATAGTGGTCTTGTATCATATTACCAATACCGCACTGCGCCTGCAGAAAAGGCAGATCTAGTACCAGAGCAACTCCAAGCTTTAATTCATTATGACAATGCGGATGTACAATCTGAATTCGTACGAAATCGCGAAAATGTTTCTGAAGTAACCCTTTCTTTGGAAGGCGTTTCATGTGCCGCTTGTGCGTGGTTAATCGAAAAGCAAGTTTCTAATACGGCCGGGTTGGTATCTATCCGTGTTAATACAACCACCAATCGAGCGTTACTAGCCTGGGATAAAACTCAGGTACGGTTAAGCGAGCTCCTTTCCGTTATTCATAAACTTGGTTACAAAGCTGCACCTTTTGAAGCAGATAAGCAAGAAGCCTCTTACCATCGAATGATGAAGCAATATCTATATCGGCTAGGTATTGCAGGTTTAGCAACCATGCAGGTCATGATGCTCGCCGTTGCACTGTATCTCGAAGTCTTTGGTGATTTAGAGCCAGAGTTTAAAAGTTACTTTCGTTGGGTAAGTTTGATTTTTGCTACTCCTGTTTTGCTTTATTCCGCTCTTCCATTTTACTTAAACGCATGGCGCAGTATCAAAGGCCGAACCCTTGGTATGGATGTCCCGGTTTCTATCGCGTTGATCTTTGCCTATGTTGCAAGTTTAGTTGCAACAGTAACTGAACAAGGCGAAGTCTTCTTTGAATCTATCTCGATGTTTACCTTCTTTTTGTTAGTAGGTCGATTCTTAGAGATGCGCGCTCGTCGCAAAGCTGCTGCAGCGAGTGGTAACCTTCTTAAGTTGATTCCTGCAATTGCTACAACGCTGGACGGTGATCAGATACCCGTGAAGACGCTAAAAGTTGGCGATCGTATTCGCGTTCTACCTGGTGAACATATCCCCGCTGACGGTAAAGTTATTTCAGGCCGTATTCATATTGATGAATCCATGCTAACGGGTGAGTCAGTGCATGTTGTGAAACGAGAAGGCGATATTGTTTATGCGGGAACGCTAAACGGAGACGAATCATTTGAACTTGAGGTAGTAAGCTCAAAGGCCGATTCAATGATTTCTAACATCGTGCGTTTACAAGATGAAGCTCAACACTCCAAACCTAAAATTGCGGAAATTGCAGACATTGTCGCCCGTTACTTTGTTGGTGTGATTCTTATCATCTCTGCTGGTACTTGGTTTTACTGGCATCAAACAAAACCAGATGATGCGTTTTGGATCATGCTGTCTGTGTTAGTTGCTACATGCCCATGTGCGCTATCTCTGGCCACTCCGACCGCTCTCACTTGTGCTACCTCTAGAATGGGTAATTTTGGCATTTTGCTTCGTAAAGGCCATGTGTTTGAGACACTATGTAAGATCAACCACTTAGTTGTAGATAAAACAGGCACTCTAACGAAAGGTGATATTGAGATCTGTGAAACAAAGGTACTTAGTGATCTCCCACAGAAAGATTGTCTATCACTAGCTGCAGCTTTAGAGGCTCATGCAAACCACCCTATCGCTCGTTCTTTTGCAACTTACACCAATGATGACTTTATCGTGTCTGACGCGCAAAACGTGATTGGTTCAGGGATTGAGGGTATGTGGAATGGCAAAATCGTTAAGATAGGTAGTGCTGCTTTTGTTCAAGGCAAAGAAAGTGGTGAAAGCCAGGCGGTCTATCTGTCGGTTGATGGCAAGCATGTCGCTAGCTTTTACTACCGCGACCCTATCCGAAAAGAAAGCAAAGCCTTTATTCAACGTTTTGCTGACGCTGGAATTAAGACAACCCTGCTAACTGGTGATTCTCTCTCAAACGCCCAACCAGTGGCGAATGAAATTGGTATCGATCACATCGTCGCGTCAGCAAAGCCAGAAGATAAGCTTGCATACCTTAAGAGCTTGGACGAAAACAGTATCACTATGATGGTTGGTGATGGAATCAATGACGCGCCGACTCTCGCCGGAGCTCACCTTTCTGTCGCAATGGGCGGTGGTACAGATGTCGCTAAAGCTTCTGCAGATATGACGTTACTTGGAGATAATCTCGAAAAGCTACTAGAAGCACGTTTGCTTGCACTGCGTACAAGAAAGGTTATTCGAGAAAACTTGGCTTGGTCTTTGGGTTACAACCTGTTAATTTTGCCTTTGGCGGTCGCAGGTTTAGTGGCTCCCTACATTGCAGTAGTTGGCATGTCTGCAAGCTCAATTATCGTTGTATCTAACTCTTTGCGCCTGCTCAAAGAGAAATAAGTAGAGAAAGCAAACATGGAAAGTCTTTATATATTGATTCCCATCGCTATCGTTCTCGTTTGTGTTGCTGTCGCCGTTTTTCTTTGGGCGGTAAGAAGCGATCAGTTTGAAGATCTTGAACGGCAAGGGCACAACATTCTTCTCGACGAAGAAGACCAATCTAATAGTGATAAAAAGTAGCGACCTTTATGACTCCTGATTTTATCGGTGCGTTGATGATCGGCTTAGTAGGAGCCGGTCATTGTATGGGTATGTGTGGTGGTATCGCGTCTCTGCTTACCATGGGCTCTTCTGCTAAAAATAAAACTACCCCTCTTATCCCCCTCTTCTACAACCTCGGACGATTGATCAGTTATACCTTAATAGGTGCATTAGTGGGTGGTGCTATATCAGGTTTATCTGAGCTTAGTGGGTTAACGCACTCTCTTGCTTGGTTAAGGCTGATTGCTGCGTTATTCATGATCCTGGTCGCGCTGTATATTGCTAAATGGTGGCAAGGCTTACTTTTAATAGAAAAGCTAGGGCAGTATATCTGGCGCTTTATCTCGCCGGCAGGGAAGAATCTGTTGCCACTAAAGCATCCTCTTCACGCGTTGCCATTTGGCTTTATTTGGGGTTGGTTACCATGTGGCTTAGTTTATTCAGCGCTTACTTGGTCGGCGGTTTCTGGTAGTGCGATGAACGGCGGCCTAATTATGCTTGCGTTTGGGCTCGGAACGCTACCTGCAATGCTTATTATTGGATACGGTGCCAATCATTTTCAGAAATTACAAAAATCATTAATATTTAGAAATATTTCAGCATTAATCCTTATTGGCTATGGTACGTATACCGCTGTAGGAGCCTTAGCGTTACTCGGTTTCATATAACGTTAAACTCTATTGAGGTGACATTTTTGCTACCCTTTAGGATTAAGCGATGCTAAAATATTGATGTATATCAAATAGTGAAAGGTTGTTATGATTTCTGAAAAACCTGCAACAAAGCGTATCCAATCAGGCGGTTGCGCCATTCATTGCCAAGATTGTAGCATTAGTCAACTGTGTATCCCGTTCACTCTAAATGAGGCAGAACTTGACCAGCTTGACCAAATCATCGAACGTAAGAAGCCTATTCAAAAAGGACAAGAGCTTTTTAAGGCCGGTGATGAGCTAAAATCGTTATACGCTATCCGCTCTGGTACCATCAAGAGCTATACGATCACAGAGCAAGGTGATGAGCAAATCACAGCGTTTCACTTAGCTGGAGACTTAGTCGGTTTCGATGCTATCACTGGTGACTCCCACCCTAGCTTTGCTCAAGCACTCGAAACGTCGATGGTATGTGAAATCCCATACGAAATTTTAGACGATCTATCGGGTAAGATGCCTAAGCTTCGCCAGCAAATCATGCGTTTGATGAGTAACGAAATTAAAGGTGATCAGGAAATGATTTTGCTTCTTTCTAAAAAGAATGCAGAAGAGCGACTAGCTGCTTTCCTTTACAACCTATCAACGCGTTTTTCTCAGCGTGGCTTCAGCCCTAGAGAGTTTCGTTTAACTATGACTCGTGGTGATATTGGCAACTACCTTGGTCTTACAGTCGAAACGATCAGTCGTTTGTTAGGTCGTTTCCAGAAATCTGAGATCCTAAGCGTAAAAGGTAAATATATCACTATCTTAGACCACGATGCATTGATGGAACTTGCTGGTGTAACTAAAGAATAATACACCCTAATTATTGATGTAGCTCGAAAATGAGCTACATCATATTTCTCATAAATTCCTTTCGAAAGTCCTCAAAAAGTTCTCCAAACTAAGCTACAGTAAAAATGTACGGTGAGTACTCCAAAATACTGATTTAATTTACATTCAGTATCTGGTTTTGCAATAGAAGTGGGCTTAGTTATGAGTATATACAGTAAGATCCTTGTTGTAGCTGACATCAATAATGATGAGCAGCCCGCACTTGCAAGAGCTGTTCAATTAGCTCAGAAAAGTGTATCTAGGAGCCGAATCACTTTCTTTTTATCCATTTACGATTTCTCGTATGACATGACGTCAATGCTATCAGTGGATGAAAGAGATGCTATGCGTCGAGGTGTCATTCATCAGCGTGAGCAGTGGATGCGCAAAATTGCTCAACCATACCTAAACGATGGCTTCGACTTTGATGTTTGTGTTGTCTGGCACAACCGTCCTTATGAGGCGATTATTGCTGAAGTCTACGCAGGCAATCATGACCTAGTCATCAAAGGCACACGTAAGCACGACGTGTTAGAATCTGTGATTTTCACTCCGACCGATTGGCACTTGTTACGTAAATGCCCTATCCCAGTACTTCTGATTAAAAATGCAGATTGGCCGGAACAAGCAAGTATCCTTGCCTCAGTACATGTGGGCTCAGAAAACCCGACTCATATTGATCTCAACGATACGATGGTCGAGCGATTAAAAGAAATCACCACTCGGCTTGAGGCCAAGCCATATCTTGTTAACGCCTACCCCGTTACACCGGCGAACATTACGATTGAACTTCCTGAATTTGACCCAACGACTTATACCGATGCAGTGCGAGGTCATCATTTAACGGCTATGAAAGCACTGCGCCAAAAACATGGTCTTGATGAAGAACAAACGATAGTTGAGCAAGGTTTACCTGAAGATGTCATTCCGGCAGCTGCAGAGCGCTTGAATGCTGCAATGGTTATTTTAGGTACTACAGGGCGAACTGGGCTTTCTGCTGTCTTTATTGGTAATACAGCGGAGCACGTAATTGATAAAATAAATTGCGATGTGTTGGCTCTAAAACCAAAAGGCTACATTAGTCCTCTCGATCCAAATACAGCAACCTAATCTCTCCTTAGTATTGCTATGTATTGAGCGCTTTCAAATAAGCGCTAATAAATCCCCCGAATACAGGGGGATTTTTGTTTGGGAACAGTTAAAGCGTTGGGTACAAAAAAGGAGGTCTAATTGACCTCCTTTTTTACAAGTTAGATGTTCGTAACATCGATGAACATTGATTCATCAATATTCGTCGAAGACACGACAGCCTCATTAAACTCATACTCTTCGCGGTTACCTTCACGATCTAGCGGTAAGTTAACAAAGTCGAACAATTCGCGGTCTGCTAGTTGGCTTGGGCTTACGTTTTGAATTGATTTAAAAATTGCTTCCACACGGCCTGGCGTCTTCTTATCCCATTCAATCAACATTGCTTTTATAGATTGACGCTGAAGGTTCTCTTGAGAGCCACAAAGATTACATGGAATTATTGGGAAATCCTTATGCTCAGCGTATTTGATCAGATCTTTTTCACGACAGTAAGTCAATGGACGAATGACCACGTTACGGCCATCATCAGAGCGTAGCTTTGGTGGCATCGCTTTAAGGCGAGAGCCGTGGAACATGTTCAAGAACATTGTTTCGACGATGTCATCCATGTGATGACCTAGCGCAAGCTTAGTTGCACCAATCTTCTCTGCAAATGAATACAGCGTACCACGTCGCAGGCGTGAACACAGACCACAAGTGGTTTTGCCTTCTGGTACCTTCTCTTTTACGACGGAATACGTGTCCTTATCGACAATATAGTAAGGGATATTCAGTGTTTCGAAATACTCTGGCAGAATGTGCTCAGGGAAGCCCGGTTGTTTTTGGTCTAGGTTTACTGCAACCACTTCAAATTTGATCGGTGCGGCTTTTTGAAGATTCAGCAGGATATCAAGCATCGCGAATGAATCTTTACCACCGCTAATACATGCCATCACAACATCGCCTTCTTCGATCATGTTGTAATCAGTAATGGCATTTCCAACATGTCTTCTTAGGCGTTTCTGAAGCTTGTTGAATTCTAGGGTTTCTTTTCTTGTATCTATTTGGTTCATTGCGGGCTCTCACATCGCCGATAAATCGACTAGGACTTCCTAACATGGGTTTCTTTGGGGCGTGGATTATACGAGCTTTTTACGCAGGATTAAATGTTTGTCTTATTGAGTCTTTAAGAAAAGAGTGTGAAAGATACTTTAGTTACGGTCAAAATTAAAAAAGAGCTGCGATTGCAGCCCTTTCTAAACGTTCAGTGTTCATTTCTTTGCGTTAGGTAGATAAGGTAACACTCGCATCGTCGGTTCTGGTAGTGTCATTGTGCCACCTTGCCCTATTTCACTTAGTGCGACTTGTATCTTGCCATTGACAATTGGCTTTTCGGTTCCGTTTGAGAAAATCACTTTATCATTCAGTTGATTTGCAAACTCCATCGTCACACCTTGAACCTCCGGTGTAAACCAACCCGCAAACATACCGCCTAAATCTTCCAGCATCGTCTGCATTTGAGGTAGAAGAGGCTTAAGTTGGTCGTAAGAAACGTTACCCTGTAATGGTTCTTTGGTCATCACAACAAGTGAGTAATCGCAACGTGTATCTTTTGGGGTATCGACAAAAACCAACGGATTCGCTGACTTTAAGTTTTTATCAACAGGTAAAGGCAACTCTTGTGAAGCAGGGATAACAAACTCTTCATAGTGCTCTTCTTTTTCCATCCAAGCTTTTTCTATCATACAAATTTGTTTAGTTTTTGCGTCCACAAAAAAGACACCAACTTTCACATCGTCATGCCCTTCTTTATTGTTGTTTTTTAGTTGAGTATATAACTTTGAGTACGTGAACATGTACTCTTGAGCTTGGGTTATCGGCGATGCAAGAATTAGCGCCGCACTTCCCAACAGACTTAGGCTTAACTTTTTCATTTTATCCGTTATTTTATTGCGTCCAGTAGGCGTTGTTATGACGAATCATAGCGCGAAGATCGTGTACATAGGCGATGCCACGTTCAGAATAGGCTAGCAACCCATGCGTTAACTCTGACGCGGTTGCGACCGTTAACAAGCCCTTGTTCTTTTCAGCCAGAGATGTTCTGATTTCACGCAGGTCTGCATACGCTGGGTTTCGATTAACATTCATAAAGTAGCCATGAACAGACTGTTGTACAGAATCGAATTTTTCAACTTCATGAACTTTGTTAGCGCCACGTTGCGCTGGAACAATTCCACAGCCCTTTTTATAACACCATTGGCCGAACAAGTTGTTTGCTTGAGTAGCAAAACGAGAAGTGCCCCACGCAGATTCATTTGCCGCTTGAGTTAGAACCAACGCTTCTGGTAAGACGTTCACTCTCACAAGCATCTCGTCTAGCCATGCTTGATCAATCTTATCGTTACTCAAGGGCAACGAATACAGAGATGATAACCGCTGAGCATACTCTTGTTGTTCTTGCGTCACTTGTCCCACCTTTAAAGATGTAAGAAAGGCCCGCTCATGACGAATTCGTTGATTCTCAAGAGCAATTTTAGGCCTTAAAAAATCAAAAAAAGCAGCTTTTTTCTCTTTCGTATCTTTTATTGAATTGAAGTCTGGGATATCACCGATGTATGGCAAGTGTGATAAATCGACATGCTTAATCTTGCCAGAGAGTACGTCAGGATTTTCCACATATTTAAACTGTTTCTCGTAGTGTAAATATGGGCCTATAGAAATGAAAGTGGCGGCTATACAGGTTGCCGCCACTCGTAAACTTATTGATTTCAAAGAATTAGGCATCAAACACCTGTGAGTTACTATCGTGATCATTATCGTTTTTCTGTGTTGTAACGATCTTAAGCTTAATTCCAAACATTTCGCGGTAGAGTATGCCTTTCAAATGGAAGAAGAATGGCAGCACAAAAATCAAGCCAATACCGTAGAACATTGCTGCAATAATAAACATTAACATCACGCCTAAGTAAAGCCCCGCGACCACAAAAATCTTCTTGTTGATTGCGCGAAGTGATAACAGCAACGCTTGCATTGGTGGCACCCTTTTCTCACAAATCAACAAGATAGAGTGACTAAATGCCAAGGAAAGATACAGCGACAGTAAAGGAAAAATCATACCAACCACACCTTGTAGCATTAAGCTCATGAGCGTTGCTAGGATAACAGGAATGGTGAACTGCAACCCCTTTCCAACATGGCGCAACTTAGTCTTTAAGCCAGCGACATGACTCATAGCCATCAAACTTATCCCCGCATAAATTGGGGCGCTAATCACCTCATAACTGAAATTCGCGACATAAATAGAAGACACAATATCGTTTGTGAACGACTCTGGGTTCTCAAACGCATCAAGAATAACGGTCAAATCGCCCAACTGCAGTTTTAATGCAATATAGAAAATACCTAACTGGACAAAAAGCAATACAATAATGGCAGGAGAAAATGATAAAAAGTGCTGGATGGTTGCTCGCCAAGCTTCGTTAAAAACCGCGCCAGCTTTAAGCTCGTAGTTGCCAGACAAAGCTCGCTCTACACTCCCCCCAAGATTGAAATCTTTCTCAAAATCGTCGTTCATAGTTTATCCAAGACTAACTTGTAAAATTTTGACTGGAATTCCAGTCAATTAATGTAATCGTCATTATAAAGAAATCTTTCCACATCTAACATCACAACTCACCTACAATCCTTGCAATCTCAACTGTATGGTTGATAATTAACCACTTTCAAGGTCATGAAATTGAAACAATTGTTGAACAAAGTTTAGTGCTATCAAACTGTGTTTAGATGCCAATTAATCTCATAAAAACAGTATGGTAAGGAATGATGGCTTTTTCCTGCAAAATTATTTCTGTTTCAAGATAAGAAAATGCTTTAATTTCACACTTTTGGTGATTATGATGCGCGCCTCAAAAGTGAATGGTTAGTGTCACATCAGCTGGGATAATCCCGGCTTGAACGTGGGGGAAATACAGACGTTGAACGCAAAACCGCAAGCAGGAAAGCCAGTTATTCGTTTATCTGGTATTAGTAAAAGTTTCGATGGTAAGGAAATCATCGGTAATTTAAATCTGGATGTTAATCATGGTGAATTTCTGACGATTCTCGGGCCTTCTGGTTGTGGTAAGACAACAGTTTTACGCATGATTGCAGGTTTTGAAACGGCAGATAACGGTCAAATTATTTTGGATGACCAGGATGTAACACAGGTTCCTGCAGAGCAAAGGCACGTCAACACGGTATTTCAAAGTTACGCATTGTTTCCACACATGACCGTATATGAGAATGTCGCTTTTGGTCTTCGTATGCAGAAAACGCCTACTGCGGACATTGAACCACGAGTAATGGAAGCGCTACGCATGGTGCGCCTAGAAAAAATGGCTCAGCGTAAGCCTCATCAGCTTTCTGGCGGTCAGCAACAACGTATCGCCATTGCGCGTGCGGTTGTTAACAAACCAAAAGTACTGCTGCTAGATGAATCTCTATCTGCACTTGATTACAAACTGCGTAAGCAAATGCAAATCGAGCTTAAACAGCTTCAGCGTCAACTTGGTATTACCTTTATCTTCGTTACGCACGATCAGGAAGAGGCCCTATCGATGTCTGACCGCATTATTGTTATGCGCGACGGTGTTATCGAGCAGGATGGTTCTCCACGTGAGATTTACGAAGAGCCGAAGAACCTATTTGTTGCTCGCTTTATCGGTGAGATCAACGTATTCAACGCAACCATGCTAGAGCGTATCGACGAGAAACGTATCCGTGCAGAAATAGAAGGTGTCGAGTCTGTTGTTTACTACGATCAGGAAGCGCAAGCAGGTGAAAAACTGCAAGTACTACTTCGCCCAGAAGACTTACGTATCGAAGAGATCAAAGAGTCTGAAGAAAAAGGCATCGTAGGTCACGTAACAGAGCGTACCTATAAAGGTATGACGCTTGATTCAGTTATCCAATTGGATTCGGGCATGCGTGTAATGGTTAGCGAATTCTTTAACGAAGATGATCCTGATGTGGACCACTCACTTGGCCAGAAAGTCGCTATCACTTGGGTTGAGAGCTGGGAGGTAGTCCTCAATGATAAGCAAGAAGATTAATCTTCAAAACGCGATCATCACCTTAATCGTCGGTTGGTTAACACTTTTCGTGTTGGTACCAAATGTGATGATTATCGGTACGAGTTTCTTAACGCGTGATGAAGCAAACTTAATCGAAATGACATTTACTTTCGACAACTACTTACGTCTACTCGACCCTTTGTATGCGAAAGTGCTGATGCACTCGTTCTACATGGCGATTGTGGCGACGTTGTTGTGTTTAGTAATTGGTTACCCATTTGCTTACATCATAGCGAAAATGCCAGAGAAATGGCGCCCATTCATGTTGTTCTTAGTTATCGTACCGTTTTGGACAAACTCTCTTATCCGTACTTACGGCCTGAAGATTGTTCTGGGTACACAAGGTATTTTGAACAAATCATTAATGGCGATGGAAATCATCGATAAGCCATTACGTATTATGTACACCGAAACAGCAGTAATGATTGGTCTTGTGTACATCCTGCTTCCATTTATGATTCTGCCGCTTTACTCGGCAATCGAGAAGTTGGACAACACTTATATCGAGGCGGCGAAAGATCTTGGTGCGAACAAGTTCCAAACCATTACGAAAGTGATTCTACCTCTTACAATGCCTGGCATTATCGGTGGTTGTTTGTTGGTTCTGCTACCAGCACTAGGTATGTTCTACATCTCTGACCTTCTTGGTGGTGCGAAGAACCTACTGATTGGTAACGTTATTAAGAGCCAAGTATTGAACGCTCGTGACTGGCCATTTGGTGCTGCGACCAGTATCGCCCTCACCTTCGCAATGGCTGTGATGCTTTACGCTTACTACAGAGCAGGCAAACTATTGAATAAGAAAGTGGAGCTAGACTAATGGGACGCACAGTTAGATTTAGCTTTATGGCGCTGGTGTATGCATTTTTGTATCTGCCAATCATCGTCTTAATTGTTAACTCATTTAATGCCAACAAATTTGGTATGAAATGGGGCGGTTTCACCACGAAATGGTACGAAACTTTAGTAAATAACGACAGCCTAATGCAGGCTGCATGGCATTCATTGAACGTAGCGGTATTTTCAGCGACAGCTGCAACCATTATTGGTAGCTTGACGGCTGTTGCTTTATTCCGTTACTCGTTCAAAGGTAAAGGCGCGGTAAACGGCATGCTGTTTGTCGTAATGATGTCTCCAGATATCGTAATGGCGATTTCATTACTTGCTCTGTTCCTTGTATTGGGCGTACAGCTAGGCTTCTTTACTCTATTGATTGCTCACATCACCTTCTGTCTACCTTTCGTTGTGGTAACAGTGTACAGCCGTTTAAATGGCTTTGATGTGAAAATGTTGGAAGCTGCAAAAGACCTTGGTGCAAGCGAATGGGTTATCTTGAAACAGATCATCCTTCCTCTCGCTAAACCAGCGGTTGCCGCAGGTTGGTTATTGAGCTTTACCCTGTCTTTGGACGATGTGATCATCAGCTCGTTTGTAACGGGTCCAACATACGAAATCTTGCCATTGAAGATTTACTCCATGGTTAAGGTGGGCATTTCACCGGAAGTTAACGCCCTAGCAACGGTGATGTTGATTGTTTCTTTGGTCTTGGTAGTAATTTCTCAGTTGCTAGCAAGAGAAAAAGTGAAGTAGAATCCGCACCTGTTAACATCACGAAACAGAATGGTTACATGCCATTCTGTTTTTCTATCTATCGTCCAAAATTGGACAACGTTTGGTTTGGAGCTAACGTCAATGAAAAAATGGGCTACTCTATTAGCTGGTAGTGCATGTGCGCTTTCTCTGTTCTCTGGTACAGCGACAGCGGATGATAAAGAACTAGTATTTATGAACTGGGGTCCTTACATCAACAGTAATATCCTAGAGCAATTTACTAAAGAAACTGGCATCAAAGTGATCTACTCGACTTACGAGTCGAACGAAACTTTGTATGCAAAGCTAAAAACCCATAACCAAGGTTATGACCTAGTAGTACCTTCAACGTACTTCGTGGCGAAGATGCGTGACGAAGGCATGCTACAAAAGATCGATAAGACTAAGCTGAAAAACTTCGGCAACCTAGATAAAAACTACCTAGACAAGCCTTACGATCCAAGTAACGACTACTCTATCCCACACGTTGTTGCGATTACAGGCCTAGCGGTTAACGCAGATATGTACGATCCAAACGACTTCCAAAGCTGGGCTGACCTATGGAAGCCTGAGCTTGAAGGTCAAGTAATGTTGATGGACGACACTCGTGAAGTGTTCCATATCGCTCTGCGTAAACTTGGCTACTCAGGTAACTCAAAAGACCCTAAGCAAATCGATGAAGCGTACGCTGAGCTACAAAAGTTGATGCCTAACGTTTTAGTTTTCAACTCTGACAACCCTGGCGCACCTTACATGTCTGGTGAAGTGGGCGTTGGTATGCTTTGGAACGGTAGCGCGGCAGCGGCACAAAGTGAAGGCCTGAACCTTAAACTCGTTTTTCCTAAAGAAGGCGGTATCGGCTGGGTTGATAACTTCGCTATCTCTTCCGGTGCGAAGAACGTAGAAGCCGCTCACAAGATGATTGACTTCCTACTGCGCCCAGAAATCGCAGAGCAAATCTCTCGTGATACTGGCTACCTAACGGCGGTGGAAGAATCGAATGCTAAGTTTAAAGACGTTGCCCCACTGTTCCCTTCTCAAGAAGACCTTGACCGCGTTGAATGGCAAGATGCGGTTGGTGATCTAACCGTTAAGTACGAAGATTATTTCCTCAAGCTGAAAGCGGGACAATAATCTAGCTTGTGTAACAAGTCATCAACCATAGGAAAATAGGCAGCAATACGCTGCCTATTTTTGTCTTAGGCTGATATAATCGCGCGTTGCTAGGTTTATTTGTCTTGGTATCATAGATTTATCGTCTCATAACAAGGAGACAACGATATTCAAGCTAAATGAACATATTTGTGCTTACTGCGATTTGGCTCAACTTGATAACTCCAGCTAGTATTGACTTGTCCAATCGCGAAACAAAACGGAAAACAAATGAAAAGTAAATTCTACGCAAGCGCTCTATGTGCAGCGACGCTCATCGCTACCCCTGCAATGGCTGCTGATCAAGAACTGTATTTCTACAACTGGTCGGAATACATTCCAAACGAAGTTCTTGAAGACTTTACAAAAGAAACCGGAATCAAAGTTATTTACTCTACATACGAATCTAACGAGAGTATGTACGCAAAACTAAAAACTCAAGGTTCTGGTTACGACTTGGTAGTACCGTCTACCTATTTCGTCTCTAAAATGCGTAAAGAAGGCATGCTACAACAGATCGACAAAGAGAAATTATCTCATTTTGCCGATCTTGATACTAACTTCCTAAACAAACCGTTCGATCCGAACAACAACTACTCTATCCCATACATTTGGGGTGCGACCGGTATTGGTATCAATGCTGACATGCTAGACAAGTCATCGGTTTCTAAATGGGATGATTTCTGGGATAGCAAGTGGGAAGGTCAACTAATGCTGATGGATGATTCTCGCGAAGTATTCCACATTGCATTGACTAAGCTTGGTTACTCACCAAACACGACTAACCCAGAAGAAATCAAAGCCGCTTACGAAGAACTGAAAAAGCTAATGCCAAACGTATTAGTATTTAACTCAGACTTTCCTGCAAACCCTTACCTTGCGGGTGAAGTTTCACTAGGCATGCTTTGGAACGGTTCTGCATACATGGCTCGTCAAGAAGGCGCGAACATCGACATCATCTGGCCAGAAAAAGGCACTATCTTCTGGATGGACAGCTTAGCTATTCCAACTGGCGCGAAGAACGTTGACGCCGCTCATAAGATGATCGATTTCCTACTACGTCCTGAGAACGCAGCTAAGATTGCACTTGAGATTGGTTATCCTACGCCAGTTAAAACGGCACACGATCTGCTACCGAAAGAATTTGCTAATGATCCAAGCATCTTCCCACCACAAGAAGTGATGGACAGTGGTACTTGGCAAGATGAAGTTGGCGAAGCGAGCGTAATGTACGATGAGTACTTCCAAAAGCTAAAAGTGAACAACTAATTCGTTAGTTTTAAAGAGATGAAAAAGCGGCTCATGAGCCGCTTTTTTGTTCTTAATGACAAGACAAAAACTCTTCCTGTTGAAGTTATTACGCTCTTTCTTTTCCTTCTAGAGCCAGTATCTCGTCAACTAATTTTGGAACCTCAACGCTTGCTTTTCCGTAGCGTTTTTCCTCAAATTCACTTTCTACCGCACTAGGTTCTAGGTTAATTTCAATGGTATGTGCACCGTGCATTTTTGCATCATGAACAAAACCTGCTGCGGGATACACAACGCCAGAAGTCCCAATAGAAATAAACAAATCTGCTTCTTCTAATGACGCGTAGATATCACCCATTCGCAGTGGCATTTCACCAAACCAAACAATATGTGGTCGCATTTGTGAAGGGATCTGACAACAGTGACAAAGCTCGCCGGTCTTAATGTCCTCATTGTGCTCTACTACTTGGTTAGATTCACTACAGCGGGCCTTGAGCAACTCACCATGCATGTGAATCACATTCTGACTGCCGCCTCTTTCGTGAAGGTTGTCTATATTTTGAGTGATGACCGTCACTTTACCTTCTAACTCAGCCTCTAAACGACCCAATGCTTCATGCGCTGCATTAGGCTTTATCGCATTATCTTGAAGTTTCTTGCGGCGTTGGTTGTAAAAATCTTGAACAAGGTCCGGATCGCGAGCAAACCCTTCAGGCGTTGCTACATCTTCGATACGGTGATTCTCCCATAGGCCATCTTGCGCACGAAATGTTTGAATACCAGATTCGGCCGAGATACCTGCACCAGTAAGTACTACAATATTTCTATAAGGGAAATTCATAACTCATCCTTGCTGTTTTTTCATTAGCTTAACACTGAAAGAATAGCAACAGTAGTAATATGGATTAGACCATAGTCGTAATGGTCACTATTAGAATTACAATTTAAGAGGAACAGCAATGAGACAAGTATCTCTAGCGTTTATATTGCTTATGACTTTGGCAGGCTGTCAACTTACCAATGTTGAAGGCGAAGTCGATGATGTAAAGGTAAGAGTCAGCACCAATGATGATGACCATCGAGGTAATGGTAATTTCTGTCCTCCTGGCCAAGCCAAGAAAGGCAATTGCTAAAAGAGCGGCTTTATGCCGCTCCCATATTGGTCTCAATCCTCGTTGGTCGAAGATATTTTATGAATGGCTAGGTCAGCGCCATTGAATTCGTCTTCTTCTGAAAGCCTTAGTCCCATACTGGTATTAATCGCGCCGTAGACTGCAAGTGCCCCAAGCACAGCGATGGAAATGCCCAAAAGCGTTCCTAGAAGCTGAACGATAATGCTCACGCCCCCTAGCCCACCCAACGAGATTTGGCCAAAGATCCCCGCAGCAATACCACCCCAAGCGCCACATACACCGTGTAAAGGCCAGACACCTAGCACATCATCAATCCTGGTTTTGTTTTGTAGGTGGGTAAAAAGATAAACAAATAGCACGCCAGCAATCGCACCTGTCACTAAAGCACCGATAGGATGCATTAAGTCTGAGCCCGCACATACAGCAACCAAGCCAGCTAGTGGCCCGTTATGAATAAAGCCAGGGTCATTTTTACCAGCCAACAGTGACGCGACAATGCCTCCGACCATTGCCATCAATGAGTTCATAGCCACCAAGCCACTTATGCCTGACACAGTTTGAGCTGACATGACGTTGAAGCCAAACCACCCCACACATAAGATCCAAGCTCCCAAAGCCAAAAACGGAATATTCGAAGGTGCAAAGTTGGTATGCTTTCCTGCTCGAACTCTGCCTTTTCTCATGCCCAAAAACACAACGGCAACCAGCGCTATCCAGCCGCCAACACCATGTACAACGACTGAACCTGCAAAATCGTGGAAGCCATAACCAAAGGTATTTTCAAACCAAGATTGAACGCCAAAGTTTCCGTTCCAGATCATTCCTTCAAATAGTGGGTATACAATACCGACAGTGAAAAATGTTGCGATTAGAATCGGATAAAAACGAGCTCGCTCTGCGATACCACCAGAAACAATAGCAGGAATCGCTGCAGCGAAGGTCAGCAAGAAAAAGAACTTCACCAACTCGTAACCATTGCCTTGAGATAATGTCTCTGCATCAGCAAAGAAGGTGCCGCCATAAGCGACCCAGTATCCAATGAAAAAATACGCAATGGCGGAAATACCGAAATCGGCCAAGATTTTAACTAAAGCATTAACTTGGTTCTTTTGGCGCACGGTTCCTACTTCAAGAAAAGCAAAACCAGCATGCATCAAAAAAACCATGATTGCGCCAAGTAGTAAGAAAAGTGTGTCGGAACTTTGCGTGAGAGTTTGTACAGCGCCGTGTACCTGATTGGCAGTTACACTCATTCTAATGGTCTCCGTTGATCTGTAGCGCACTTATCCTGTGCATCAAAGTTAGGCTCATCACCAATTTGGTGAACTTAATTTATAGAACGTCTAACAGAGCAATTCTCATTCCATAATTTACATTTCTAACACTTACACTTTAATTTATTGTTTTGTATGAACTTTAATAGAATTAGGCATTCTTGAAATGGTGCTTAACACGCTAATAAATGCACCAATGTGGTTTTGGTGCACCAACATAATGCGCACTATATGGTTCAACAAACAGCAAACTCTCTACCATAAAACGTAAAAGCCACCTCGTAAGAGATGGCTCAAAACAAGCTACCCGCGGATACCTAAAAAGGACGCCATTCACTTTCTGACTTAAATACCACTCCTGAAAAACCTTTATTCTCGATTAATTCCGCCAGTTTTTCATCAACACATAACAACCATTCGATAGCATCCAATTGAAATATAGTGTTCTGCGCTTCAATGTCTTTCTTAAGGATAACTCGATCAATTGAATCAATCTCTCCATCAAACTCACTAAATATTGCATGATTTCTATCCAGTAAGTCGCAAATCGCAATAACATTTAAAAAATAGTATTCACCAAAACTTTTGCCTTGGTAATTAACCTCAATCGGTAGGAATTCAACTTCACTCGTTTGTGTGTGCTCAGAAATTAAATCAGCTAACCGTCGACTCACGATTAATAAAGGACCACTAAGAAAACTATCCGCAGGCTTGTCATCTGATATGACATCAATAGTAACTTTTGGCCATTTGTCTCCTAGGGCAACGCCTCCCGTCAGATTCAACCCTCTTAATACACTAGGCTCCGTTACTTTACCTTGAGTAAAATCGGAATCTCTATCTACCTTGTTGGTCCAAATTTTAAGTGTCATTACTACTTCCTACTTTTCCAGTGCGGATCATCCAATTGCAATCGAACTTCATTCTTTTCCAGAGCATTCCTAATTCTACTTTCTGTTTTTCCAATTTCATCTACAAGAGTCGTATCATCGATAAAACCACGATCATACTTAGTTTGCAACGCTCTCATTTCTCGTCTAACTAAGGCATCCGCTGAACCTTCGTGCCTTGCACTTAGATGTCTACCCACGTGTAAAGGAAGACCTGTTTCGACAGATGTTTCAATATTAGTCGGAAGTGCAATCCCGTTTGTACCTCTGTTAATGTTGTAACCAAGTTCGGCAGCTCTATGCATTACAGGATATTCCTGAGCAATATTGATACTAATTTGATGATGTCCAGCATGGTTTTCAGGTATCCCGCCAACTATTTCGTTATTTAACTTAAGCCCACAATCTCTGTCTAAAGAACCGCCATTAGGATTCACAACACTCCCCCTTTGACTTTTATTCAAGGGGATGATTTGGACAATTTCTTCTATGCCTACAACATGTTGAATTTTTCGTTTACTACCATCTGAATAGTTGATATGACGATAAAAAGTAATTTCATTTTTCTCGCAATCAATATGGTCTAAATCGTATTCATATCGAATATGATTTTTACCTTTGGGTTTTCGGATTTTGACTTGCGAGCGAACGCCATCTTCTCCGACGGATGATTCTTTTGCAGCTTCTAAAATCTGATCGCAAACCTCTTGGGGGACATCGCTTTGCGCCTGATACGCTGCCAACATTTGACCCAAGCGTTTTAGCCCTTCTTCACAAAGGAAACCTGTTGGATCAATCCACTGGATAGGATTGACTGCATATTGGTAATGGTTAATGCCACCAGCAATAGATATCGGATCTTGTTGGATAAAGCGTCCTAGCTTAGGATCGTAATACCGAGCGAGGTTGTAGTGTAAGTCGGTTTCTTGATCGAAGTACTGCCCTTGAAAACGCAGTGGATTTACTACTTTTTCAATATGTACATGAGCAAAGCCATGAGCATCGTAGCTGGCACTCCATACAACATTCCCCT
Organism: Vibrio sp. Vb2880; assembly: GCF_033337975.1. Taxonomy (NCBI): domain Bacteria; kingdom Pseudomonadati; phylum Pseudomonadota; class Gammaproteobacteria; order Vibrionales; family Vibrionaceae; genus Vibrio; species Vibrio sp. Vb2880. The sequence goes on from NZ_JAWORT010000009.1 coordinate 150,287, forward strand.
CGCAATCGATCAGTCGCTCTGGTTTACCAACTTGATCGCACTGGTACCAATAAATAACGTCATTTTCTAGCAGTGCCACTGGCGTGTAGGTTTCTGGTTGATATAGGTACCAGCGGAAAGCACATGAAGAGCGTTCACCAATTAAACGTTCCCCTTCCCACAAGAACTCCGTAACGCCTTGTTGTGTAATCTTCTTCGTCCTGCGCCCTAATGCATCATATTCATATTGACTGATGCCATCGTCGGTGTGAACTTCAATGAGCTGATTTAACGCATCAAACACTCGAGTCTGAACTTGTCCTTGCCCCTCACGTTTTGTCTGGTTTCCTTGCGCGTCATATTTGAACCGGACACCATCGTGTACTTCAATACGATCAGCGAATACCTCTGAAGTTGGCAAAGTAGGATTGCCAAAACTATCGTATTCAAACTTAGTCACTTCTCCGGAAGCATTGACTCGTTTCAGTTGCCCTAAGGCATCGTACTGATAGTGCGTTGCTCCTGCCGTATTATCAATGATTGATGAAATACGGTTTTGCGCATTGTAAACGTACTTTTTCTCTCTATCAGGCCAATGTTGTTCGACCAAACGACCAACACCATCATAAATGATGCGCTCATTAAAATGTGCCGTTTCAATTTGGGAAACTCGTCCCATTTCATCGTAATGAAATTTGATTTGAGGTAAATCTAGGTTTCCAAATCGAATCGCTGAAAAACGCCCATATCGATCATAAGAGAAGCTCAGCTCCGTATTATCTGGCAGTACCTGAGATACGCGTTGGCCAACTCTGTTAAACTCCTGCGCTATCTCAAACTGACCTTGAATTCGCTTTGTTAAATGCCCGAATGAAGAGTATTGGTATTGCAATGTTTGATGGCGATTGGATGCGAAAGTAAGTCGCCCACCAAGCGTATAATTGAAGTGGTTCTCTACAATACTGCGACCATTTCCTGCTTTGACGTGCTTGAGATAACCCGCAGCGTCATAGCGGTACAGCACGGTCCTATCGGCGACTTGCTTACGATGGATGCGCCCCATATCGTCATAATCAAATTGGCTGTGTAGATTATCAAACCCAACAGTTCCTGATAGCTGGCCTTCATCGTCATACAGGAATTCGAACTCTAAGCCGTCACTCCGAACTAATTTAGTCAGGTTACGTTGTTGATCGTATTCGTAAGAAATATGGCTGCCATCGGGAAAGATGACTGCTTCTTGTTGCGCGAGTGCTCCCCATTGATACGAGGTAATGCCTGCTGGCGTTCGAATCTGAGCAACACGGCTGTGCTCATCGTAAGAATATTCTTCGCTATAACCGACTTTGTCTTCGTCGTTAAAATAACGAACTGATGTACGCCTGCCGAATTGATCATAAGCGAGTTGAGCAATACACCCATCGGGATAAGCGACGCCATTCACTAGATCTTCTTCGTTGTAGCTGTAACGAAGTAATGTACCGTCTATTTCATTCGCGATAAGTCTTTGTTGTTCATCCCACCACCACTGACTTTTCTTACCATCTTCAGACTCTTTTTTGACGACTTGACCGTGTTTATCGTAATCATACTCCGTGACACAGCCGAACTGATCGGTATCCCAAACTCTTTGACCGAGACTATTGTAGTAAGCCTTCTCGATATCCCCGTCAGGTGAAACCGTTTTAACTAACTTACCTAAGCCGTCATAGCCATATTGAATTTCTTTGCCAGAGGAATGAAACTTAGAAACTAATTGACCATGCTGATTATATTGATAATTGACCGTTGACTGATCAGGATAGATAGCTTGTGCTTTTCGTCCTAGTTCATCATATTGCCATCGCCAAGTTTTACCTGTGGGGCTTATTTTCTCGAGTAAGTTACCCTGCTCGTCATGCAAGAAAGACCATTGATGATCTAACGAGTCAGAATAAGAAGAGTGATTTCCCTGATAATGGAAGCGATAGTCATAAATTCCTGCGTCCCCAACGTTCCTGATGCATTTCGCGTTAGCACCTTCGCCATCCCATTCAAAATAATGAGTAAAGCCTGTTGGTCGTACACGCTTAACAATTAAATGGCCGCGGTATTGATACTGTTCCTTCAAGCCCAAATGATTAGTTGCACTGACCAAATCATCGTGCTCATCATAGGTATAAGTTGTCAGAACTTTTTGGGACTTTGCATTTAGCAGTTCTACAAGGCGTCCTTGCTTATCATATTGACATTCAAGAACCGGACGCTTGTTATATGCGATCTCGATCAATCGATGGTTTCGAGAATACTGCAATTGAAACGTTGAAAACGTGCCATTTCTGACTTGTTTAACAAGCCAACGATCATCTTTCTGTTCAAATCGATATTGATGCCCATTAGCGAGCGTCACGATCCGAGTTGCTGAATTTAGGAAATAACAGCTCGCACCAGCGTATATCTGGTAACTTGTTGCTCCAATATCTACTGGCTCAAATTCTGTGATATCTGCCTTATCGTCAACAAACTCCCAAGCGATAACATTGTCTTTCTCGTCCGTCTTTTCGCGTAATTCAAACTGAAATGCATGTCGCCAACCAAAGCCCATTCCATGATTTACATCCGACTGCGAAGAGCGGTAAGTACGCTGCCAAGTAGTACCTTGTTGTAGCTCGATATCATAGAGCTCGAGAATTTCTTCACCCGTCACAAGTGATACAGGATCACCGGCTTTCTCATGTTTTTCGCTGCTTTGTTGCTGAGGCTTGGCGGATGCGGCACTTCTGCCACTCTTTTTATTCGACTTCCCCTTTCCCTTCGATGGTTTTGCATTGACGGTATTTTGAGTCGGTGGAGGCGTAACCGCTGACGAGAGTGCGTAGTTTTCGCCGGTAGGTACAATTCGAGCGACATGCAAGTCACCGTTCACCAAAGCATTGGCAAACGTTGAATTATAGTGTTGGGAAGTAAGCTCACCGTCAGGTATGTTTGGCTTGAATTGACCAATCGCATAGAACAAGTCCTCGACAGAGCGAAGGTCAAGCTCACCAAAGCTCTCAAGAAACTCTATTGCCTCTTGTTTGGTCACGAATGTTTTAGGTTCGCCGCTAGTAAGTAACTGACCAGAGAAGTGATAACTTTCGCCAAAGCGATTCGTGATAGGAATGACGAATTGAGGGATCATAGCCGTAACGTGTTTGTCCTTTTCTTACCTTGCCGCATCATTTAATGCTCGTTTCGCTCTTTTTATTTGTGAGAGCAAGATGCCTTAATCAAACATCCTCCGATAGAGATTCCTCTGTATGCGTAGACTGAATGTATTGATGGCAATTTTCACGTATGCAACTCTTTGAATTTCTGAGCGCAGCGTACTTTAACGGGACGATGAATCCTGAGTAAATGAACAATAGCGTGAGTGAGACTAATGTCTCATCGTGACGCGATTTTTTTACATGTTTCTTACTTAACTATGATTTTCTGCCCAGTTACGTAAATTCACTCAATAAGTTGCATCAAGTATCACCACTGCGACTAAGTGCTTCATATTTGAGACAAAACAGCAACAAAAAAACCGCCTATTACGGCGGTTTTGCTTAAAGAATACTGATTAAAGGTTTGGACCTGTCGATGGTCTGTGTGGTTGGTTATTGAGCAGTTGCTGCATCCCTTGAAACATTCGCATAAACCACACCAAGATGGCTAATGCAGCAAACACCATCCCTACCCAAGGAATAAAGTAAGCGATGGTTTCAAGCAAAGTACTATGCAACCAATAATCACTCACGCCAACGAGTACACCGTTAGAAGTCGCGACGGTGACGATCAACACAACAAAAAACGTCAGGTAGAGAAAGAAGGTGCGAATTAAACCGTAGTAATGAGAAATCACTACGTCGCTGTCTTCTCCCTTATCTAATCGGTAACCCGCATAGATAATTGCGATAACGCCTGAGATCAGAAACGTAAACGGGGTCAGACAGCTCAGGATGTACGCAATCCAAATCCCGTTATGAGGTTTGTTCATTCGCTTTCGCTCCTTTTACTTCCGTTTGTGCCGTATCTGTTTCACCCATCGCTTCTTTGGACTTCACTTCCTCATACCAAAGATCGTGATGCTCTTTCGCCCATGTTTCATCAACTTCACCTGTCACCATGCCTTCTAGCGCACCTTCCATTCCGAATAGACCAATATAGATGTGGAAGATAAAGCCACAGATTAGAATCAGCGCCGAAATCGCATGAACTAAGTTAGAAAACTCCATGTCACGGCGAGTTTGGCCAAAGATAGGAAAGTCCAGAACTAAGCCACTCACTGCCGCGATAGCACCAAAGAAGATTAACAACCAATAGATTGCCTTCTCACCACCGTTTGAGAAACCAGCTGACGGATGTGTGCCTTTGTGTTTACCAACCATGCCGCCCATTTTCATAAACCAACGAACATCTGTCATGTTTGGAATCGACTTGCGCCACCATTTAAAGAGCACGAGCATCAGTAAAATGAAGAACAATGGTCCCATGTAATTGTGGTACTGCTTCGCCAACATGACGATAAAGCCCCAGAACTCAGTAGGAACGTACGGTTTTAAGAAGTGCTTACCGTAAACCAGCATCAAACCACTGAATGCCAGCGTTAAGAATGTAAACGCCATGCTCCAGTGAAGCGCGCGGTCTAAACGAGACCAACGCTTCATTTTTTTACCAGTACGCGGCTTGCTAAGCATCAAAGGACCAACGAATACGTAAGCCATGATAACCATCGCGATACTGCCGAAAATCGCGACAGCACCAGCAGGAGACATCCATTTCTCTTTTAGAATGTACCAAGTCTCACCAGGTTTACTGATCAATACGCCATGTTCTGGCGATTGGGACGTGGTGTAGCCTTCTTGCCCCTCTCTGACTTCACGCCAATAGTCTGCCCCGGCGAGTCGCGTGATCTCCTGTTGAATAACTTTAGAAGATTGTTCCTCTGCTGAAGCAGGCATTGCAAAAGTCAGCAGCAATGCCGTCATCATTGACAGCATTGCTAGAGATGCACGTTTAAGCGTGTTTAACATGTGCCTCTCCTTACTTAGCTTTTCGTCGCATCGTAAGAAAGATCGTTTCCGTCTGTCCAACCTGCGTTTTTCGCGCCGCGTTCTACCACACGTTGACGGAAAATGTCAGAGACTTTCTCTGCGTCACCCGCAAGCAGCGCTTTGGTTGAACAAAGCGATGCACACATCGGTAACTTGCCTTCTGCGATACGGTTCGCACCGTATTTTTGACGTTCTTCCTCAGAGCCAGGCTCTGTTTCTGGGCCGCCCGCGCAGAAAGTACATTTATCCATTTTGCCACGTTCACCAAACGCCTCTTGTTTAGGAAATTGAGGTGCGCCAAACGGACAAGCAAACAAACAGTAACCACAACCGATACACAGATCTTTATTGTGAAGAACGATGCCGTCTTCGGTATGTTCGAAACAATCAGCTGGACAAACTGCCATACAAGGCGCATCGGTACAGTGCATACAAGCAACAGAGATAGAGTTTTCACCAGCTTCACCGTCGTTTAGTGTTACCACGCGGCGACGCTGAATGCCCCATTCAAGCGCATCGTCGTTTTCGTTCTTACATGCAGTAACACAGCCGTTACACTCGATACAGCGCTTGGTGTCACATAGGAATTTCATTCGTGCCATTGTCAGACTCCTTACGCTTTACGAATGTTACATAGGGTTACTTTGGTTTCCTGCATCAAGGTAACCGGGTCGTAACCGTAAGTGGTTGCCGTGTTAGCCGATTCGCCAACAACGTAAGGCTGTGTACCTTCTGGGTATTTAGGACGTAGGTCTTCACCTTCGAACTTACCGCCAAAGTGGAACGGAATGAACGCCAAGCCAGGTTTCACACGACGTGTTACCATCGCTTTCACCCTGATTCGTCCCTTCTCTGCACCTTCAACCCAAACATCATCACCATCTCTGAAGCCAAGATCGTTCGCGTCTTTCGGGTTCACTTCAACAAACATTTCTTGTTGAAGCTCGGCAAGCCAAGGGTTTGAACGCGTCTCTTCACCACCACCTTCGTATTCAACCAGACGGCCAGAAGTCAGAACGATTGGGTACTCGCCCGATTTGTCTTGCTCTTGAATGGATTTATACAACGTAGGAACACGGAAGATTGCATCTTTGTCTTCCCAAGTTGGGTAATCCGTTACAAGGTCACGACGTGGTGTGTAAAGTGGTTCACGATGCAGTGGCACACGGTCTGGGAACGTCCAAACAATCGCACGCGCTTTCGCGTTACCAAATGGAATACAACCGTGCTTGATCGCGACACGCTGAATACCGCCAGAAAGGTCAGTCTTCCAGTTTTTACCCTCTGCTGACACTTTCTCTTCAGCAGTTAAGTCGTCCCACCAACCAAGTTGTTTCAACAACTTGTCAGTGAACTCTGGGTAACCGTCTTTGATTTCACAGCCTTTCGAATAACTGTCTTCTGCAAGAAGGCTCTTGCCTTCAAATTCCACACCAAAGCGCGTACGGAAGTTACCGCCACCTTCTGCAACCGTCTTAGACGTATCGTACAGAATGTGTGTACCTGGGTGTTTCATTTCTGGTGTGCCCCAGCATGGCCAAGGTAGACCGTAGGTTTCACCGTTGACAGGGCCACCTTCCGCTTCCAATGTGGTTTTGTGGAACGTATGCCAGTTTTGTTGGTGCGCTTTCAAACGCTCTGGGCTTTGGCCTGTGTAACCAATCGTCCACATGCCTTTGTTGAATTCACGCGTTAGGTCTTCAATCACCGGCTGGTTGTTTTCAACACGGATGTTTTTGAACAGAAGATCGGAATAGCCCAGTTTCTTCGAAAGCAGGTACATGATTTCGTGGTCTGGTTTTGATTCAAACAAAGGTTCAATCACCTGCTCACGCCATTGTAGAGAACGGTTAGATGCGGTAACGCTGCCGTGTGTTTCAAACTGTGTTGTTGCAGGAAGCAGGTAAACGCCGTCGGTACGGTCGTTCATTACCGCAGCAACCGTTGGGTAAGGGTCCACAATCACCATCATGTCCAACTTCTGCATCGCTTTTTTCATCTCAACACCACGTGTTTGAGAGTTCACTGCGTGTCCCCAGTAGAACATTGCACGGATGTTTTCGCGCTGACGAATGTTGTCTTTGTTCTCCAGTACACCATCAACCCAACGAGATACAGGAATACCTGCACTGTGCATTGGTTTCTGACCGCTGTAAGCGTTGTCATCGAAACGACCTTTGATCCATTCGTAATCGATTTCCCACACTTTTGACCAATGACGCCAAGCGCCTTCAGAAAGGCCGTAGTAGCCAGGTAGCGTGTCAGAAAGTACGCCAAGGTCGGTTGCGCCTTGTACGTTATCGTGACCACGGAAGATGTTTGCACCGCCGCCTGATTTACCAATGTTACCAAGCGCTAGCTCAAGCACACAGTAAGCGCGTGTGTTGTTGTTACCAGTAGTATGCTGAGTACCACCCATACACCAAACAATACAGCCCGGGCGATTTTCAGAAAGCAGTTTTGCTGTTTGGTAAACGTCTTCTTCGCTTACGCCTGTTACGCGCTCAACTTCTGCTGGCGTCCATTTCGCTACTTCAGCACGGATTTCATCCATACCGAATACACGTTGACGGATGAACTCTTTATCTTCCCATTGGTTTTCGAAGATGTGCCACAACACACCCCAAATAAATGCTACGTCAGAACCAGGACGAAGTGATACATAGTGATCCGACTTTGCTGCCGTACGTGTACGACGAGGATCCGCTACGACGATCTTACAGTTGTTCTTCTCTTTCGCGATCAGAATGTGCTGCATCGCTACTGGGTGTGCTTCAGCTGGGTTTGAACCAATGAATAGCATCGACTTACAGTTGTGCATGTCATTGAAAGAGTTGGTCATCGCACCGTAACCCCAAGTGTTCGCTACACCCGCCACGGTTGTTGAGTGACAAATACGCGCTTGGTGGTCAACGTTGTTCGTACCCCAAAGTGATGCCATTTTGCGGAACAAGTACGCTTGTTCGTTGCTGTGCTTTGCGCTTCCCAAGAAGTAAACCGAATCAGGGCCGGACTCTTTACGGATGTCCATCACCTTGTTACCGATTTCTTCGATCGCTTGATCCCAAGAAAGCTTTTTCCACTTACCGTTTTCAAGCTTCATTGGGTATTTAAGACGGCGCTCACCGTGGCCATGTTCACGCAGTGCTGCACCTTTTGCACAGTGACCACCGGCGTTAAATGGGTGGTCGAATGCAGGCTCTTGACCCGTCCAAACACCATTTTGAACTTCTGCGTAAATACCACAACCCACTGAACAGTGAGAACAGATAGTACGTTTTACTTCTGTTTTCGCTTCTGGATCGACTGATTTTGCTTGCGCTTTTTTCATCATTCCCGGTGCGAATAGACTAGCACCAACCACTGCGCCACCAGCGGCAAGCGAAGTGTTTTTCATGAATGCACGACGAGATACGCCAAGCTGGTTCGTTTCTTTGCTCACACTGTCGGAGCGTTTGACAAGTTTCATCCGTTATCTCCTAAAGTGTGTCGTAGTAATCGCGAATGTGTTGAGTTTCACGATACCCTTTCTTCTTCACGTCGTTTTCAGAAGGCTCAACCGTTTCTGAAGCAACGGCCACTTTCGTGGTTCCCGCAACAACAGCACCGGCAACGGCAGCGGTTGTGAAGCCTTTTAGGAGATCCCTACGGCTTGTGTTTATTTCTTTATTATCTTTCATCATTGCTTCCTTACCTTACGGTAGATCTTTGGAGACTCATGCCTCTCTATCGATATGACCAAGTACTGCTCGATTACTCGTAATCAGTGACGTTTTTCACATCAATTTTTAATTTGTTCTTACTGCTTTTGGTGTTCACGCTAAAGCGCACTTGCTCTAACGTTAAAAACGCATCGCAAAGCTGTGCAGCTGGCTTGTAGAAGTTCACGCTTTCTGCGCTCTCTAGTTGGCGCGTAAAAGATTGGAACCAAGGGGCGATGTGTTTGTTAAACACCGCTTGTTGAAGTTCTTCCTCTTCACCTGTCAGCATTGCCATCACTTCGCACAGTGCAGAAATATGGTCTTCAGGCTCTTTCACGTTCTCTTCTCGTTCGATGCCTAAAAGATCCAAATCGCGACGAATTTCCGCTAACGGTTTTTCCATCATCGAGCCAGTGCGATGCCAAGATCCGAATGGCACAACTTCACCACGTCCAATGCCAATAAACAGATCTTGATATTCTTCTTCTAACGCTTCTCGCTGCGCTTCGTTCGCGGCTTGTTGCAGTGCGAGCCAAGCTTTTTGCATCGCGCTCTCAGACGGTTCAATTTCTAGCGATTTCAGGAACGCCAGCATTTCATCACTAGGCGCACTACGAAAAAGTGCAGATAGAACGAGATAAATGTCTGTTCTCAGTGTTTGTTCTTGTTGTGTGTCCACTGCGAGCTCCTAGTATTTCAGTTGTTTCATTGGGTCTTCTGCCATCGACTCAAACATGTCGATCACACGGCAGTCTTCACACATCGCGATACGATTGATCGCCGCTTCATCAGAGAAGTGAGAGTGACCGCGTAACTTGTTTTGTAGCATGTCGATCATCGATTGCGGAGCAAAAGGCTTGTGACAACGAATGCACTCGGCTGCCTTTTCTTCATGAATCACAACCGCTTTCTGGCGTTCTTCTTTCACCCAGTTCATACGAGGAGTAAGCGTCAGCACTTTCTCTGGACACGCTTTCTCGCACAGCCCACATTGAATGCAGTCTTGCTCGACGAATTTAAGCGACGGAGATCGACCGTCCGTATGCAATGCACGTGTTGGACACACCGCCACACAGCTCATACACAACGTACAACCTTTACTTTCACAAGAGACTGTGCCGTAAGGTGCGTTCGCTGGAAGTTCAACAATGCTCTCAACTGGAATACGTGATGCGGACAACGCATCCAACGCCGTAAATAGACGCTGACGTTTGTTACCTTGCAAATCACCTAATGCCAAATCAAAAGACTCAGTACAAAGTGTCGGAGCACCTTCACGTAGTGACTCTAGATACAGAATGTCGATGGTTTCTTTGGCGATACCAAGCTGACCGAGCAGCTCTTGAGCAATACCTACTTCGCTATTAAGCACGCGAATAATGGTTTGAGGCATAAAACGTGAAGCCGCAAACAGCACCTGAGTAGCACCATTCACAAGCGCGGCGAACCAAGTATCAATACCAACCGAAGGCAGTTCTTCCACCACAATTGGAATCACATTATCTGGCAGTGCTTTTAGTGCCATCACGTTGTAGCTCTCGTGGCGAGAACTACAAATCAATACGATAGGATCTAAACCACCCGCTTGCTCATAGTTGGCGAGCGTACGTTCAATAAACTTTTGCGTATCTTCAGGGTTTGGCAGTGCGTAATGAATCGCTTCTGTCGGACACGCTGTAGCACAAGTACCCACGCCTTGACATAGGTATGGGTTGATCTCGATGCGATGGCCCGTTCTGTCGCTGCCTTCACTCGATAGTGCCCCTGCCGGACAAGCATCCACACACCGTTCGCAACCTTTTACGCCACGAGAGCTGTGTGCACATAAATCGGTATCTAAACGGAAGAATTTCGGTTTATCGAACGTCCCCATTAAGGTTGGAATCTCTTCCAACGCTTCAGCCAGTTTCGGATAGCCACGACCTACTGGGTAGTAGCCCGGTACTGGGACTTCTTCCGACATGCAGCTGTTAAGGCAAAGATCGAGTACGATATCGAAACAATCGCTATTGGTCGCGACCTTGGCAAGATTGTTGGTCGAACCATGATTTTCAATCAGAACTTCAAACGTACCTAAGAACCCTGAAACCTGAACCGAATTGGCGTAATAAAGCTCGGGATTTGTGCCCTTTTCGCCATCGGTAGAAAGCAGCGTTAGGCTGTTCATTTGCGACAATTGCGCTGCCGCACTTTCGATGATTGCTGTTGGGCCCACAATCAAAGTATTACCGCCGCTTTCATAGCTTACGGTTGGTGGAATAAGATTGGTCAACTCTACGGTATTTTCGAAAGCGTACAGCCTCGCTTTACCGTTATTGGAAGTTGCTTGTTCTAATAATTGTTTCAGCATTGCTCAATTCCATTTATGAACATGGATAGTCTTTTCCATCTCTTAGTGTAGTTAGCGCCGGAGATTCTGCTGATTAACTTATCAATGAGCATTCTTATTCCGCCATCTATAGGCGATGAATACTACGCAGTGCGTCCGTACTAACTTCAACCAGATTGGTATTGAGCAACAAATAGCAAGTGTCATGCCAATAAAATATCAACTAAAAATCAATAGGTTATCAATTTTACTGACAAATAGTAGGGATAAAAAAACCGGTTGAGACATTTTGTCTCAGCCGGCTCATTGAGTGTTTAGTCAAAATGTACCTATTCTTTGTGTGGTATATTTTGTCTCACCTCGTTAGGCTGTGATTCTTCAGCAAAAGTATCACTTTCGCCAGGAACTGTATTTATATACAGTTCATTTTCATATTGAGTAATTTGGCCACTTTTGTCGGTGTTTGACTCTGCGTCTTCAACTACCTCAGATGCGATATCGTTAACGTTAAGCTCAGACCCTTGCGCAGTTTCAGCGTCTGGTTCGTCTTCCACTTTGTCTTTAACCCAATCACGCAGCGTCTCAGCGACGTCTTGAGAAAGTGACTTTAAGTTACTGTAATCATCATCGTAATCGTCTAGGCCGTCACGCACGTTAAATTCTTCGGACAAGAACATTTTGCGCAGCGCAGCTTTCTTGACGCTTTCTGAGGCTTCAGAAACCAGCAGTTGCGCCACAGACATTTCTTCGGTTTTTTCAGTCTCTACACTCGCGGTAATGTCTGGAGCCTGACTATCCTCATTGACGTTCAAAGCATCTGAGCTTTCGTCAGCGTTTGAAAGCGCTGTGACACTATCTTCGGATTGCGCCGTCTCTGCTATCGGCGTGATCTCTTCATCATGTTGGGAAGATTCTTCTAACTTACGTTTCGACCAACGGCTTAAAAAACTAGTTGCCATTTGCTCTGCCCGCTCCTTTGCGTTTCTTACGTCTTACTTCTAACAACTCACCGTGGCGACCGATAAAGGCTTCCATCCAAGCCTGAACGGCTAACGGCATATCGTTAGATAGTACAAGGTTATCACCATCCATATATTGCGCCGCAACAGATTGTGAAGCCGTCAGTAACTGTATCGCTGGTTTTTCACCAGACTCGACGTTATCCATCACTAAAAAGAGTTTAGGTTGCAGAGAGCTTAAGTTAAAGCGGTAGTCTGTACGTTCATCTTTATGTAATTGCAACGGACAAACATCTGGAGTCTCTTCCGTCGGATTCAGCGCAAATCCTGTCAACTGCCATTGGGTTGTCACCCAAATCCCTGTACTGATCTCATGCTCAACAAGCTCTACGCCGATTGGCCATGTATCCTCAGTCTTTTCGTAATTTTTTTCGAAATCTTTCTTATCCGACATAACTCACCCAGTCTTTCTATTTTTGGTCTGAAAACACACAGGACATTTTGCCCCCGTTTTCGACCATTTTTATTGTCTTCGAAGCAATAAACGCGCCAAGCTGATATAACTTAGTCTATATACACCCTCAGGCTATAAGTACCAAACTAGACGAAACTCAAATGTATTGATGTGTCATTACTGCGAACTCGCAGTTTTAATGCATTGTTGACATAAAACCTCGCAATTTCTGTGGGAACCGCTATTTTGGAATGAGATTTGCTAGCCACTTAACAAGCTAAAATGCGTAGCAACCTAACGCTCTTAATCACTAGGACACGACTGTGCTGAAACCAAATATTATTAAAACCAGTGAAAATCCCCTGCAAACCATTGAAGTCGATGTGTACGACGAGTACGGCGAAAAGCTCACGAAGCAAATCGCTTGCGAGCGTCCTCTTACGGTCATGCTGAACTGGAAAGAAGTGGTCACGCTCATGACGCTAGGTTCGCGTCCAGAAGCACTAGTACTGGGTTATTTAAAAAACCAAAGCTTCCTGTCCGATCCAGCCGCGATTGAATCCGTTATTATTGACTGGGAAACGCATTCCGCAGCGGTGATTACTAAAGAAAACACTGAACACTTAGAAGGCGCCCTGAAAAAGAAAACCGTCACCTCAGGTTGTGGCCAAGGCACTATGTATGGCAACGTGATGAAGCAGCTTGAAAATTATCAAGTGCCTCAAGTTTCTCTTAAGCAGTCAGAAATTTATTCTGCGCTGGAAGCGTTAACTCATTACAACGACACCTACAAAAAAGCGGGCGCAGTACACGGCTGTGCGGTTTGCAAAGGTAATGAAGTGTTGTCATTTGTGGAAGATGTCGGCCGTCACAACGCAGTGGATACACTTGCAGGTGAGATGTGGCTCAAAGAAGAAACAGGTGAAGATAAAATTTTCTACACAACTGGTCGCCTTACATCAGAGATGGTGATTAAAGTGGCTCAAATGGGCATTCCTGTTCTGCTTTCTCGCTCTGGCGTTACTCAAATGGGGTTAGATCTAGCGAAGCAATTTGGTATTACGACCATTGCGCGTGCGAAAGGTTTGCGCTTCCAAGTCTTTACAGGAGCCGACAAGGTTGAATTTGATGTAAAAGGCAACCAATAACACCTTTTCAGTGTAAACTAAAACCAATAATGCGGATTCACAGAGGATGTGGACTATGAATAATGACCAATTGTGGAATTTTCTGCTTACGCCCAGCGGTATCATGCTTTCTATGATTATTACCTTTGGCGTGGTCGGGCTCTATGCGTATATAACCGGTCAGTTTAAGGATTAAGGCCAAATATCAAAAAAGCCTCGCTAAATAGCGAGGCTTTTGCTTTTTAAACGCTTTGCGAGTAATTACGCGTCAACGCCACGAGATTTTAGGAACTCAGAGTAAGTGCCTTTAAAGTCTGTGATTTTACCATCGCGGATTTCGATAATACGCGTTGCTAACGAGTCTACGAATACACGGTCGTGAGAGACGAAGAACAACGTGCCTTTGTATTGCTCAAGCGCCGTGTTCAAAGATTCAATTGATTCCATGTCCATGTGGTTGGTTGGTTCGTCCATTAGCAGCATGTTTGGCTTGTGCATCATTAACTTACCAAGCAGCATACGACCTTGCTCACCACCAGACAGTACTTTTACTGACTTCTTAATGTCATCTTGACCAAACAGCATACGACCAAGGAAACCACGAACGACTTGCTCGTCATCACCTTCTTGACGCCATTGACCCATCCAATCCGTTAGATTCATATCTTCTGCAAAGTCATGCGCGTGGTCTTGCGCGTAGTAACCGATGTTTGCATTTTCAGACCATTTGAACTCACCAGCACGCGGTTCAAGTACACCAGCAAGCGTGTTTAGAAGTGTTGTTTTACCCACACCATTTTCACCGATGATCGCAACGCGCTCTCCCACTTCAAAAATTGCATTGAAGTCTGAGAACAAGTCCTCTTCAAAACCTTGGCTCAGGTTTTCTACAATCAGAGCGTTACGGAACAGCTCTTTCGACTGTTCGAAACGAATGAATGGGTTTTGACGGCTAGACGCTTTAACTTCATCCAGTTTGATCTTGTCGATTTGCTTAGCACGAGATGTCGCTTGTTTTGCTTTCGATGCGTTTGCAGAGAAACGAGCAACGAACGTTTGTAGCTCAGCGATTTGTGCTTTCTTCTTCGCGTTGTCGTTTAGTAGACGTTCGCGAGCTTGAGAAGCCGCCGTCATGTACTCATCGTAGTTACCTGGGTAAACACGTAGCTCACCGTAATCCAAATCAGCCATGTGCGTACATACTGAGTTTAGGAAGTGACGGTCGTGCGAGATGATGATCATTGTGCAGTTACGTGCGTTTAGCGTGTCTTCCAACCAACGGATAGTGTCCATATCCAAGTTGTTGGTTGGTTCGTCAAGAAGCATCACATCTGGGTCTGCGAATAGAACCTGAGCTAGAAGCACACGAAGTTTCCAACCCGGTGCAACTTCACTCATTAGACCGAAGTGTTGTTCCATTGGAATACCTACAGCAAGAAGAAGCTCACCCGCTTTCGCTTCTGCCATGTAACCGTCCATTTCCGCGAACTGAACTTCTAGGTCAGCCACTTTCATGCCGTCTTCTTCGCTCATTTCAGCAAGTGAGTAGATGCGGTCACGCTCTTTCTTCACTTCCCATAGCTCTTTATGACCCATGATAACGGTATCGATTACCGTAAATTCTTCGTAAGCGAACTGGTCCTGGTTCAGTTTTGCAACGCGCTCGTTTGGATCGTAGCTTACGTTACCGCTGGTTTGCTCAAGCTCGCCGCTGAGGATCTTCATAAAGGTTGATTTACCACAACCGTTAGCTCCAATTAAGCCGTAGCGATTGCCTTCGCCGAACTTAACTGAAATGTTTTCGAATAGCGGCTTAGCGCCGAATTGTTGAGTAATATTCGCTGTGGAGATCAAAACCTTTACCTTAGCAATTGGGGTGTATTTAGAAAAACCGGGCAACGGTACTTGTTCATGCTACATACTGCAAGTGTTGTTTTTATTAATTCACTCCAAGTGAAATCATTGTAAGGTTTCTAAGAAGCAAAAGCGTAAACATAAATGCTTCATCAAATACAAAAAAGAGCCACTATCGTCAGTGGCTCTTTTTCCATTAATACTTCAAAAAAGTGACTAAGCGATGTTCGTCACCTCTAGGATCAGTTCGGCTTTTTTAGGTAAATAAATACTGAATTTACTGCCTTTTCCCCATTCAGACTCTGCTTTTAACTCACCACCCGTTTGGCTGAGAATACTTTGGGAGACCGATAGCCCTAACCCTGTGCCTTCTCGTTTCGTTGTGTAAAATGGCGAGAAGATTCGACTCAAGTTTTCTGGTTTAATACCGCAGCCCTCATCGATAACATGAATCGCGGCTCCTTTCACTTCGCCCTCTTCAATCCAGTCTTCACTGACTACTGTTAAAGTTCCTTTACCGCTCATTGCGTGAATGGCGTTCATTTGCAAATTAACTAAGATTTGTAGCAAGTGGTGACGGTTTATCTCAACGGACGTATGCGCTTGTAGGTCAGTCACAAACTCAACGTCGCGTTTCTTGGTGCCAGTTTTAACCAAGGTGATGCTTTCATCAATAATAGGATTGACATGTTGCCAAGTGATTTCATCTTGAACACCGCCTTGGCGACTGTATTGCAATAAACTGCGTGTGATATTGCGGATACGATCAATTTGCGCGTGAATCGCATCAATTTCTTCTTGTACTCGACTTGCATCGTCACCCAATTCAAAATGGATCAATTCTACGTTGCCAAGAATCACGGCGGTTGGGTTATTAATTTCGTGAGCAATCCCCGCGGTGAGTTCTCCCAGCGCTGCCAGTTTTTCATGAACAACGAGTTTGTCGCGGGTTTGGTTGAGCAATTGAATATGCAGTTCAAGATCTTGGGTTTTTTCTCTCAGGCTTGCCGTACGCTCTTGAACTTTGCATTCAAGTTGAGCTGCGGAGTTTTTCAGTTCAATTTTGCGCTCTTCTAGCGCGTCTAACATATCATCAAACTGTCTGGCTAACTGCGCAAGTTCATGATCGGCATCTAATCCTAACGGGCCAATCCGTTTTTCTTTACCTTGTTGGACCTGCTTCACCACTTTATGAATGCGTTCGATCGGTCGAAACAGATCATAAGAACCGCGATATACCATCACGCCGGAAACCAGCAATAACATAACCGTAATCAAGCTGATTTCGGCAATGTTCGTCATGTAGGCTTTAACGAATGGCCACATGAGGTAACCGGTATAAAGCATACCAATAACATTGTCGTATTGGTCTTTGATTGGTTGATACGCCGTAATATACCAAGCGTCATACACATAAGCGCGATCAACCCACTGTTCACCCTTAGAAAGTACTTGGTTATACACTTCTGCGCTCACGCGAGTGCCTATAGCGCGCCCTAGTCTATGATCGCTGTCTAGAGGAACGTTGGTACTCACACGCAAATCATCGAGAAATACCGTCAACGTACCCACAGGGCGAAGGCGGTCATTATCACTTAAGTAAATGAGATCGCGGATTTGATCCACCAGCACTGTGCTGTTGTTAAGGAGCAAACCACCATCAAGAAAGCCGATCAAATCGTTCGCTTGGCTGTATACCGGAATCACGGTTCGACTGACTAACCCACGCACTTCCCTGTCACCATCAGCAAGAATAGGCACTTCTGCTCGTTTGGCGAGTTCAGGATCGAGGCGTTCGAGTTCTTCTTTATTGAGTACATCAAAAAACGATTCGCGCTTGGTGAGATCCATAAAGCGGAATTTGTTTTCCATGGAATTAACGCGTTGGAAAGAGAGAAAATCTAAAGCATATCTTTTCTTCTGCTCTGTGACCCACTTTTGCAGGTCACCTTGTGGCATTCCTTTATTAATGCGAATACGGAAATCGTACGAATCGGCAAACGCCCGCACGTAATTGGCTTGCTTTTGCTGTAACAACGTTACACTGTTATTTGCAACACCAAGACGTTCCGAGACATCAAGCAGCGCATTTTGCCACGTGTAATGAATAGACCAATAAATGGTAATGCCGATCAGAGCTAACAATGTGAGGAAAATCGGCGCAGAGGTTAAGAATAACAAGCGATAACGCACCATGGTTTTAAAACGGTGCGTCCATTTTGACAATCCTTTGTGCTGTGGGCCGTTAGTCGGCATATTCCTCACCCTCAGAATCCCATTCTTTGTACTTACGTTCTAAGGTCTTGCGAGCTACGCCCAAGTCACGAGCAGCAGCAGACTTATTACCTTCATGCAAGTTAACGACTTGTTTAATATGTGCTTTCTCGACTTCTTTTAACGTCCAGCTGTTTGGATAGCCTTCGCCAGTAAATTCTTTGCCTTCTCTAAAGGTTGGTAACTCAGAAGAGTGAGAAACAGTAATCGATACATTAGGCAGTGAATGCCCGCCATTCAGCTCTCGCCAATAGTGTGCAGGTGGTTTGCCAAGCAAGATACAACGCTCAATCAAGTTTTTGAGCTCACGAATGTTTCCCGGCCAATCGTACTCACTCATGGCTTCCATATCCTCGTGAGCCCATTTGGGCGCAGGCATACCGAGCTCGCGCGTCAGCATGTTGCTGAAAAATGGCACCAACTCAAATAAGTCGGTTTTGCGCTCTCGCAGCGGACACACTTCAATTTTCAGAACGTTTAAACGGTAATAGAGGTCACTGCGGAAATTACCTTGATTGACCTCTTCTTGCAGATTACGGTTGGTGGCGGCAACAATACGGACATCAATACTGATCTCTCTTTCTGAACCGACAGGGCGAATCGTGCGCTGCTCTAACACACGCAATAATGATGCCTGCATTGCAAGTGGCATCTCCCCGATTTCGTCAAGAAATAAGGTGCCACCGTTCGCAACACGGAACAAACCTTCACGCGATTTTTTTGCACCGGTAAACGCGCCCGATGTATGACCAAACAACTCACTTTCTAAAAGCTCTGGTGCAATCGCACCGCAGTTGATTGGCACAAACGGGCCCGTTCGCCCACTCGCCTGGTGGATACCTCGTGCAACTAGCTCTTTACCTGTACCCGACTCACCTTCCACCAAAACAGAAGCGCGTGATGGTGCAAATTGGTTAATAAGTTGCTTAAGCAGACGCGTTTTTTCTGAGCCGCCGATGATCTCTGAGGTATTGTGACGCTGGTAATCGCGTGTCATGGCGTACTGCATGCGTTCGTTCAAACGGCGATCCATACAGCGACTGACCGCTTTTAACATCTGCTCAAGGTTGAATGGTTTGAGGATAAAGTCGGAAGCACCGAGCTGTAGCGCTCGAATGGCAATTTCTAAATCCGCATAACCCGTCATAAAAATCACATCGGCACGTTTGTCATCATCTTCAAACGCTTCTTCCCACTCAATTCCAGAACGCCCTGGCAGATTAATATCCAGTAAGATCAGATCATAATGTCGAGAATTACGCAGTTGTTCTGCTTCTTCGATGCTACCAGCTGTATCGACATGTGAAAAAAGCTTACCCAATGCCTTTTTCAAGATGGCTTGCATGCCTAATTCATCATCGACGACCAGTACGGAAAAGGCGCTATATTGTTGGTTTGTACTAAGATGGGATTGAGTAGACATATTTACCCCAGATGGATTTCGATGGGACAGAGTGTACCAAGTTTAAACAGAGATACCCTACAAAAAGTGCGACATTTTGTACCAACGCAAACTTTTATGCAAATAACCCCATGATTTAGTGCATAAACCAAGCACTTTAAGCTTGTAAAAGGTTGGCATCTTGTTTGCTATAAGGTGGATACGGAGCGCATTTAAGTGATCTCAGGATGTTGATGTTTGCTTATTCCAACACCCTAAGACAACTTGCGTATTACGCTAATCGCTCTCGTCCAAAAAGGCTTCTCCCTAAAACCTGGAGAGATTCCAAAGAATCATTGGAAAGGAACACATAAAAATGAAAAAAATTGCGCTAACTCTGGCTGCAACGTCTATCACGCTTGTAAGTTACTCTGCGTTTTCTGCTCAAGACGGAGAACATGTTCGCCTTGCAACCACAACCAGTACTTACCATTCAGGTTTACTTGATTACCTGCTTCCACAATTTGAAAAAGACACGGGCTACAAAGTCGATGTTATTGCTGCAGGTACGGGTAAAGCCTTAAAAATGGGCGAAAACGGTGACGTAGATTTGGTGATGACACATGCACCAAAAGCTGAAGGCGCATTTGTTGAGAAAGGCTACGGCGTTTTACCTCGCAAGCTAATGTACAACGACTTTGTGATTGTAGGCCCGAAAGCTGACCCAGCAACAATCAAAAATGACGAAGGCGTGTTAGATGTATTCAAAGAGATCGCAAACAAAAACGCAACGTTCATCTCTCGCGGCGATGATTCTGGTACGCACAAAAAAGAAATGGGCTTCTGGGCTCAAACTAAAATCGAACCGAACTTTGGTGGCTACCGTAGCGTAGGTCAAGGTATGGGCCCAACTCTAAACATGGCGTCTGAAATGCAAGGCTACACCATGACGGATCGCGGCACATGGCTGGCTTACCAAAACAAATTGGATCTAGAAATTCTGTTCCAAGGCGATGAAAAACTGTTTAACCCGTACCAAGTTATTCTTGTTAACCCTGAGCGTTACCCAACGATTAACTACCAAGGTGCGAAGGCATTCAGTGATTGGTTGGTAAACCCTCGCGGACAGGAACTTATCAATGGTTTCCGCCTAAACGGTAAACAACTGTTTGTTGCGAATGCTGAGAGCAAATAACGCAATATGAATCTTGCTGATACAACACTGGAAGCGCTTCGCTTACTGGTGAATTTTGATGCAGACCTATGGGAGATCGTTGCGGTCTCCTTTAGTGTTTCTATCACGGCAATATCCCTAGTGGTATTGCCGGCTATTTTGATGTCCTTTGTACTGGCGTATACCGACTTTCGCGGTAAATGGTTTTTGTTGTCGATCGTAAATACGCTGCAAGCGGTCCCTACCGTGGTGATTGGCCTGTTGCTGTACATGTTGCTGTCGCGTGCTGGCCCTTGGGGAGACTGGCAAATGCTGTTCACTCAGAAGGCAATGATCTTCGGCCAAATGGTGATCTGCTTCCCTGTTTTGGTATCGATGATGCATGGTGCATTACAATCTAGCGACCGTCGTGCAGTGGAAACTGCCATCACGCTGGGCGCCTCTATTCCGCGCTTGGCAGCTACGATGATTTGGGAAACCCGCTTTCCTCTACTTGCGGCTATCATTGCAGGGTTTTCACGTATCGTGACCGAGGTGGGCTGCTCAATGATGGTTGGTGGGAACATTATGGGCGTGACGCGAAATATTCCCACGGCTATCGCAATGGAAAGCAGTAAAGGTGCTTTTGCGCAAGGAGTTGCATTAGGAATTGTATTACTATCTTTAGCGTTGGCTCTAAACTTCTTCTTATCAAGCATGAGAGGCAAAGGCTACCTCAGAACATAGAACATGAAGCAAACAAACGACTCACCATTAACCCCATGTCGAGGCGAATTATGACTATAAAAATCACCGCCGAACAGTTATCCATGCGCTTTAAAGAGCGTGTGCTTTTCCACATCCCTGAGTTAGCCATCGGCCCAAATGATGCCATTTATCTCAAGGGTGACAATGGTGTGGGCAAAACTACCCTACTCAAAATCCTTGCTGGCTTGCTCAAACCCTCTACTGGTGATGTTGTTGCGCCAAAAGATACGTGGCTGAAAAGACTGACGCGTCGCAATGGTCGTGTCGATGTGATTTATCTCCATCAATCCCCTTACCTTTTTGACGGCACTGTATATGAAAACGTAGTCTATGGAGTGAAATATCAACAAGACACGCAAAAAGATAAGCGAGCTCAAGTTATTCACGCGCTGCGCATGGTAGGTTTAGAAACCTTAGCGGACGAACATATTTCCGTGTTGTCCGGCGGTGAAAAACAGCGCGTTGCCATGGCAAGGGCTTGGATCTTAAAACCGTCGATTTTATTGATGGATGAGCCAAGTGCGTCTTTAGACCAAGAATCCATTGAACGATTGGTGGTGATGGCAAAAGATCTTTTGGATCGTGGTTCCAGTATCGTGGTGACAAGCCATCAGGCCAACGCACTGACCGACTTATGTAAAAAACAGTGGTGGATTAAAGACAAGACTTTGATAGAGTCTCCTCTGTTGTATGTCATACCAAAAGAAACATCCCAAGAGAATGCATATGCTTCAACCAACACAAACTAGTTGGGTCATTTTGGCTGGTGGCCAAGCCAGCCGTATGGGTGGAAAAGATAAAGGTCTGATTGAGTTAAATCAGAAGCCACTCATCGAACACGTTATTGAACGTTTATCTCCACAAACTCCACGCATTTTAATTAATGCCAACCGAAACCAAGATGCGTACAGCAAATTTGGTTTCGTATTTAGTGATCAATTCAAAGATTTCCCTGGGCCTATGGGCGGTATTCACGCGGGTTTGATGCATGCTGAAACTGACTGGGTCGGATTTGTACCTTGCGATAGTCCACAAATTAACACCGACCTTGTCGAGCGTTTCTGCCAGTTCGTCAAAGAAGACAGCGATATTTTGGTCGCGCATGATGGTGACCATCAGCAACCTGTTTTTACGCTCTACCACAAGCGCGTACTGCCAAAACTCACCGCGTTTTTAGAACGTGGCGACCGCAAAATCATTCTGCTCTACAAAGAGTGCAACACCAGTTACGTTGACTTTAGCGACTCACCAAACTGTTTCGTCAACTTGAACACTCCGGAAGAACTGGCGCAATTTGGACAATTAGAATCATGAAACACACGCTAAACATTCCTATTCTTGGTTTTGCAGCTTATTCAGGCACAGGTAAAACCACGCTACTTGAAGCCCTATTGCCAAAGCTGACCGAAGCAGGTTTACGCATTGGCATGCTAAAACATGCGCACCACAACTTCGATGTCGATAAGCCGGGTAAAGACAGCTACCGTTTACGCAAAGCTGGCGCATCTCAAATGCTGATTGCTTCTCGCAACCGTTTTGCGTTAATGACAGAAACGCCAGAAGCCGAAGCGGAGTTTGAATACCTATTAACACGTTTTGATGAAGACATGCTTGATGTGGTTTTGGTCGAAGGCTGCAAAAACATCGCGTTTCCTAAAATTGAATTGCACCGTGAAGAAGTCGGCAAGCCTTGGCTTTATCCAAACGATGAAAACATCATCGCAATCGCTTCAGACGGCGGCGAGTTGGACTCTGAACTGCCACAAATGAACATCAATGATCTTGAAGCGATTGCTCAGTTCGTTATTCAGTATGTTCAAGAAGCGAAAGCGCCAAAAAACAAAGAGAAAGAAGCTGCATGTTGCGACACACTTTCTCCGGCTTTCCTTTCTGTGGTTCAAGGCCAAGAAAAAATCCTTTCTTTGGTGAACACGGTTGCTCAAATCGAAGCATGCAAGATTGAAGATGCATACGGTCGTGTGCTTGCAGATCACGTGGTGTCACCAGTGAACGTACCGCAATACACCAACTCAGCGATGGACGGTTACGCGATTCGCGGTGATGACGTCGAGCGTGAAAGCTACCAAGTGGTTGCTGAAGTAATGGCGGGTCACGCTTACGATCAACCTCTGGAAGTTGGTCAAGCGGTTAAAATCATGACGGGCGCCCCAACACCTATCAATGGTGATACCGTTGTTGTGCGTGAACAAGCTTCCCAAGATGGCGATACAGTCACGTTAAATGGCGCGAACATCAAAGCAGGCCAAAACGTTCGTCAAGCAGGTGAAGATCTCGCTATCGGCAGTGATGTCTTTACCGCAGGCACTCGCCTCGCCTCTCCAGAAATGGGCATGATCGCTTCGCTTGGCTTTGGTGAAGCGAATGTATTCCGAAAATTGAAAGTTGCCGTGTTCTCCACCGGTGACGAAGTACAAGCGCCGGGAACAGAGCAAAAAGCGAATTCTATCTACGATTCCAACCGTTTTACCATCATGGGCATGCTTGAAAAGCTCGGCTGCGAAATCTTGGACTTCGGTATTCTGGAAGACAACGAACAGTTAATGATTGAAGCATTGGAAAACGCATCGGCGCAAGCGGACGTGGTTATGACTTCTGGTGGCGTATCCGTTGGTGATGCGGATTACATCAAACTTGCCTTGGATAAACTTGGTCAAATCGATTTTTGGCGAATCAACATGCGTCCGGGACGTCCATTAGCGTTTGGTCAAATCAACAACAAGCCGTTCTTTGGTCTGCCGGGCAACCCTGTGGCAGTGATGGTTTCATTCATCAACTTTGTTGAGCCTGCACTGCGTAAGATGCAAGGCGAACAAGGCTGGAAGCCTCTGAAAGTGAATGCCATCGCGACTGAAAACCTTCGCTCTCGCCAAGGTCGTACCGAGTTTAGCCGTGGCGTCTATGAACTGGATGCAACTGGCCGTTTAACCGTTCGTATAACAGGCAAGCAAGGCTCTGGTATTTTGCGCTCAATGAGTGAGGCAAACTGTTTGATCGAAATCTCCCCAGCTATTGATACAGTAAAAGCGGGAGAAAGCGTGACAATTATCCCACTTCAAGGCAGAATCTAGCTCAAACTAGAAATTCAAAGGTCAGCGAGTCTGGCCTTTTTGTTTAATACAGAAACCTTTTTAGAGAGACAGCTATGGCTCGCACCATTCTTTACACTTACAAAGACCAAGACAAAGAACTGACGTTCTCATACCAGCAACACCGCAACATTCAAGAAGCAGTTGCAGAGGCAGAAGGTATCGATATCACTGAGTTCCTAAAGATGGAGCAACAAATCGAAGCAGTGTCTGACACTAAAGCGGTGCGAAACTACCGCGACAACTACTTCAGAAAATTAGGCTTTAGCAAAATCACCCTAGCTCAAAAAGAAAACCTAGGCGTAGGTAAAAAGAACAAATAAGCTTAGCTGCAAACAGAAAACTCACGATTCGTCGTGAGTTTTTTATGCATGCTACTTTTGTTCATGATCCATACCCGAGCATACCGAAATTACTTAGGTATATGAGTTACTTGGGTATACAAGTTACTTCGGTATATAAGTAAAAGCCCCGTTTAACCTTGAAAGTCTAAACGGGGCTTTAAATTTCTTCTTACTTTATATCGAGTAAGGTTTCAGTCACTACTTGATGTTTAGGAACGCAGCGCCACGTACACCACCTGAATCACCGTGTTTTGCTTTGATGATCTTAGGACACTTAGCCACAGACAATAAGTGTTTAGGGATGCGTTTTGGCATCTCTTCGTAAATCAATTCGAAGTTAGATAAGCCGCCACCAAGTACAACGGTGTGTGGGTCTGTTGCAGTAAACAGGTTTGCAAAGCAGATTGCTAGCAGATCCATAAAGCGCTCGACGTGCTCTACTGCTTTCTCTTCACCCTCTGCGTGCGCTTTAATAATGTCGATCGCTTTCTTCTCTTCGCCGTAGTAATGCGCGTAAAGAAGCTCGAAGCCACGACCCGATAGGTAACTATCTAAACAGCCTTTGTTGCCACAGCCACAGCCAAGTAATGGTGCGTTTTCGCCCAGGTGGAACCATGCGTCGATAGGAAGACGTGTGTGACCCACCTCACCCGCTACGTGGTTGCGGCCAGAGAATACTTTACCTTCGTAGATAAAGCCGCCACCAAAACCAGTACCAAGGATCAAACCTAGTACAGATGGTTCATCTTGAAGATCTTCGTCCCAGGCTTCAGAAAGCGCGAAACAGTTTGCATCGTTTTCAATTTTTACGCTGCGACCGATTTTAGCTTCCAGATCAGCACGAAGTGGTTTGCCTTTTGCCGCAGGAACGTTAACTGTTAGTACCGTTGCATCATCGGCGTCTTCCATACCTGGTAGGCCAAGACCAATCGTACCTTCGCAGCCAAACTCTGTATCGTATTTGTTCACCAATTCCGCAATGGTATCAACCAGCAGCTCGTAGTTGTCTGTTGGTGTAGGTACACGTTCCGTCGCTACACGCTCAAGCTTCTCGTTAAATGCACCAAATTCAATTTTAGTGCCACCGACATCAAAGCCGTAATACATGTATTTCTCTCCTAAAAAATGCTTCAAACGACTCTCAAAAATGGCTAGAGTCAAAAGTATAAACTGATGGCATTATCCATATCTGTACGCCTGCAAACCGTGACCGAATGCAGATTTATCCCCTCACCGAAGCCAGTTGAACAACATACCATCAACAAAAGCTCATTCCTTAGAGTCAGCTCTCGGTTTTCATCCACTCTTTGAAACGTTTCAAGTGTGGCTGGTTAGGGTCGTTTTTGACTCGAGTCTTGCTCAGCATGTAAGTTTCTCTGAAGGCTTCAAACCACAATTGAAGGCATTCCGCAGCTTTAGGCTCACCAGCTTGTTTTAAAACTAATGTCGCGACTTCGGCGGTTGAAAGATGCTGCTCATTCTCGGAGCGGCGCATGATGTATTCAGACAGAGATTCCGGCTCAATGGAAAGCACAGGCAAAGATTTAAGAAAATCAGAACGACGGAATATCTTTCGTGCCTCACGCCAGCTACCATCAATAAAGATCAGCAACCATTTTTTGTTCTCGACATCTTCTTTTACCAATCGCCCTGGCTCTAGATCTTCAATTAAACGAGAGGGATCATCCACATAGTCTGCAGGAAATACAATCACCGGTTGGTATTTGTCATCCTGTAGTAGCGCTAGCATCTCTTCAGACGGTTCTGTTCGGTTCCATTGATACACGTAAGTCTCTTGAATCGTATCAGCGATTAGACGACCGGTATTACTTGGCTTAAACACTTCGTTTTCAGAAACAATCAACATACATGCAATATTGGCCTTGATGTTTGGCTGAAGGTCGCACAAACAGTGTTGCTCAGAAACCTGGCAATATTGGCAACGAGCCACTTTACATCCACGCGCGTTGAAAGGCTTGGTTGAGATAGATTGTCGGTACTGATATAAACGGTGGAAAGCGTGAATTCTCATGGTAAGTAATGCCAAGTAAAAAGTAGAGCACGATTCTACTGATATTATGGTTTCGCCTCAAGATAAGCCCATCAGCAGTGTGTTGAAATAATTTCACTCTTATCTCGGTCATAGATAAAGAAATAAATAAGGGAATGACAGTGACAGAAACGACATTTCAAGAACCCTCATGGCTCAGATTAGGCTTTTTCCTTGGCGTATTATTGCTTTGTGCCATTTGGGAAAACAAATTTCCTAGAAAAACACTGACCGCTTCGCGCAGGTTTCGCTGGGTCAATAACTTGTCATTGGTCGCTTTTAACAGCCTAGTTATTGCTTTAATCATGCCTATCGCCGCCTTTCAAGCTGCGGTCATAGCTCAGGAGCAACAGTGGGGGCTGCTCAATATTCTGTCCCTCCCCGCTTGGTTAAATATTTTTCTAACCGTCATTTTGCTTGATTTCGTCATTTACGCTCAGCATGTTGTCTTTCATCATGTAAAGCCGCTGTGGAAGATTCACCGAATGCATCACGCCGATCTCGACATAGACGTCACTACAGGCGCACGCTTTCATCCCTTCGAAATAATCATTTCAATGGGAGTAAAAATTGCAGCCGTGTTTATCTTAGGTGTTTCACCTATCGGAATTGTGGTATTTGAAATTGTGCTTAATGCGAGCGCGATGTTTAATCACAGTAATGCAAAACTGGCTTTATCCATAGACCAAAAACTGCGAAACGTCATCGTTACACCAGACATGCATCGCGTGCACCATTCAGTGATAGTAAAAGAGACCCACTCAAACTTTGGTTTTTTCCTTTCAGTTTGGGACCGCTTTTTTGGGACATACCGAGCTCAGCCTAAGTTGGGTCATGATGATGTTGTTATTGGTGTGCCGGAAATTAGAGACGAAGAAGAGCAAAGATTAGATAAGCTTTTAACGCAGCCCTTTCGCTACAATAAAGAGAAGAAGTAATGGTTGAAAAAATATTGTTGGATGAAGTATGTCAACAAAACGAATAGACCAAGCCTAAACCCCTGTTAAACACTACTTCATCCTCATGATGTGTAAGAACAGATTAGTTTTCTGCTAGCTGACGCTTTTTGTTTAACTGAGTAATACCAACAAATAAACCAACAACACCAAGCACTGCACATGCCAAAGCATTGGTGTTCATTACTTGCTGTGCCTCTATTGAGCTGTATAGAAAAGCAAGGCTGAAGAAAGTGGTGGCAAAGCTCAAACCTGTCAGTACGCTGAAACCAGCAAAACTGGCCAAGTCTTTAAAATCGTTCATAACGAGTCCCTGTTTACAATCCTTAATCGAGTGTTGTGAAAATAATAATTAACGAAATATTTGGCGCGATTGACTATGTTTTCGCGCATTCCATAACCAGATAGATACCCCAAATGAGAACCCTAAAAACAGTGTCTTCATTTGTAGGGCGACGTTGTTATCTAATATTTCTAATGTATAGTTAGCGTGGGAACTAAAGATAACATTGGTTATAAGAATCAATAACATAACGACTAGGCCAGAGCGGCGATGCTTGACCAATAGATACGCTGCTAATAAGTCTAACAGCCCCAACGAGCTCCAATACATATTCAACCAGCGTGGCGCAAAATCGTAAGGTAAAAAGCCACCAACAATGTTGTCATAAAGATGAACCACTCCGCCAACTGTCATAAAAAGGCATAAGAGAAACACGACGAATTTATCCATTACCGTTTCCTTATCTGAATGAATGAGCAAAGCATATAGAAGTCACTTAAACATTTGTAATCCCATCGCCATTTTTGAGATCGACAGTGCCATTATCAACACGATGAGAACAGTAACGGCTGCTCTACCTTCTTTATTTAGCATAGTGTTTGCTTTGTCATTGTCCCAAATCCGCCAATGCAACGACAGAACCCTCCTTTAAATCACGCCTTGGTTTATCAACTCTCGTACCTTTTCCAGCCCGCGCTGAAACACAGTATGTGTATTCGCGGGAAGGCCGCTCTCGACATCGTGCCAGAAGAACGCGAAATCATGTCCACCATCGTCTTGCGTATGAAACAGCCATGAATTAGCGAGGTCAGCACACTCACACAAAACAAAATGCCATACTTGATTTTGAAAGCCACTGTCCCATGAGCATAAATATCGTGCGGAACGAACATGTGTGATACCAGACTCCTCAGCGAGCTCCCGCTTGGCCGCTATGATGTAACTTTCATCAAACACTTCAACAGTGCCCTTGACGAGCTGAACACCCGCCAACGGATGTTTAAAAAGTAGGATCTCTTGATTTTGATTACGTAGAACGACGGGGCAAACTTTATCGATCACAAAACCACTCCTTATGGTTCAAGCAAAAGGCTTTAGCTTTCTCTGGATATAAAGAAATCGAGTGAAGTTGCTCTACACGCACCCACTTCAAATGGTACTGATTAACATCTGATTTTCTGATTTGCTCTGGCCCACTCCCTAGTTTCACTTTTAAGTTCCCTACATAAGAAAGAAAATAGGTTTCTAAGCGACCTTGATTTTCGAGTTCCAAAACTTTCTTAACCGAACCAAGTTCTATTGAGGTTTCTTCCCGCGCTTCTCTTTTAGCAGCTTCAACAGGTTCCTCACCTGCTTCAACACTGCCGCCAGGGAAAACCCAATACTGTCTGTCGTTTCGAACGCGATGGATAAGCAAAAGTTCTTGGTGATGATTAACTAGTATGAGGCTGGCTCTTTGTGATAACTGCATGATTCATTCCTTTGAATTCTGGCGACATTCTAGTCAACGAGTCCCTCGAACAAAGCATTAACATCACGTTGTGATAACTAAACCCTTTAGAAATGAACGAGATGAGATGTAACTCACTTTTGCAATGCAAATAGGAGCCATTAAATGAGTAGCCGTAACAAAAAAGCAGAACCGAGGTTCTGCTTTTAGTCGGTGGAAACATCTCATTTACTTGGTCTGATGAAGCTCATACTTGTGCAGCATTGCTTGCTGGTGCCCAGCAATTTCCGCCACTTGCTCAGAACTCTCAACCATAGACTCAAGCTGCAGCTTTGTGCGTTCGCCAAGATCAGAAATATGTGTGATGGATTGAGATACATCTGCCGTCGCTCGTTCTTGTTCTTCTGTAGCAACTGAGATTTGCTCAACACGTTCTTGAATGTGCTTAACCGCGAGGTTGATATCAGAGAATGTCGATTTCACTTCATTGCTGGACTGTAGCGCGTGGGTCATTTCTTCTCTTGAATCATTAACTGCTTGGCGCGAGCGCTCTGCGGCAGTAATAAGCTCGCTCATCATTTCTCGGATGTTCGTAGTTTGTTGAGAGGTATCACTTGCAAGTTTGCGAACTTCATCAGCGACAACCGCAAATCCACGCCCTTGCTCACCAGCACGGGCAGCCTCTATTGCCGCGTTGAGAGCAAGTAAGTTGGTGTTGTCCGCGATCCCACTGATCATATCCACCATTTCACGAATCTGTTTAACACTCTGGTCTAGCTCTAACATTGACTGTTCATTTACATCCAAAGAGCTTTCTAATGACTCCAAACGTTCGCGGTTTTGTTCCACGACTTGAACCCCTTTTTCAGTGTGTTGGGTTGCAAGGAGCGAGTCCTGTGAAGATGCATTTGTCACCATTGCTATTTCACGAATAGAGGCTTCAAGCTGCGTTATGGTCGTGATCATACTCGACAACGCTTCATTTTGTGTTGCCAACCCATCACTTGTTTGTTCGGCTGCACTGTGACTTACTTCTGCCGTCTGATAAAGCGTTTCACAATTGCGCGTCACCGTTTGAATGGAGTCGTGTGTGGAATCGATTACTTGATTCAACTTTCGTGCTACTTCTTTCAGCTCATAGGGGCCAACTTCTTCTGCCTTGTCACGAAAATCATGTTCGGTAAGTGCTGAAAGACGCGTTAGTACATTCCTTAACCCTCGGTTTGTCCATGACTTGAGACTAAACCAAGTAACCAGAATAATAAAAGAAATCACACACGCCGCAAACACGAGCACAACGCTCACCGATTCAATGGTCTCGTTGACCACCCGCTCCTTTTCATCGATCAACTGACCAGCGGTTTGGGAGATTTGATCAAGTAACCGCATGGTTTCATCCGCAAGCATCGAAGCCTGTTTAAACTCTGAACGTTGCAATTCCCCTTGTTCTAGTTTGGCGAGGATCAAACGCAGCACGCCCTTTTCACTAAAGCCTTGTTTCACCATCTCATATGGTGCGGTTAAGCTTGCATATTCACTTACTTCAGGATGGAAAGATTGGAAGTCTTCATAGGCGAGTTTAATACCTGCTATGCGATTTCGCATTTCTCGGTATTCTTTTTCGGCTTTGTTTAATTCTGAGTGCATCATCATGACTAAGAACGTACTTTCCATTGAGCTTGCAGAAGCAATGAAACGGTTAGCGGCATCGCTCGACTCAGGATTATCAGCACTAAGGAACGAACTGATTCGATTCATTTCCGGGCCGATAGAGCTAAGCCCATAACGAAAACCACCAACAGCGGCATCAATATCCATTTGAATTTGTATCACCGAAGATTGCTTCAACAAAATGGACTGCGTGATGTTATGTAAACGCGCTAGTTTGGTGTCTAACTCCTCCGAGAGTTGCTGAGCTACACCAGACGCTTTCACAACCAAAGTTGTGCTTTGAGTTGCAAGAGAGTCGATTTGCTCTTTTATGAGAGGCAACTCTTTCGGCTCAGTAATCTGCATACCATGGTTGAGTAGCTTAACCATCTCCAATACATTCCTGGTTAACTTTGCGTTTGCCATCGCGATGGGTAATGCTTTTTGCGACAAGTCTTCAAATTGTTCCCCTACCTGTTCCATTCCTTTGAAACTTGAGACAGAAAGGGCTATAACAAGAGCAATGATAGTTAAAAATGTTGCACTGACAGCCTGAATCAGTGAAAGTGATGTGCGTGAGCGTTTTCGCTTTGCCATAATCAATTTTTATTCTTTCTTAAGGTTGAATCGGTTCTGCAGTGATTCCGTCACATTTGTGAGACAAAACCGTGATTTGCAGCCCATACTATGGATTGGTTATGACACTAATATTTCAGTTGTGGGTCATAGAGATGACAGGTGGTGATTTGCGTCGAGTATATTTTCCTTTGATAATCAGTGTGCTACTAAGCGCCTGCTCTTCTGGGCCTGAGCCTAGTGAGCAAGCACAAGTGACAACACCTACAAATCAGCTATTGTCGGACAACCCTGACTTGTTCGACTTTTACACAGAGTGGCACGGCACGCCTTATCGCTTAGGCGGGACACAGAAATCTGGAATTGATTGCTCAGCATTTGTACAAAAAGCGTTTATTGAGGCTTATCAGCTCTCGTTACCAAGGACAACGAAGCAGCAATCAAAGCAAGGTGTGGAGTTAAGTTGGACGGATGCCAAGCAAGGGGATCTAGTGTTTTTTAAAACAAGACGTACAACTTATCATGTCGGAATTTACTTGGGTAACAAGCAGTTCATGCATGCATCGACGTCTAGAGGTGTGATTATTTCAAGAATCGACAACCCATACTGGGCATCTAAGTTTTGGCAAATAAGAAGAGTTACAATGTAACTCCTCTCACTCTTTAACCGGACATTGCTGTAAGTTAAAACAATATCAGTCGTAAGTCGCAACAGCATTATCGAACAGATTTTTGACCAGAGCGATGTATTCATCAAGGAACGTGATCTGTTCATTGGTCGCTTTTTTATGCCATACCCCAGCCAATATCTCACCAAGATCTTCAACAACTGCATCAGCCTCTTTCAACAATTTGAAGCGTACGCTCGAGTGAAGTTCTGGATTTTGCTCAAAAATCGCCATGATGTTTGAAGCCACCATATCGGTGACAACATCTTCGATGCTTTCGGATCCAGTGTCGCCAATTTCGGTCGTAAAAATATCTAGATTTAGAGACAAGTGCTCGATAAGAGCGAGATATCCATCGGTTTCTAAAACCACTGTTTTTCTCCGTTTATTGCAAGCCTTCGAAGCTGAAAGCAGAATAGTTTCAATAGTAAGACATGCCGAGAAAATTTCATTAACTTATTTCATATTAACAAACATTCACGAACCAACTGGATGATTTTCAAACAATTGAGCTTTGCTTCACTGAATTCGGATACAGGGTTTCTTCAAACCTTTTTATATTTCAGTCATTTTCATGCAAACAGGTTTGGTTACGACCATTTTCTTTTGCACGATACAGCGCAGCATCGGCACTCTTTAACCATTGAGTGTGAGTTTCAAAATAAGGCTTATACTCGCAAACACCAATACTTATCGTGTAATTAATCAAAAAATCTTCCACTTTCACGATCTCTTGCTCAATTCTTTTGCGCAAACGCTCTGCGAAATAGCAAGCTTGCTCCTGGTTTGTGTGAGGAAGTAGTACCGTAAACTCTTCACCACCAAAACGACCGCAGATGTCACTGCTTCTTGCTGTTTTTCTCAACAAGGCAGAGGTTCGACGAATGACTTCGTCCCCTGTCGGGTGACCATAAGTATCATTCACCTTCTTAAAGTGGTCGATATCGAATATTACTAATGAGCATGGTCCGTCGATAACTTTTAAGTGAGCAAACTCATCTTTCAATGATTGCTCCCAATAAGCGCGATTAAATAAACCTGTTAAACCATCTTTGCGACTGATTTCCGACAAATGTTGATTTGTTTCTTTCAAATGAATGCGATTTCTCGCAGTTTCAGAAACATCATTGACTTGAATCGCTATGTGGCTGACCTCTCCTGAAAGCCCAATTAACGGCGTGATCACGATATCTTGATACATAAAATCACTGCTGTTTGAAACCGGAGAAAAATTGTTGAACTTAAAAAGGTACGGTCGGTTTTCCCAGCTAGAAAAAGAACGAGTTTCCAGATCGGCGGCAGCTTTTATCTTGGTTTCTAGCCAAGTTCTTGGCAGCTCTTCAAAATGCTCAAATAAACATTCACCAAGAATTTCTTGTGATAGAACGCCACTGTATGACTGCATAAAACTGTTCCACACACACACTTTATACTCTTGATCCAAAACAATAAGCCCTGAATCCATCGTATCGAGAATTTGTGTGACCCAATGAAAGTCTGCTATGTCCAGCGTGATATCGGACATTAGATTAGCTCCATGATTTCATAGATTATTTCTACGGATGGCTTATCAATTAAAAACAGTACCTCGCACTCGAAATCGAGCGCTTCTGCCATGTAGGTGTATTCGATAGTAAAGAGCTCGCCCAACTCGCCTTGCTCTTCACAATAAGGTGTTAAGGTATCCACAATGCCTGGCTGACGAAGTGAGAATTGCTTGTCGAGTTGATCGCCTAACGACGTGAGAAATGACGAAACCAGTAGGTTAGAGATATTCAAGATGATTTCATTATGAGGCGTAAACTCAAGGAGGTAACCTAATTTTTCCCCAATCTGATTGATATCCCTACCACGTAAGCACACCAGTGCCTCTCCGTGAATACCACCACCGACAAACCTCTGCGCTACCGCAACGGAACTGTCACGCCCAACCACATCAACCAGTGTCATATGAAGCTCGCCGTAGGACAAAGGTCCAACATGAGGAACAGGAAGTTGGATGAACTCATGTAAATGGTCGGCCATAATCGCAGCCCCTTTACCAAGGGCAATGTTCGCAATTTCACGGAATTTGGCTAGTAAGGAAAGCTCTTCGCAACCCTGGTTTTTAGAATCAACCGAATGACTAGGTTTGAACGCATAATGCAGCCCTAATTGTTCGTATAGTGGGAGCACCTGCTCTTCTGTCAGAGGCTTAGCGATAAAAGCTTGAGCACCAAGATCGAGACAGCGCTGTTTTGCCTCTTGTTGAACATCTCCAGAAATAATGACGATTTTGGTCGGGTACTGACTAACAGGTAATGATTCGAGGACCTCAAAACCATCCATTATGGGCATCGTTAAATCGAGAAACAAAATATCGATATTTTGCTCAGCAAGAATATTAAGCGCCTCATAACCATCTTGCGCTTCAATAAGATGCAATGATGTATCTTGTACGATAGAACGCGCAATAAGCTTTCTTGCAACAGCTGAGTCATCACATATCAGTATTTTCATGCCACCAATGGAACTAACGTCAAAAAAATCATAATACCTGTTGTAAACGTTCATCTCCATATGCTAAGCCAACAAATCAGAGGCTTATAAGCGATTTGATTCACATTTATACAAATTGACTACACTAAGAGGAAGGTTTCTTTACTAAGTATGCTCAACATAGCGCCAACTCCCTGCTATTTATCCTAAACTATTGGTGGTCAAATAGATTCGCGAGGTTTTGTATGTGGCAAGCAATATCGCAACAGCTTTCTGATACTTTATTGTTCGATTACCAGATCACGGAAAAAGTAAGGCTGTCTGGTGGGGATATCAGTGAAAGCTACATGATCAATGATGGCGAGCAACGTTATTTTGTGAAAATTAACGATCGCGAGTTTTTGTCTAAATTTGAGGTAGAAGCTGAAAGCCTGCATCTTTTGCGTGAAACATCCACCCTATTTGTACCTGAGGTGGTATTGGTTGGTAAAACCAAAAATGCCTCATTCCTAATTCTTAACTACCTTCCAACGAAACCATTAGAAGATGGTCCCAACAGCTTTAAATTTGGGCAGCAATTAGCTCACCTACACCAGTGGGGCGAGCAAAAAGAGTTTGGTTTTGATACCGACAACTATCTCGGTTCGACTCTACAGCCCAATAAATGGCACAAGAAATGGTGTGTATTCTTTGCTGAGCAACGCATAGGTTGGCAATTACAGCTCCTTAAAGAAAAAGGCGTCACCTTGGTTGATATCGATGACTTTATCGATGTCGTAAAACAGCGGCTAGCAAACCATGCTCCGGAACCTTCTTTGTTGCATGGCGATTTATGGAATGGAAATGCGGCACTCACTGCATTCGGTCCTATCTGTTACGATCCTGCGTGCTATTGGGGGGACAGGGAGTGTGATATTGCGATGACAGAGCTTTTTGGTGGATTTCAACAAGAATTTTATCAAGGCTACGAATCGGTTATGCCACTTTCTTCAAGCTATGAGGAACGTAAAGATATCTATAACCTTTACCATGTTCTCAACCATTGTAATTTGTTTGGCGGCCATTACTTGGAACAGGCTCAACTGGTTATTAATAAAATCATTTCTTATTAATTTGGAAGCCACTGCATATTTCAAGATGTAAAATCTCGAGGCACATCACTACAGAAAATCACCCTAAGCTCAAGGTTGAGTTTGGGGTCAAGTTTTGTACTTATTTCGACTCAATTAGCAACAACTCTGCCTAATATCAAAGGAGACTTAACTTTGGATTGTGCCTATTTTCCTTGTAGGCAAAGTAAGTAAAGGGCTGTACTTCCTTGATGAATAGTGTGTTTAAAAGCCCTGCGAGATTAGGAGTTGTTGTATGAAAAATTATACCGAAAGGTATGTAAAGTGCCCGCATTGCGGACATTCTATCGGCATTACATTGGATGCAAGCAATGGTGACCAAGAATTTTATGATGATTGCCCAGCTTGTTGCCACGCTATCCACCTAAATATGCGAGTGGATGAGTTACAAGATAAGGTCGAACTATTTATCGATGACAATTACGAATAGCAGCTCGAGCATGTGAACATCAGAAATGTAAAAACGCTTAAGTAAATTACCACCTTCTAAAGAAGGTGGCTTTGTGTGAGCCCCCTAAAAGGGGGCCTTTGTTTAGTCCAGCGCCAA
>NZ_JAWORT010000010.1:0-182536 GCF_033337975.1 Vibrio sp. Vb2880
TGAGGGTCGGAGAACGTGAAGACTGGCTCTTTGCTGATTACAATAAGAAAAGAAAAGTAATTAAGTTCTTTTTTAAGTATGACAGGTGCGAATACCAAGATACTGCTCAGGAGATTACTTTTCGCTCACAGGGACGATTTTATTGTTACATTTTCTTTAAAAATGAAGCGGAATTAGAATCCATGGTCACGCAACTGTCAGAGGTCTACAAACTGGATTGTAAAGAGGTCAATGATCATAAAAAGCTGTTTGAAGCGAAGCCTGAACCTAGACTTTTTACGACTCCCGCTTATTATCGAGAATACCCTACCAATGAAGTGTTTGATTTAAGGGATGCGAAAGCGCCACTCCCAGAGTGTAAGTATCTTTACAACGGCAAGTGGCAAACCGAGTTTGAAATCGAACAATCAAAATCTGAACTAACGGCAGCCAAGGTATAAACCTTGGCTTATTTACCTTTTTACATACCCCATGAAAAGCTTTAGGTTTACTCTGATGTACAAAAAGAAAAATTGGTTCAAATAACGAATTTTTAACTCGAGGATAGGATAGTAAGCCCGAACCTTTCTATCCTCAACTAAACACCCATTTTGCACTGAGCAAATAATTACTCACCATGCCTGCCAATATGCCTAAGATCAAAGCCAAATAGACCATCACTCCTTGCGTTCCTAGCGCGAGCGTTACGCCTTTGAACACAATAAAGTTCGGCAAAGCACTGATGCAGGCACTCGCCATAAATTTTTGCCATTGAGCGAAAGGGTTGGTTTTTTCTGCTTGAGAGAAAGTCAGCCAGCGATTGCCAAGCCACGTTGTGGTTGCCGCAAACAAAAATGCTATCCCACGAGCCAACATCAACTCCAGACCAAACCAATGGAACAACACAGAAAAGATAAGGGTGTCGACCAGAAAGCCGACACCACCTACTAGAGCAAACCTTGTTAACGAAGCAAACCTTTCTAACGAAGCGAATTTTAGTAATTTGCGCATTCCTCTATCCAACCACACAGGTGTAGAGTGAGTGTTTCGATTTTGCTGTGAACTCGTTGGTACAACTCAACGCATTTTCATGAATCATTCTATCCACTTGCTGCGATTTGCCAATCAGGTGGAATTTCTTCAGATTGTTTAAGTCATTCTTATGTTTAAGCTTTTTCGCCTGACCATGACTATAGAACTGGCCTGAAAACGGGCGCTTACCAATGTAGAAGACCGGAGCATTATCATTAATTTGCGCGAAGATTATGCGGTCGCTGCGGCTATCTGCTTTGCCCATATTCAAAACCAACATCGCAATCATAAGCAGGGCTGGCAACACCGCTGCCGTTCCGGTCAGCCATTTGAAATCGTGTTTATCCACCAGCATTGCAATCAAGATACCCAATGCAGGCACACCCGGTAGCACGTAAGCAGGCAAAATATTCCCAGCCATGGTGAACAAGATCATTGGTGAAATCAGCCAACACATCAGGAAGCTAAATAGACCTTGATGATCGGTTTCAATGGCTTTGAGCACCTTACGACGTTTCCACGCCAAGATAGGCAATACGATTGACCAAGGCGCAGCCGACTGCAGCCAGAATACCCAGATCATCCCACGTGGTTGATCATGAGCAGAGCCATACAGGTCCCCTTCCCAACCGCTGACAACAAAACGCTTAAAGTGCTCGCCAACAATGAAGTAATCAATA
Organism: Vibrio sp. Vb2880; assembly: GCF_033337975.1. NCBI lineage: Bacteria > Pseudomonadati > Pseudomonadota > Gammaproteobacteria > Vibrionales > Vibrionaceae > Vibrio > Vibrio sp. Vb2880. The sequence goes on from NZ_JAWORT010000010.1 coordinate 1,692, forward strand.
AATCCAGGCGTCGCCATTTCAGCCATGATGTACCAAGGTAGAGCAATCGCCAGCATGAGCGCCAACCCCAACACAATTGGAAAACGCTGCCACAAGGCTTTGAAGGCACCGAAGAAACCATGCTGAATCACAAGCCAAGGAAACACTGCGATGCCCATGATCACGATCGCCACCGGACCTTTTGCTAACAGCCCGCAAGCCAAGCCAAAGAAACCGAGATAACCCCACAATCGGCTGTGTTTGTCTTTGCCAAGCCAGCAGTAGTAAAAGCCGACCATCGCCATGGTCACTGCCAATGTCAGTGCCATGTCTGTCATCACTGCACCCGCCGCAATTGAAAAGATGCCACACGTCGCCAATACCAACGCTGCGATGACTGCGTTAAAGCCAGCGCGATGCGCCATGGCTGCAACAAAAATAATAGTCGCGACACCCGCCAACCAATGAGGCGCGCGCACTGCGAATTCATTCAATCCAAACAACTCAATGCCGTAAGCACTCATCCACGTGAACAGGGGTGGCTTCCCCCAAAAAGGCACGCCATAATCAAACTGTGGGGTAAGCCAATTGCCTGTTTCCACCATTAAGCGCGCCATTTCGCCGTAGCGGGCTTCTGTGGTGTCCATCAAAGGGTAAGCGGCAAGTGAAATAAGACGGAGTAAAAGAGCAAACGCCAACAACAACCACAGATGGGTTTTATTAATACTCATGATTACGCGGTTTCTCCCAGTTTAAACTTCATGGTTTGGATGGATTGATGTTTTGCAGGCTGCTCGTAAACAGACTGAACAAGATAAAGAGGACGTTGCTTGGTCTCGATAAAAATGCGGCCAATGTATTCGCCCAAAAGGCCAATCGACAGCAGTTGCACACCGCCCAATGCAAGTTGGACGACCATCATGGATGGGTAGCCAGTGACAGGCTCACCAAATACAACAGTTTTCATCACTATGAATGCGCCATAGATAAAGGCACTGAACGCCACCAATGCACCGGCAAGTGTCGCTAAACGCAAAGGACGAATGGAAAACGAGGTAATGCCGTCCATTGCAAGGCCAATCAGCTTGAGGTAGTTCCATTTGGTTTCACCACAGAAACGAGCGTCACGCTCAAACTGAACCGTCACTTGCTTGAAACCCGGCCAAGAAAAGATGCCTTTCATGTATCGGTTACGCTCTGGCAACGCATTGATGTGTTTAACCACTTTTGCGCTCAGTAAACGGAAATCGCCCACGTTCTCAGGCACCTCTAATTTCGCCATGCTATTCAGCACTTTGTAAAAGCAAGCGGCCGAGAAGCGTTTGAACCAAGTTTCACCGTGGCGTTCGCTGCGCTGCATGTTCACCACGTCATACCCTTCACGCCATTTTGATACCATTTGCGGGATCAACTCCGGCGGGTCTTGCAAGTCGGCATCAATCACGATCACCGCTTCACCTTGGCAGTGTTCCAGGCCAGCGCTCATGGCGGACTCTTTGCCGAAATTACGGCTTAGTGCAATACAACGAACGTCGCTAGAAGATTGAGAAAAGTTTTGCGCGATCATTAGGCTGTCATCTTTGCTGCCGTCGTCCACATAAACGATTTCACAGCGTTCTGGCATTTCATCCAAAACGGCGGCTAAACGACGATGAAATTCATGTAAGACTTCTTGCTCGTTAAAGAATGGCACCACAACAGACAAAACTGTTTTAGGCTCAGTGTGTTGGCTCACCTTTGAAAAGGTTGCAGCGTGAATGTTGAAGGTTGACATGCTACTCTTCCACTAAATCTGATGAATGAATCCAGTCTACAAACATCAACGTGAAAGAGATGTTATTGACATCTTTTTCACGCCCTTAGTGAATAATGTTCGGTTAAAAAGAAGTCTTATTTTCGAACACCTGCCCACTTGGAGAGAAATACATGAAACGCGTACTTTTAGTCGAAGATAATCGAGAAATCGCAGGCATGCTGTTCGATTATTTTGAGTGTGCAGGTATGGAACTCGATTATGCAGACAACGGCGAGCTCGGCCTGAAACTGGCGATGGAAAACACCTTCGACATCATCTTGCTCGACCTCATGCTGCCACGCATGGATGGCCTGACCATGTGTAATAAACTTCGCGACGCGGGCAACAACACACCGGTACTTATGCTGACGGCGCTCGATAGCCGTGACGATATGCTCAAAGGCTTCCAACACGGTGCGGATGACTATCTGACCAAACCTTTCGATCTGGATATTCTTGAAGCGCGCATGATGGCACTGATCCGCCGTTACCGTGGCACTGTCACATCGAGCAAGTTGGAATACGGTGAAGTGTCTATCGACCAAAAAACGCGTAAAGCTTATCGCCAAGATAAACTGTTGGCGCTAAACCCTACCACTTACACCATTCTGGAAATGCTTGTGAAAAGCGCGCCAGACGTAGTGACACGCGAAGAAATTGCCTTCCAACTTTGGCAAGAGAACGAGCCGAACAACGACGTTCTGCGCAGCCACATTTACCAACTTCGCAACCAACTTGATAAGCCATTTGAACAACATGTGCTTATCACCGTGCCGAAAGTTGGCTTCCGCTTGGAGACAGGTGCATGATCAATCGCTTACTTGCTAGCACGCAAAGCACACAAAGTATGACAGGGCGACTCGCTCTGTTTTTCTCTTTTGTGTCGGTCGTGATTGGCATCTTCTGCTTTTTGTTGATTACCGGCTCCCTGCTTTGGTCTGAAGACCGCGTGGGCGAGCGTCGTATTATGGTCGACAAAAAAGAAGCAATTGAACATTTCCAGTCCCACCCAGAGCAAGGCAGTATTCAGCTTGACCTGCTCACCACTGCATACAACGACATCTCATTGGTTGCCGAGCGCTATCAAAAATACCTGATTGGTCAAAAGCACTTTCTTGATGAAGTAGAAGACGGTGAATACTCGCGCATGGTTTACATGAGCACTTACACCTACAAAGGCGTTGAACATCCCGTTATTCTGGTTTCCTTGATTGATGAAATCGAGATCACCTCAGAGGAATTCATTCTCGTCGTCGCTATGGTGCTGTCCATTGTCGCCGTGCTGGTGTTCCTGTTTGGTAGCCTCCTGCTGCGCTTATCACAACGCTTGATTGAACCCGTCAATGCGCTTAAAACTCAACTCGACCATCATCAAGGCGATGCTACGCAAACTTTTAGCGTGCCAGAGGGATCAGCCAAAGAGTTCCAAACCCTCGCGGATGAGTTGAATGAGTATCGCCACAAAATCAACCAAGTCATCAAGCGTGAGCAAGCCTTTGCACGATACGCAAGCCATGAACTGCGTACACCGTTAACCGTAATGAAAGGCTCAAGCAGCCTACTGGCGAGAAGTGCGAACACGGATTTCCAGACTCGCCAAGTGAACCGAATTCAAGATGCAACGCAGCAGATGTCGACCATGGTGGATGCCCTACTCGGCTTAGTGCGTTACGAGCGTAATGCAGATGATTCACCAGTGCGCAGCATCACCGAAGAAGAACTCAACCAAATCATCTTCCAAAGCCAAGCTCAGGCGGATGAGAAAGCACTCAGCTTTGATGTACAGATCGACGGCAACCCTAGAACGCGCGCGACCAATGCTGTGTTGACCATTATTCTTGGCAACCTGATTCGCAACGGCATCGCCGCGACACCATCGGGAGCAATTCATATCAACATGGATGAGAACACCATCTCAGTGCGCGATGAAGGCGAAGGCTTTTCGACCATCCCGCACTCTGATGGGCACGGATTAGGTTTGATGATTGTGGATGATTTGTGCCAACGCTATGGCTGGCAATTTAAGATTGGTACACATCCAGAGGGTGGTTGTGAGGCAGTAATTAACCTCGCAACAGAACATCAGGAATAACCGAAATGGAAGTCCTGAAACCCAGACTTTTTATCTGGGTTTAATGGCGTTACACTACGCGCCCTTTTTAAATGGCAAAGGTGACACGGTTTATTCCGTCAGCATCGACATGAAACTCTCAGAAAGTCCTATCACCCAACATAGCTTTAATGGGCACAAATTTTTCCTTAAACGTGACGACATGCTCCACTCCCACTTTTCTGGGAACAAAGCACGTAAGTTTATGACGTTAATGGAAGAGCAAAATCCCGACATCACCACGTTAATAAGCTTTGGCTCCGCTCAATCTAATGCCATGTACTCGCTAGCGGCTCTCGCCCAGATTAAAGGTTGGGCGTTTGAGTTTTATGTTCATCACATTCCATCTTGGCTAAAAATCTCCCCCATCGGAAACTATCGCGGCGCTCTCGATTTGGGTATGAAAATCACCGCCATGCAAGACATCGGTAGCGAACTCCACCCTAGTGAATACATCCACCAGGTACGAAGAGTAGATGAGTCGACATTGCTGATTCCAGAGGGTGGACGTTCCCACCTCGCTGAAGCTGGCATCAAACAGTTAGCACGAGAAATTCTTGATTGGACGCGATTGAGAGGTAAAGAGCAGTTTACGGTCGCCCTGCCATCAGGTACTGGCACGACGGCTTTATATCTTCATAAACATTTAAGCCCACACGGCATAGAAGTGCTAACTTGCCCTTGCGTAGGCGATGCAGATTACTTAACTGAACAGTTCAACCAGCTCGGTGAAAACAGCCACCCAACCATTTTAACCGTGCGCAAAAAACACCATTTTGGTCGCTTGTACGAAGAAGATTACATCACATGGAAAGCACTCTTTGAGCAAACCGACCTCGAATTTGACCTGTTATACGACCCGTATATGTGGCAATGCCTAACACCTTGGTTCGAAGAGAACACAGATAAAACGGTGATTTACATTCACCAAGGCGGGTTACTTGGCAACGAGTCGATGTTGCCAAGATATCAACGAGAATTTGAATAGCGTGTTCAAATAAAGTTGTTGCTGATTACAGTGATTCCACTATTTGATGAGCGCCAGAATTTCTTTGAATTCAGGTGCTCGGCAATCTTCGACCATTTCATACAAACACATTTCTAGCCCAGTGAGCACCACACCGTTTGCGGTTAACTTCGCAAGAGCGAGCGCCTTATTGGCAGCAGTTCGGGAAGATACACAATCCGTGACTAATTCAACGCGATAACCGGACTGGCGCAGAGAAACCGCGGTTTGATAGACGCAAATGTGGGATTCAATACCGCAAACCAACCAGGTATCCACTTTTGCGTTCTCCACCGCGACCTTAAACGTCGCCTCTTTACAGCCATCAAACGTGTACTTGGTAATAGGTAAATGCGTGCCTTCAAGCACTTCACGAATCGGCTCCGCGGTTGGGCCCAATCTTTCTGGATTCTGTTCTAGCCACAGAATAGGCAAATCTAGTGCTTTGGCACCCTTTACCAGTTTCGTGATATTTTCAATCAGAGCGTCGCTTTCATGCATTAATGTAGCGAGTTTGCCCTGAACATCCACCACAATAAGGCCCGTGTTTCCTTTCGATAACATTTCCATCTCCTATCTTGTGCGACCACAAACCATACTCAACAAGTTGAACAAAAGTTAATGTATCAGAATCCTTTCATGCTAGAGCACTAAAACCTAGAAAGATGACCTTCGCTCACACATTTGCCCTTAGGTAAGGGTGGTTTGAACTGACTATTTAAATTTCTCTCGAATTAGTTCAATCAAGGCTTTGACTTTATTGGGCAGAAATAAGGCCGAGGGATAAATCAGAGTAAGATGCTGCTTCGGATGCGCGAATTGAGGCAGCACCTCGACCAACAAACCGTCTCTCAGTGCAGGCTTGGAATGAATTTGAGGAATAAACGCGATGCCATTTCCTGCTATCGCCATCGAGCGCAGCAAGTTGAGGTCATCCGAACGCAACGCCACATGCAAATCTGAATCGAGCAAATCGGCATTGTAACGATTAGTTAAAAGGCGATGCTGCTTAAGATCTTCCACCGCTTTTACTGGCGGATGCGATTCTAGATAAGCTTTTGACGCAACAAAGTGACTACGATAAGGCAAAAGACTGAACTGCACATAGCTGTCATCGGTGACTTTGACCACGCTTGGAAGAAGCTGCAAATCAAACGATTGACGCTTGAGATCGACACTCTCTTGATGGTTTTCAATCTCGACCGAAATCTCCGGATACCGCGTTGTGTACTCGGTGATGATCGCGTTAAACGCGGCAGAGCTCATCAATGCGGAAGGAATGGCTAAACGCACCTTGCCCGTCAGCTCTTGTTGATATTCGTGCATGGCATTTAAACCTTGCTGAATATGGTCAATAGGCTGCCCCACCAACTCAAACAAGCGTTTCCCGTGCTCCGTCAACTCAATGCTGCGTGTTGTGCGAATCAAAAGCTGTACCCCGAGCGATTTCTCTAATTCTTGCAGACGACGACTCACTTTTGAGCGTTGTAGTTGATTCGCCTCTGCCGCTGCACTTATACCGCCGTGAACCACCGTCTGAGTGAATAGGTAAATATCATCAAAATTAACGTTCATTGTCCTATTTTTAGGTCATTTATGTTCGTATTATCATTCTACTGAATTGTGAGTGACTTCTCTACAATCCGCTATCCAATATGTTTAACGGAACTTGTAATGACGGCTGACCAAAAATTCAAACACTGGATGCGAACTTTGATTGTCCTGTTCATCGTACTATTTTTGTACATTATCATTGCTGACCGCCACGCCCCCTTAACGACCGAAGGACGAGTGCAAGGATACGTTGTCCAAGTCGCACCCGAGGTATCTGGTAAAGTGACCGACGTTCTCATCGAGAATAACCAGTCCGTTCAAAAAGGCGATGTGTTGTTTACGATTGATGATCGTAAATACAAGATAGCGCTTGAACAGGCGGAGCTGTCTCTGCAATCCGCCTATGAAAAAGAAGCAACACTGTATTCTCAACGCGAAGCCGCTCTTGCCAATATTGCCCGCGCACGAGCGACATTTGATAATGCACACCGCGAGTACAACCGCTTACTGACACTATCGAAGCAGAAAGTCATCTCTCAATCGACACTCGATAATGCCTTTGCCCAAAATCAGGTATCACGTGCAGCGCTTAAAGCGGAACGACAAAACTTAAAAGTCATTGAGGCGCAATTAGGCGACCAAAAAGGTCAAAGCACCGCCGTTCGAATTGCCAAAAACGGCATCGAAAAGGCGCAACTTGATTTGGCAAATACCGCGGTACTCGCTCCCAGTGATGGTGTCGTGACCAACCTGCAACTAGAAGTTGGCACGATGGCAAACACCAACATGCCATTGCTGACGTTTGTACCAACAGGATCACTCTGGGTAGCCGCTGATTTTCGTGAAAAATCCGTCGCGAACGTAGACAAGACTTTCCACGCCTTGGTCACATTTGATGCCAACCCAGGTTCGGTGTACGACTTTGATTTAGCTAGCCGCGATTACGGTGTAGCAGCCGCACAACAAACGCCTAATGGCGCACTAACCAAAGTGGAAGTGAACAACCGCTGGGTACGTGATGCGCAGCGTACACGAGTGAACCTAACCAGCAGCGATGAGTTACCACCAGCACTGTTTGTCGGCTCTCGCGCTACCATTGTTTTGTACCCAGACAACAGCATTTTCTGGCAGTTGATGGCGCAAGCACAGATTCACCTCGCAAGCTGGTTCCACTTCATTTACTAGGCGGCGACAATGAAAACCTTACGAATTTGGTTCGGCTGCTCTTTAGGGCTCGCGCTAAGCATGATCTTCGGTTGGTCTTACGGATTTTTTGCCATCATGATGCCGCTGTTTATATTGGGCAAAATGGACAACTTTAATCTTTCGGCTTTATTGATCGTGTTTTTCTCTGCGGTGTGGACAACCATACAAGCCACATTTTTGCTGGAATACTTGCAGTTTCATCCAACATTAATGACCGTAGCCGTCGGAATCATGATGCTGTTCAAGTGTATTGCAATGATGAACCAGAAAACCTATTTATTTGGTTACATGGGGCTGTTAGTGGGTTCAATTGTGTTGAATTTTGCCAGCTATAACTTCATGGATATTGAAGAGTTCAATGTCAACATGTGGGTGATGGCGTTCAGCAATATTTTTGTTTGCGCATTCGCGTATTGGTTGTTCCCTGAGCCAAAGTCCCCCACCGAGCACATTGAGATGTCGACCCCAGTGAAAAGCGATATTGACTACATCAGCCAAGTTGCCATGGGTTGGGTAGTGGCGATGGCGGCGTTTATCGTATTCCAAGTAGCGGACTTATATGACTCGTTATCCGCACAAGCTTCCATTTTGATCATCCTAACCCCAATGACTTTAGCAGGCTCGCTCGCCATGGCAAAAATTCGCATCATCGGCACCGCACTAGGCTGCATCGCAGGGATGGCTGTTCAGCTGATATTGGGCAGTTGGTATGGGCATGGGCTACTCTTTTGGCTCGCCTTTACCATTGCAATGGGGCCATTCTGCTTGTGGCTCACAAAGGGGCAAATTAAAGCGGCTATCGCGTTTTCTGCCATGTCTGCCCTATCGGTTCCGCTGACGACTTCATTGGTGCCAGAACAAAAAGACGCGTTCTTTTCGATCTTGTACCGTTTCAGCTCGATTTTCGTTGCTGTTCTGCTCACCGCGATGGTGATGTGGGTGGTGCATCACTGGATTCGTGTGATATTGCTAAAGCATCCTGAGATGAAGAACGTGGAGTTGAATTAAATCTGGCCGAGGCTGGAAACGGGAAATGTATGCCGCTCACTTTACTGTGAGCGGCATTTTTATTTAAAACGGTCACCCTGAACATCGAGGAACGAGCGTGGTTCAGGATCGACTCACCGAGTGCTGTGAAGTTCTAAAGTTATCGTCATTTCCTAGCGAGCTGTAATCAGATTCCTAGTCTCGTCTAGACTCGCTGGAATGACCCTCTCTTGGAGCAGATCCAATACCTAGGGTTGTGGAGAGCAATGTATCTTCCAACATCCGTCATCCTGAACAGCGAGGGACGAGGTGATTCAGGAGCTACCCACCGAGTACTTTGAAGTGCGAAAGTTATCGTCATTTCCTAGCGAGCTGTAACCCGATTCCTAGTCTCACTTAAACTCGCTGGAATGACGCTATCTTGAAACTGCTCTAATACCTAGGATTGTGGCGAGCAATATATCTTCCAACATCCGTCATCCTGAACAGCGAGGGACGAACGTGATTCAGGATCTACCCACCGAGTGCTTTGAAGTACGAAAGTTATCGCCATTTCCTAGCGAGCTATAATCAGATTCCTAGTCTCGTCTAGACTCGCTGGAATGACCCAAATTTGAATACAAGCCAAATAGTTGAGTATGTGAGTAACATATCTCCCAACATCCGTCATCCTGAACAGCGAGGGACGAGCGTGATTCAGGAGCTACCCACCGAGTGCTTTGAAGTGCGAAAGTTATCGTCATTTCCTAGCGTGCTGTAATCAGATTCCTAGTCTCACTTAAACTCGCTAGATTGACCCTAATTTTAGTTCATGGTGCGGAGCCTAAGTATTAATATCAACCCACCAACTCTTTACGAATGATCTCCGCACCCGCACTTAACGCATTGAGCTTAGCGGTCGATACTTCACGAGACAAAGGTGCCATACCGCAGTTGGTACATGGGTAAAGCTTGTCGGCATCAACGTACTTCAACGCCTCTCGCAATGTGTTCGCTACTTCTTCTGGCGATTCAATTTCGTTGGTAGCGACGTCAATCGCACCAACCATCACCTTCTTACCGCGAATCAACTCAAGCAACTCAATAGGCACTCGCGAGTTATGACACTCAAGCGAGATAATATCGATATTTGACTGCTGCAATTTAGGGAATACTTCTTCGTATTGTCGCCATTCAGTGCCTAGCGTTTGCTTCCAATCTGTGTTCGCTTTGATGCCGTAGCCATAGCAGATGTGCACTGCAGTTTCACATTTCAGCCCTTCAATCGCACGCTCTAAACACGCAATGCCCCACTCGTTCACATCATCGAAAAACACATTAAACGCAGGCTCATCAAACTGAATGATATCGACACCTGCCGCTTCAAGCTCTTTCGCTTCTTGGTTGAGGATTTTTGCAAATTCCCAAGCCAGCTTTTCACGGCTACCGTAATGATCATCATAAAGTGTGTCGATCATCGTCATAGGGCCTGGAAGCGCCCACTTGATAGGTTGCTTAGTTTGCTGACGCAAGAACTTGGCATCTTCAACAAACACGGGCTTTGTGCGGCTTACTGGGCCAACCACAGTCGGAACACTTGCTTCATAACGGTTGCGAATAGTCACCGTTTTGCGGTTTTCAAAATCTACGCCGCTTAAATGCTCAATAAAGGTCGTCACAAAATGTTGCCGAGTTTGCTCGCCATCACTGACGATATCAACGCCTGCCAGTTCTTGCTCTTGCAAAGCGACACGTAGCGCATCGCGTTTGCCATCAATCAGTTCTTCACCTTGCAGTTTCCACGGTGACCAAAGTTTTTCTGGTTCGGCCAGCCAAGAAGGTTTCGGTAAGCTGCCAGCCGTTGAAGTCGGTAATAGTGTTTTCATCGTCATTCCTTTCTAGATTCTCGTTATCTTTTACGCGTAATTTGCAGACCATTGTTCAAGCACATATTGATAAGGTTTGATGAAATGCTCCTCGGCAAATTTCCCTTGTTCAATCGCCAGTTGGCTGCGCTCTTCTCGGTCGTAAACGATTTGAGTTAGCGAGTGGTCTAGGTTTTTTAAGTTTGGCTGGTAGCAATTACCGGCAACCGCGTTGGCATTGTAAATCTCAGGTCGGTAAATCTTCTGGAATGTCTCCATCGTGCTAATCGTACTGATAAGCTCTAGGTTTGAATAATCGTTCAACAAGTCACCGAAGAAGTAGAATGCCAACGGTGCAACGCTGTTTGGCGGCATAAAGTAGCGCACCTTTAAGCCCATCTTCTTGAAGTACTGCTCCGTCAACGAAGATTCGTTCGGCTGATATTCAAAGCCCAAAACAGGATGTTGGTTTTCAGTACGTCGGTATACTTTGTTGTCCGATACACTCAGACAAATCACCGGCAGCTTTTTGAAATGCTGTTTGTAAGACTCAGAATTAACGAAAGCTTTGAACAGTTTGCCATGCAAATCACCGAAGTTCGCTGGGATGCTGAACTGTGGCTGGTTTTTGTTGTGGTCCAACAGCAAAACGCTAAAGTCGTAATCACGCACGTATGAAGAGAAGTTGTTGCCCACAATGCCTTCGATGCGCTCGTTAGTGTTGTGATCAACAATGTTAGTTTTGAGCACTTCAATCGATGGGAATGCTTCTCCACTACCTTGGATATCCATATCAACAGAGATGATTTCAAGTTCAACTGAGTAGCGGTCACCTTGCGCGTTATCCCAATATGCCAACGCATTAAAACGATTGTCGATCATTCGGAGTGCATTGCGCAGATTCTCTCGGCGGTAGTTTCCGCGAGCCAGATTAGCAAAATTGGTAGTGATTCGCGTGTTGTCTGATGGTTGGTAATTCTCATCAAAGCGAATGCTTTTGATAGCAAATGTGAAATCGTTATTCATCGTGAGTTGGTATCCTATTTCCTTAGATAAAGCAGACTTTTCCTAACTCTGTGCATGGGGGCATTTTTTGTTTTTTGGTTTTCCCAATCGTTAGGTTGCACAGCACTTACGACGAACGGTTAGTACAAAAATGACCGTCGCAGTGCCTAACACCAGAGCAGTCCTTTTTTTATACTTGCTTCACGAGTTGAGTAATATTGGTATTGTTTCACATTGAACATGAAGGAATTTCATGATTTGAGGAAAAAGCCTGTCTCGTGCGTGTTACACATGCAGTCGATAAAGACTTCCATTGCAGGCGTAACACACTTTCCGGCATTGCAGCCACACTGCGGTTTGATCATTTGCGGTGCGTTGGTAAACTCAAGCTCTTGCTGGCTGCCCTCTTGTAGTTCTTTTTCAACAGTGAAGCGAGGCAGATAAGAGATACCGATATTACTCTCTACACAGTTTTTGATGGTGTTAATACTGCTCAGCTCAATCCTGTTATCGATGCTGATGTTTCGCTCTTGGATGATGCTCTCAAAAGTCTGACGGAAAAGGCACTTAGGACCATTGCTGATGAATCCCAAATCAATGTGTTGCTCCCCTTTCTGTAGATCCAACCCTGTTAAAAGCGGCGAAGCAACAAGGACCAACGGCTCTTGTTCAAACTCATGCACCTTGAGTGCATCATCATTACCGACACGATAAAACACACCCAAATCGGCTTTATCAGCAATCAATTCATCACGAATCTTATAGCAGTTTTGTGATTGCAGTGAGAGCCTTACTTTCGGCGCTCGTATTCTGAATTCCTTCAAAACATTGGCCATTTTATAAGCGAGCTGAGTTTCTGCGATTAAAACCTTCAACTCCCCTGTCGGCTCAGAACTCTCTTGCTGCGCCGTGCCTTCAATGTTTTCCATCACTCGTGCGAGCTCATAAACGTAAGGAAGGATCTTTTCTCCTGCCTGAGTCAGCACCATTTTTCGGCCAATCTTTTCGAACAACTGCAATGAGAGATCTTGTTCTAACTGCCTGATCTTAAAGGTCACTGTCGACTGAGTGCAATAAAGCTTTTGCGACGCTTTAAGAAACGAGCCTTCCTAAACAATGGTTTTAAACGTAAGGAAACGCTTTAGATTCATGACCAAACTCCTGACGTGATAGTTCGAAAACTTAAAACTATTAGTTTAAATATATTCAATTTCTTAATTGATTAACGCGAAGTATAGTGCACAAAAAACAGGAGAGATAGAGATGAGTACCATCTACACCGCATTTTTCACCTACGTCATCATTACTTCGATCACGCCGGGTCCCAACAACATTTTGTCGCTTAGTGTTGCAACCCAGCACGGGCTAAAGCGTTCTACTAAAGTCATTTCTGGGATGTTCTGCGGCTATATTGTTTTGATGCTGTTGTGTGGCGTTTTCACTTACCACATAGTCAGCCTGCTTCCTGTGATTACACCTTGGCTCACATGGGTGGGTGCGACTTACATCATTTGGTTAGTTTGGGGAATTGCGACAAGTGATATCAAAGCCGCATCAAAAGATTCTGAGGGCATCACTTTCTTAACGGGCTTTGGTTTGCAGTTCGTAAACGTGAAAATCATTCTGTACGGCGTAACATCCATCTCGACATTCATGTTGCCTTATACACAAAACATCTACTGGATCTTGGCCACCAGTCTAGTGCTCGCATTTATCGCATTGGTGAGCAACTTAATCTGGGCAATAGCAGGCAAACTTCTTCAATCGCAATTCCAGAAATATAGTAAAGCGATCAATATGACTTTAGCGGCGACGCTACTTTACTGCGCGGTACAGTTGTTTGTTTGAGGCTGAGGTTGGGAGATGAGACGCGGTGATTTCCGCGTCTCGAATTTGTAGATGGAGAAATGGTTGGCTTTGAGTATGCTAACTCAAAGTTGGACAAAAGCTTGCTAGTGACTTTGTTAGATTGGCAAACTATCAATAACTACAGGTATGGTAAGTTTACTTATGAAGTCCTGATGCGATGAATAACATCGCACCAGAAAAAGTATTGGCTGGGTTCGCAGTAAAAAGTCTTTAAGTTAAATCATCGCACTTTGCAGGTGGAAGAACATAAATACGGCTTGAGTGCTTCAATGTAAGTTCTCGCTTAGATGTACATTCGATGTAGTTTGACGTTTCTATACCTTTTCTTAACGAGGTATCGAAATAGTGTCCGATTAAAGCAAAGATTAATGCTCCGAATAGCATTAATCTCAGAGTTAACTTTGGTAGTTGAATGCCATTGGCAATGTTGAGTAATGCCATTGGGATAGAAGGAAGAAAAAAACCAAACAATACAAATGACGACGTATTGTTAAGGTATCCCGATACTCTGATTACGGGGTTAATTCCTACATTTTCTACAGTATGAATTAAATTATAAGCTCCCAACCCGCACCATAACGCAAATCCTGTAAAAAATATTAAAAATGTAAGTTTCTTTAAAAAATCTAACATGATCAGTCAATTAATGCCTCTACAGTTTCTTTCATTGGCTTAGTGAATTTGTACTTATTATCTAATTCCGATACATATCCACCGATCTTAAATGCTGAATAAACAAACAAACCTAACCCAACTGCGGCAGGTAAAGAAAACCCAAACAAAATCCCAGCACCAGCACGAGCAACCAAAAGCACTCCCTGAGCGGCCACGCCAGCAACTACACCTTTAGCAACATCCGCCGTAAGTTGGCCTACGACTTCGCTTAGCGTCTTCTCATCGTGCAGCATGTAATCAACCGCATTGACCGCACTACTAAACACAAACTCTAAATAGATGTTGCCTCTCAAAAAACGGACATTACCTTGGACAGTATTCAATGCGTGACCAATCTTAAGCATTTTAGGCGTTGCTTGTTGCCAACGGATACCGAGATCTAAATATCGAGGCTTGTAGTTCTCAACCACAATATTCATTACACCATTGATATTGACGGCTTTGGCGGTTGCTCCCCATCCACCAAGCTCTTTAGCGACTTCATAAGCCCCTTTGAGTCCTACGCCAACGCCAGTGTAGTCCTTACCTGTAGAAAGCTGACCGTGTGTGTCTTTGATGAGCAAATCTAAATACTCGTTGGCTTCTTCAACTGTTAGTAAGGCAATACTGACGTTCTCTTGCTGTGAGGTGTCCCACTGGTATTCTTTCGCTTGATCCTGTAAGTCCTTATTCCATTCTTCTTTCGTAAGGTCATACGCTTGTTGAGCAGGTTTTCGTTCAGCAAGAACGCGCTCTCTATTTTCAGCCCATCGTTTTTCATCGCTCGCGGTATATCTCAGCTCTTCCTGACGCTCTCGGCGTTGGTGAGCTGCTCTTTCTCTAGTGGTTTTTGGCCTTTCTACAGGGGTTACAGGAGCGGATTCATATCTCATAGAAGTCGGTTTTACTGATGAATAAGAAGGATAATAACAATATTTTCAGTAATTTATTATCCTCAACAAGATAACCTGACGATTTAACCAATTAAATAGGAAGTTTGACAGATTAAACAAACACAATGAAGGCTCAATAGTGTTGGGTTACATTCTATCGGATAACTTTTCGTAGGGTAAAACGCAAGCACCAAATTTTGTAGAGTATTTATTCCAGCTTATTTTGGGGCATTTCTTAGCTATAAATACTCACCGTAAACAAAAAATTATTAGCAAATAAACAGGTAAGTGCCTCTTCTCATACCGATGATGTACCCCCTCTGTCCAAAACGCGACGATTTTCGTCAACTTCTATTCAGATATCATTCATTTCCACGTTACGATTTCTGATGAATATCGGACGTTCGGATAAATTTAGCTAGGGCAAAATGAAAGACCTGACCCCGAACATTTTCACTAACTCGCACAGGACTTTCTTTATTGCAACCGATAACAGCATGCAAGGGGTTTATCATTGCTCACTTCTAGATCTAAATGAATTGACTAAAGCAGCGCATTTCTGGCTGCTTAGATGAAAAACCACTTTTATTTTAGGACCATAAAAAACGTGATTATGGTTAGATGTGAAATCTACCAAAAGGTCTAGGATAAAAGCGAGTTAGCTAATTTGAGTAAAGTAGCTAACTCTGGCTACTCACAACTCACTGCCTGTGTTTGAACATCGATAGTGCATGATAGATCACACCAAGGAGTAGCTACTGTAAATGTTACGTCACCACTCCACATACTTAAATCCATGACATAAACAGTAGGATAGTCTCGCTGTAAGTGGGTTAATGATATATCACCATGCACAGAGCCTGCCTTTTTCTCTTTATTTCCCAATTCACAATATTGGACTGACTTCCCTGTTTTAAATTCATACACAGTGATACATGGATTATCTTTCAAAACATAGGCAGCAAAATTTTCTTTCTTCGTTCTAACTGAATAATCCGAAGCATATAATCTATATTCAGACGCACTTGTGTAAGCTGATACCAACACCAAACATACCGTTAAAATACGTTTAAGTTTCATTCTAAATGCTCCTTTCTTGCAATAAACCTACCACTTGGAATATCAAATCTCCTCCACGCTTTAACATTCGACATAACTGCTTTAAACGTTTGGGCATTGTAATTAACTAATGCAGGAACAAACACTTCTCTAGTACTAGGGCTATTGTCTCCTCGATAAGTTAAATCGACTAAAACATTCCTTACATTGAGAGATAAGTTATCCCAATCAACTACCCCAAATTTTTCTCTCACATCAGGTTTTGTTAACAAAATTCGGGTCTTATCTTCCATATACGCGTAGACTTGTTTAAACATTAGGTGTTGTTGTTTGCGGGTTAGGGTGAGTGTTTTGTTGTCCAACCCTGAATTATTCAACGATTCAAGGGCTGCTTCTTTTTGTATACCCTCGACGCTTAGTAACCAGTTTGAAAGCTCTGGCATCAATCCAGATTTTTGGAATAACTCTCTTAAGTTCAATGCAGAAGGTGATTGTCCTGTTGCACCCGTTGGTGGATTACCCATATCTAAACCTCGGCCAATTGTAACACCAGATCGACCGACCACCACGCTACTATTATTAGGAACATGGGCTTGTCTCGAAAAATAGGGAGATGATGGGTTGTCAACGCCTTCGCTGTCAAAGGTAAATTGTCCCTTGGGTACTGTTAGCCACTTTTCGTCCATCTCATCATCAACAAACTTCCAACCTTCTTTAACAGCCTCATCTAAAGCAAGAATGGTATTTTTACCGACAATCCCATCCACATCACCAAATTGGTAGCTTTTATGTATGGTATGTGTTGGCTTATAGTGGGTTTGAAACTGTTTAACTGCACCTTCTATCACACGGCCAAAATCACCGTCAGCCTCTAAATCGAAACCTAAATAGATCAATGCCTCTTGAATGGCTTTGACCTCACCTCCTTTACTTCCCTTACTAAGGGCTTCCCCACCACCAGAAGCCAATAACTCCAATTTATCAGATGTTGACAACGGCTCTGAACGCAGAACGAGTTGCTTAACTTTAATTACAGGTGTGTTCTTATCTGCCCCCACATTACCAACAATAGGATGCACATGACAGTGGGATTTACTGCTGACTTCACACTGAATATTGGAATGAGCAAAGGCTGTTTTTGATGTTGTTACGTCTTCAGCAGGCAAAGGAGAACGAACGGAAGATTGACCACTCGTCTTTTTAGGTAATGTCACTTGAAGCTTATCACCAAGTGATAACACCGAAGGATCCGCATCATAATTCGGATTCATTCCTAATAGGGACTTAGCCGAAAGGTTATATAATGCAGCAATACTACTCCACGTTTCAGGTTGGTTCGTCTTAGAGTCAAGTTGACAGGTGTGAAACTCAGATTCAACATCATAAGTTTCAGTCACTTCAATGGTGATTTCATCACCGACATTCACCATATCTGGAGAGTCCTTGTATTTAGGGTTTAAAGTCAGTAATTCTTCGAGTGTTATTCCTTGTCTATGCGCGATTTTAGACAGACTATCCCCACTCTTAATGATGTAAACGATTTTGCCATCCTGCTCTTTCTCTTTTTCTAAAATCGATGCCGTTCGAGTGGAAAACACTGCACCCATATCAAGAAGACAAGCGTGTTCATCGAGCCACTCAGCCGTAATATCATCCAAAAGTAAATCTTGTGAGAGTTTTTCTTTTCTATACAAAAGGTGTTGCCTTGCAATCACTTGATTGTCGATTTTATAAGGCAGCAAAATCGTAGATTGTGGTTTGGATACGATGATCTCCTCGCTGAGCCGCCATTTAGTGGACTCAGTGACATTGAAGCCCCATTTGTTATTGCCCGCGATTTTATACTCGTGGATAAACTCATCATCAATAAAGTGGTAGAAGTAACCTTCTGTAGGCCAACCTAAGCGCTCCCCAACCTGAACAGAAGGCTTAACTGGGATAAAAATATCACGATAAATGGCACTGCCTTTTTTGACTGGAAGAACATTTCCATAGCTCAACGCTGTTTTCTTAGAGCCAGCAAACTGATAGAGCAGAGTTTTAGGCTCATTAACCAATATCGGAGTACTCAAAATAGAACTGATGTTATCTGAATCTTTTGATTTAACCCAAGCGTTGAGGGGAGTCTTTTCTTTGTCAGTTTCAGCTACGACAAACGAATCAATACTGAATGCTTTTACCTCATCGAGTGAACACGCTAACGCCACATTGTATTCCAAGGTAACGTCTTGAGGTGTATCCGTTGACGTATGGTTGTGATTAGTATTGGTTTGTGTTTTCTTTTTATATGTATCTTCAGGTGCCATAAGTGACATTGAATCTACGGGTTTACTTTGATATCTCATCAACTCGACCAGTACAGGTAAATATCGGTCAATGATAGCTAAATAGTGACCGTGTTTGTGTTGGTTTACCTATGCAAGATAACTAAAATCAATTTGATTTGAGGCGTATGCTCTCTCCATCTAAGTTCGGATAACCTTTTGTAGGGCAAATGTACATTAACAGGATGTGAATGAGTAAAAGGCCTACCTTACAATGGGGCAAAGACGTGTTTGCCGAGATCGGCGTCAGCACGTCTTTGGACGAAACCTTGTTAACACTTTTACTAATTTAGAAACCTATGAATAACCGTAGGTATTGCAAAGTTGTTTAAAAAAGCTAGAGCGATCAGTAAAATCGCACTAGCAAAAAGGTTAGGTTTTTTAGGTTTGCACCAAGTGAACTTACGTTAAATTACCCATAGATTCACAACAATAATTCAATTTAGCCACATTTTTTATAGCCAGACTCCAAACATATCTTAGATGCATCTAGTGCTTTTTGCGCATCAGTATATGTCATTGATGGTACGAGTAATTTAATCATTGAATAGGCGTCACTAGACCCATTTTTTCTAGCAAGATGAAACCACATAAGCGCTTTTTTATTATCTTGGAGTACACCTTGGCCCTCACCGTACATAACCCCAAGGTTGAATTGAGCAGTCGCAAAACCCTGCTCAGCGGCTTTTCGATACCAAGAAACAGCCTGGTTATAATCTTGGATTACACCTTCGCCCATACCGTACATAAAACCAAGGTTATTTTGAGCAGAGGCATACCCCTGCTCAGCGGCTTTTCGATACCAAGAAACAGCCTGCTTATAATCTTTGAGTACACCTTCGCCCTTATAGTACATAACCCCAAGCGCATCTTGTTCAGGGGCATACCCCTGCTCAGCTGCTTTTTCAGCAAATACGGTATCACGATTATGAGTAGAACAACCAGATAGCAAGAGAATCAAAATAGGTGTGAATAATTTATTCATATAGGGCAATACATTAGATAAGAAACAAAACACATAACTATAATATATTGTTTTCATTCCGCAAACACCCATTTTTGTTTTCGCTCTTTGTGAGTTTTGGGTTTCAGATTAAAACTATCTGGTCAAAACCTACTCGCATGTGGATGTAGACTTTTTGGCCAAACTCATTTCGGGGCATTTTCAAGCTAGAAAATACCACGTGTTAAAATTCAGATCGTGATATTTCTGGACAAAAACGTCTTTAGGAAAATTGAATATAAGCAACCATCAAATAACTACAGGTGCGGCAACATGAGTTTGGAAGTGCTAGTGCGATGAGCGAAATCGCAATAGTAAAAAGGCTTTGTTTAGATACAGATTATTAAATACCATTACTTTAAATACCTAGACAAGGATGTTGCACGTAGACCTCTGTCGTCATAAGAGAGCCTTCAAAAACAACATCTGATGAAAACACCATCACCCAAAAACTTTGTGTACTGCCACATATTAAAATTGCAACAGCACACAAAATAGTGTTAATACCAGTGAATATCTACACCTTCATCAAACGCTATCAAACCATTGTGGGTCGCCAAAGATGGAATAGTCACACTGGTGAGTTCATTGCCAGCAAACGCTTCACTTTGAATATCGAACACTGATTCTGGGATAGTTACGCTGGCAAGTCGGTTATTCCGGAACGCTTTATAACCAATGAAGGACACTGAACTTGGTATAGTCACCTTAGTGATCTTATTATCAGCAAACGCCTCCGGTGCAATGGTATTTACCGAATCTGATATAGTTACGCTAGTGAGATTATTGTTACTAAATACCCCATGGCTAATAGTGGAAACCGATTCTGGGATGGCCACACTGATAAGTTCATTGCCAGCAAACGCCTCACGCCCAATGGTGGTAACCGAATCTGGGATGACCACACTGGTTAGTTCGCTGCTAGCAAGCGCCCTACGCTCAATGATGGTCACCGTATCAGGAATAACAACTTCTTTTCTTGCCCCACCATAGGAAATAACAACCTTCTTATTCTCGGTGCCATCCTCATTACGAGCAAAAATAAAGCCATCTGATGGTGCATTATTAACTGTGGATAGTGCATTGCGATTAAATGCACCTAAGCCAATAGTAGTCAACGAATTTGAGAGGGTCACGTTGACAAGCTGGTTGTCAGAAAACGCAGCCTCTCCGATAGTTCTTACTGAATCTGGAATGGTCAAATTGGTGAGTTTATTATTACTAAACGCCTTATCCTCAATAGAGGTCACAGAATCTGGGATAGTTACGCTGGTCAGTCGGTTGTTCCGAAACGCCTCATTCTCAATGGTAGTCACTGAATAAGGTATAGTCACATTGGTGAGCTTGTTGTAAGCAAACGCCTTTTCACCAATGGCCGTCACCGAATCAGGCATAGTCACATTGGTGAGCTTGTTGTAAGCAAACGCCTTTTCACCAATGGTCGTCACCGAATCAGGCATAGTCACACTGGTGAGCTCATTATCAGAAAACGCGCCACGCTCAATAGTGTTTACCGAATCTGGAATAACAATTCCTTTTCTTGAACCACCATAGGATACGACAACCTTCTTGTTCTCTGTGCCATCATCATTACGAGCAAAAATAAATCCATCTGATGCCGCATTGTTAACTGCAGATATTACATTACCATTAAACGCTCCATTACCAATAATGGTCACAGAATCCGGGATAGTCACGCTGATGAGCTGGTTGTTAGAAAATGCAGCCCCCTCAATAGTGTTCACGGAATCTGGGATAGTCAAACTGGTGAGTTTATTATCACTAAACACCTTCCAACCAATAATGGTCACCGAATCTGGAATGATCAAATTGGTTAAATTATTGTAACTAAATGCTTCCCACCCAAGAATATTCACGGAATCTGGGATAGTCACACTGGTGAGTTCATTGCCAGAAAAGGCCCGATGTCCAATGGTGGTTATCGAATCTGGAATGGTCACGTTGGTGAGCCTGTTGTGAGCAAACGCATCATCCTCAACGGTAGTTAAAGAACTAGGTATAGTCACACTGGTGAGCTCGTTATCAGCAAACGCCCCCTGGCCAACGGTAGTCAGCGAATCAGGGATAGTCACGTTAGCAAGCTTGTTAGCAGAAAACGCCTTCACACCAATGGTGGTCACCGAATTTGGAATGGTCACACTAGTAAGCTCATTATCAGCAAATGCCCTCTCACCAATGGTGGTTACCGAATTTGGAATGGTCACACTAGTAAGCTCATTATCAGCAAATGCCCTCTCACCAATGGTGGTCATCGAATCTGAAATGGTTACACTAATGAGCTTGTTGTCAGCAAACGCCCCTTCACCAATGGTGGTCACCGAATCTGGAATGGCCACACTGATGAGCTTGTTACCAGCAAACGCCCCTTCACCAATGGTGGTCACCGAATCTGGAATGGTCACACTGATGAGCTTGTTACCAGCAAACGCCCCTTCACCAATGGTGGTCACTGAATCTGGAATGGTCACACTGATGAGCTTGTTACCAGCAAACGCCCCTTCACCAATGGTAGTCACCGAATCTGGAATAGTCACACTAGTGAGCGCGTTATCAGCAAACGCCTCCTCACCAATGGTGGTCACCGAGTCTGGAATGGTCACGCTGGTAAGTTTGTTGTGAGCAAACGCATTATCCCCAACAGTAATCACAGAACCTGGGAGCGTTACACTAGTGAGCTCATTGTAAATAAACGCATAGTCTCCAATAGTAGTTATCGAATCTGGAAGGGTTATGCTAGTGAGATTATTATGACCAAACGCGCTCTTATCAACGGCAGTCACCGAATCTGGAAAAGTCACACTGGTAAGATTGTTGCCCTCAAACATACCGAAACCAATGGTAGTCACCGAATCAGGAATAACAATCTCCTTTCTCCCTCCGCCAAAGGAAACAACAACCTTCTTGTTGTCAGTACCATCATCATTACGAGCAAAGATTATGCCATCTGATGGCGCATTGTTGAATGTGGATATTGCATTACCATTAAACGCATTAGAACCAATGGTGGTCACCGAATCTGGGATAATCACGCTGGTGAGATTGTTGTCAGAAAACGCTGAACCCTCAATAGTCGTCACAGAGTCTGGGATGGTCACACTGGTAAGCGTATTGCCAGTAAATGCCCCCCAACCAATAGTGGTTACCGAATCAGAGAGACTCACGTGGGTGAGGTTGTTGTCAGCAAACGCAACTTTTCCTATGGTGGTCACTGAATTAGGTATAGTCAGGCTGGTGAGTTTGTTTCGAATAAACGCCTCATCCTCAATGGTGGTCACAGATTCTGGTATAGTCACGTTGTGTATCTCATTATCGGCAAACACACTCTCGCCAATAACGGTCACCGAATCTGGAAGGATCAGGCTAGTAAGCTCGTTGCGTTCAAACGCA
Source organism: Vibrio sp. Vb2880 (assembly GCF_033337975.1). Lineage (NCBI taxonomy): Bacteria > Pseudomonadati > Pseudomonadota > Gammaproteobacteria > Vibrionales > Vibrionaceae > Vibrio > Vibrio sp. Vb2880. Next base: position 24,388 of record NZ_JAWORT010000010.1, read on the forward strand.
CTATCCCCAATAGTGGTCACAGAATTTGAAAGGGTCAGGCTAGAGAGCTTGTTTCCATAAAATGCTTCCTTACCAATGGTTGTTACCGAGTCTGGAATGATCAAGCTAGTTAGTTCGTTGTGTTGAAACGCCCAATCACCAATGGTAGTCAACGAATTTGAAAGGGTCAGACTAGAGAGCTTGTTTCCATTAAATGCATCCCTACCAATGGTGGTCACGGAATTTGGAATAGTCACATTGGTCAAATTGTTGTAACTAAACGCACTCGCACCAATAGTAGTCACTGAATCAGGGATAGTCACGCTGGTGAGCTTGCTACGTATAAACGCATCACGCCGAATAGTAGTTACCGAATCTGGGATGATGACATCTGTTTCGCTACCATTATAGTCAATAATTACTGACTTGCTTTTTGTGCCATACACCAACCCTTCTGTTGCTTTTTCACAGCCAGTAAGAAAGGTTAAACAGAGCAAACTGCCCAGGGGCGGGCAGATTACCCTCGTGAATCTTGTTATTGATAATGACATACCTGTTCTCAGATTTATATTTAGACCGTCATCAGATTTTCTGTGCGAATGCATAAAACATTCACATACGGTTAGTTTTATCTTGGGTTAAGAGGATGATAGCAATACTTATTGCGACTTATCATTCCCAACAAGTTGTTTAAACAATTTCACTACTAAAAGAAGCGGTTTGACAAGCAAAACAACTATATAAAAGGCTTAAATCTTGTTAAGTTTCATTCTATCGCAGTATTTTCGTAGTATAAAACACACGCTTTTAGACTTTTTAGATTATTTAATCTAACGAATTTGGGGTAGAGCCCTCTTAAAACCATCACATCCACAAAGTACCACGAGCAAAATTAAGCTTGAGGGGCGAGCCGGCATAAAAGTTGAATGAAATAGGAGTAAAGAACCTCATCAAAAGAGCTTTTGGTATAGTTCCTGATTTCGCAAACTTTACACCGAATTGATTATATATTGGATGTATTTTTTATCTGACTATAGCTACGCCTTATCGAAGCTAGGAACGCACAAGAAGAGTTTTATGTAATTTATACTTCACAAACAATTTCTCGTAGGTATTTGTGATAGGGTCTACCGTTTTTTAGTACCAGAATTGTTACGAGTAAGACAGCAATTATTGCTTTTAAACTCAGAACCTTAAAAGGCCCTGAGCAGAAGTGCTAGAACAGTAACTTAAAAACATAGCTATTTATTCAAATCTTGTGTAGTAACCACTTCGCTTACCCAAATAGGCATGAAGTCAATGCCTCCAGCGGCAATACCACGGCACAAACCTGTATTACCATAACTCGCACGAACCATTTGTTTGCCATCAAAAAACCAGCTTTCAAAGCTCCAGCAATCCCCCAATCCTCGGCCTTTATGAGCGGAGGAAACAATGCCGTCAGAATAGTCATTACCAGAGATGTTAAGACGTTTAGGCACAGCAGCATCGCCTTCTCCCAACAACCAATAACTTGAACCATAGTTATAAGCCGCTATCCAACAGGACGCCTCAATCAATGATTGGCCATTATTAAGCTTTGCAATAGCAATTGACGGTGTTTCTTCAAACAACCTATGGCACTCGGAGCTGTCTCCCTTAGACTCATAGCTAGCACGAAGCTGTGGTAACAATTTGGCATATTGGGCAGATTCTGGCTCAAGTGATTTCATCATTGCATCGCCGCCAACATTCACAAGTGTTGGGATAGCCACAGCAAGATTCACCCTAGACTCAGCGCCCTGACCTTTTGCGACAATAGCAAACGGAGTATTCTGGCGCCCCTGATATTCATCCATCTTACGAAACACGGCACTGGCACCGCTACCAGACAGTACCCATTTAGTTTTACCATCACCAATTTCAATAAGTGCATCTTTAGTCACTACTGCAAGAATGGCCTGAACCTGCATGGATGTCATGGCGTCATGCTGTATCGGGCCCAACTCTAGGCCATCGATATAAAGATTTATCTGCTCAGGCCAATGGTCAAAATCAGATTCATCACCTAAATACACTTTGCCCGTTACTGGCGCTGCAGGCCCCGCTTTACGAGTAAACATCACAGCAACAGGATTAAGACTGCCAATTTCTGAATAGCCAGCCGCCCGGCAGGTCCCTGTATTATCACAAGCTAGATACCAATCTTTGTGTTGAAAACTCTCTCCCTCAAAAGCGCTGACAGAAAAAGCTACCAAACCCAATGTATATATTGTACTTCTAATACAGAGCATTAGCATATTCCTCCAGTTCAGTTTTAATGAATATATCATTGTGCCTCCTTTGCTACTTGCTACTTCTATTTGCCAGTATTAAAAATTTCGTATTCTTATTAACATAAATTTTATAGTTATTTATTAGAGCGAACCAGAAAACAAATTTAGTCATTTACTCAAATTCATCAATAGCTAAAGGAATGGCTCCATATCTTTTAGGACTTAATTTTCTTCTCTTTATTGACAAACAATAATAAAAACTCATAATAAACTATTAAGCAATCTTATTTTAATAATTATTCACCTATATATAGTACCTTTTTCTCCCATTTTATAACCTAGAGTAAAGCCCAAACTTTTAACAGGTTTTACTTTATAATTCTGAGCCGAACGTAGTGCTTTATCTATATCTTTTTTCGTTAGTTTATCAGAAATTTCTTTGAACTGTTTTTCTGCGTCTGGATGTTTGTTTTTTTTTGCCCAGTAAGACCATTTAAACGCTTCAATTAAATTCATCATCCCATTTTCATTATCACGATATAATTGCGCAAAGCCAAATTGAGAATATGGGTCATTGTATTTAGTCCCCAATGAATACCACTCTATTGCTTTATCTATATTCTTATCGCAACCCAGGCCGTATTGGTACATATACCCAATTTTCCCCATCGCAACGCTTGAACCTTCTTTTACTGCGCTATAATATTTTTGAATAGCCTCTTTATAATTTACAACGTTGTACTTAGTTGATGAATAAATGTCACCAAGTAAAACTAATGCGTAGTGATCCTTCTTTTTGGCAGCAGTCTTAAGCCACTTAAGAGCCTCGTTGAGATCGTAATGGTCATCATCGAGATAAGTGTGTCCAAGAAGAAGCATTGCATCCGTGTCATTCTGATCTGCTGCCTTGTGTAGCCAATGCATCATCATTTTAGGGTTAGAGTACTCTTTTTCCATGGTATAAATCGCCGCAAGAGTTTTTTGCGCTTCTAAATCTCCAGATTCTGCTGCAATCGTGTGCCATCTCAACATTTCTGCTGAATCTCGACGAAAGTGTCCGTTTCCTTCATAGATTACGCCTAAAATAGCAGCGCAATCTACTTCTCCGTCAGCATATGCTTCCGTCAACCATTTGCTAGCTAACCGCCAATCCTTTTTAAATTTTTCACCACTAAAATACAGGTAGCCAAGTTCTTTCTTTGCCTCCGAGCTTCCCTTCAACGCTGCCTTCGTTAACCAATTTACTACTAGCTTTTTGTTATACTTAACACGCCTTCCATGATAGTAACGTCTCGCTAAGATAATTTGAGCCACACTAGACCCCTTTATCGCTAAGTATTTAAGAATATCAATCGGCAACGCAACAACAAGTAATTTATAAATAATATTGAATGTTATTTTTAGCCTAAACATGACTCTTTGTAATAAATTAACATCACGTTTTTTCATTGTTATCTAAATTTCTCCAAGGTTAAATCCTCCGAACTTCATATCAAACTTAATAGTTATTAGCAATATTGAACTTCAACATTTACTTATATCTCTTTCAACTTGTTAAGTACAGGTAAGCATCTGTAGATGATAACCCAAAATTGACCGTGTTTGTGTTGGTTTCACTATGCAAGATAACTTTTTGTCAGGCAAAATCACGTCAGCAACATATAATTGAGTAAAAACACTCTGTAGAAAAGAAACACTATTGAGCTAGAAAGTATAACGGGTAGAAATACAATCGTGTTTAGTGTTCCACCGGCACATCTATGAATATCTATTTGTAACTTTTTAAAATTTAGTAAGTCATGATATTGCAACGTTATTTGTGGACACCAGCGTAATGGTTAAGATTGCACCAGTTAAAAGATATGATCAAAGTGGGTAAGTGCCGTTTCATTAAAAAGCACAGAATAATCATTGCTGACCAGATATCAGGATAACTCGCCACCCAAAAAGGTAACTTTGAACAGACAAACACCCACAGTGAGAGTTTGAATCGCTTTAGGTTACATTTTATGAGGGCAAACGAACGCACCAGATTTTGTAGGGTGTTTTATCTAGTGGGCAATCTAACACTCAATGTCTAACTGAGCTTCCGTAAGTTTCTCTCACTACTAAAGCTTCTCCCCCTCCCACACTTTCAACGATACTCTTGCGCCCTATTGTTCAGTTGGAAAACTTCATGCCTCAAGCTAACTCCGTTGTCGTACTCGACTTTGAAACCACAGGTCTGTCTCCGAATATGGGGGATCGCGCGATTGAAATCGGTGCGGTTAAGATCGTCGATGGTGAGGTGGCCGATAGTTTTCAGCAACTTATGAATCCTGGCTTTCGTGTTAGCTCATTTATTGAGGGCTACACAGGCATTACCAATAACATGCTGCGCACAGCGCTGAGCTGCGATGAAGTGATGGCATCGTTCAGTGAATTTATTGCGGGTGAGAACCTTATCGCGCACAACGCGTCTTTTGATAAGCGCTTTCTGGATACGGAACTGGAGCGAATCGACTGCGGCTACTCTGGTGAGTTCGCGTGTTCTTTATTGGTAGCAAGACGCCTTATTCAAGATGCGCCGTCACACAAGCTGGGTGAGTTGGTTCGTTATAAGAACATCGAAAACGACGGTGTATTCCACCGCGCGTTAGCCGATGCACAGGTAACAGCAAAACTGTGGCTGCTGATGGTAGAAGAGCTTGAGCAATCGGGCATCGCAGCGCCAAGCTTTAAGTTTATGCAGACGGTAAGTAAAACAGCGAAAGGAAAAGTGGAGCAGTTGCTCTCTAAAAATCGGTTTTAACCACACGAGATATAGACAAAAGTCGATTGCTTTTGATAGGAATCGGATTATTAAATATAGAAAGCGATTGCTCACATTAAAATCGCTTTTTATGTATTTAATAACTACTGTTTAGTGTTATTTAATCTCAAAATTTTGTTTGCCAGCTTTATTTGACCTGGAAGGTAAATCATTTGTAATAAACTTGGAAATGAAAATATCAAAACAGCTTTCAATAGATTCCAAATAACATCGTAATCACTAGGAGTAAATTTAAGGGCTGACATTAAAAAAGCCAGAACAATAAATGCATAACAAAACTTTTGAACAAACTCATCAGGATACCAAGAGTACGTTATTTTCGTTTTATTTTTATCTTGTTCTAGTTTACATCGAAGCTCGCCGCCAATCTCTCGCCCTGCAACAATTGAGCTGGAGTTTATAAACTCACGATCATTGAATAACCGGTCTTGATGTGCTTCAGAACTTCGAGAAGTTTTTCTTTTTACTATTAAGATATTTTTCTTTTTCTTAGTCAAGTAAGCACCTTCACTAGGGTTACTCTCATTCAAATAAAAATAATCAGTATTGTTTAACCGAGAAAGGATCTCTTCTATTGGTTCATCGTTATATTTTTCACTTCTATAAAGTGCGTGATTGATATGCATTACAATATTACAGCCTTGTTTAAAATTGAGATGTAAATTCTAAACAAGGCTGACTAAAACACCACTTCCAAAGTAACCATTTTCATAGGTAAATTATCTTTATTTTAGTAAAGTTCCAAACTGTAGATATCACTCCGGCACCCAATCCGAAATCACCTTACCATCTTTGATCGTGATGATGCGTTTGGTGCGTTCTGCGAGGGCGTTATCGTGCGTCACGATGATCAATGTTCTGCCTTCAGCGTGAAGTTGATTGAACAAGGCTTCAATCTCTGCGCCGGATTTTGAATCCAATGCACCCGTTGGTTCATCCGCTAAGATGATTTGCGGATCGTTGACCAAGGCTCTTGCAATCGCAACTCTCTGCTTTTGACCACCAGAAAGCTGGTTTGGTTTATGGTCTAAACGATCCCCTAGCCCGACTTGCTCTAGCAATTTAGCTGCGCGCTGGCGACGTTCTTTGGCTTTGATGCCAGAGTAAACCAACGGCAGTGCCACGTTATCAAGCGCCGTCGCGTATTCCAATAAGTTAAAGCTTTGGAAGACAAACCCGATCTTTTGGTTACGAATGCCAGCTAGGTCATTCGCACTTAAACTTGCTACGTTTTGGCCGCCAAGTTGGTACTCGCCATCGGTGGGCTTATCTAAACAGCCGAGCATGTTCATTAGCGTTGATTTACCCGAGCCAGACGGGCCAAGAATCGAAAGAAACTCACCTTGATTGATGGTTAAGTCTACGCCGTCGAGCGCACGTACTTCCGCCTCTCCGCTTGAGTAGTATTTGCAGATGTTGGTTAGCTCAACAAGCGGCTGGTTCGACATGTTCTCTCCAGAGTTATTGTTGTTATTCACTTTGTAGCGCCTCCAATGGGCTGACTTTTGCGGCTCGGTTTGCAGGTAACCATGCAGATGCCACACCAATTATCACTAAGGTGAGGATGACAATCGCGACAACGACCCACGACAACTCAGGGACAGGTTTACCCAGTTGTTCATAAAAGGCATTGCCCTCTAAAGGAATGGAACTGATGGCAGACACCAGCGCGTACGTCACGCCTAAGCCAAGCGCGCCCCCCATCATCATTGTCAATAAAGACTGCACTAAATAGTGCATGCGAATGGCCGTTGGGGTTGCACCGACTGCCATGCGCACGCCGATATCACGCGTAGATCGCTTTACGGTGGCATACATCACATTGGCGATGCCAACGCCAGCAACAGCTAACGTCACGAAGCCGATAATGCCAAGAAAACTCTGCAAACCTATCAGAAACTGCTGCATACTCTTTTGTTTAAGGAACATATCATCGACTTGGACGACCTGTTCATCACTGACACTTGCCCCGTGCTTACGGGCAATCACTTGCCTGATCGTCTTTGCTAAGGCTTCTCGGTCTACATCGGCTTGTGGTTGCACATTGATGCCACCAATTTCACCGTTGACATGAAATCGCTTCCACGTCGCTAACGGCACAAAGCTGGAATAGTTGATAAGATCCCCCAGTTCTATTTGGGCGCTGTTTTTCTCCAATACGCCCACAACGGTGAACTGCTCATTGCCGATTTTTACCTTTTTCCCCACAGGGTTGACTTGCAATGTGACTGTCGCAAACCAACTAAAGTCCTCATTCGGGTTGAATAAGTCGGCTGCCAGTTCATAACCCAGTACAACGACTTTGCGCGTCTCTTTTTGATCGAGTGGGTTTAACCATCGCCCCCCCGCCATCGGCACCAAATTGGTCATGGATTGAAACTCGCTCGTGACCGCTAACGGCTCTTGCCACGAGCTTCTGTCACCAACGGTGATGCGCTCTTTCCACTTCGCAGTTGGCGCAACGCTTTTTACATCGGGTAACGCTCGAACGACCTCTGAATCGTCCATTTTTAATGTCAGAAACTTACCTTGGTGAAAAGCACCGTGGTCGACGGTGGCCATCCCTCCGGTCAAATAGATCAAGTTGCCGTTACCATTTTGTGCGGTTTTCAATACCCCCTGACGAATGCCCTCACCTACCGCCAACATAGCAGCGATACAGAGGGTCGCCCACGCTACTGCCAGAATGGTCAAACCCAATCTCAGCTTTTCTGCGGCCATTTCTTGGAAAATTTGTCTCATCGGTAACAACATGACTAGGCCCTCGCACTCAAAGCAATGACTGGCGTGAGACGCGATGCTCGCCTTGCTGGGAAATACGATGCCATCAATGCCAAGATAAGTGTCACAAGTAAAGACCAAGCAATGGAATCTGGCGTGATCACAGGCAAACCAATCCATTCCGGTAATGCCATGCGGCTTAAGACAGATACCACGGCATACGAAAACATCAGACCTAATGCCGTGCCCATGGCTACCAAAATAAGCCCTTCAAGAATAAACTGACTGAGTATGGATTTTTGAGTCGCCCCGATCGCTAAACGCACACCGATTTCACGCGTGCGCTCCGTGACAGATAAAAACATGATGTTGGCAACGCCAAGCGCACCGACCGCCATGGTCATCGCACCGCTCGCTCCGAGAAAAATCTGAATGCCACGTAAAATTCCACTGATGACCGCCGCACCTTCACTAAAATCGGGTAATTCGATCGCATCTTTATCACTTGGGTCAAAATGAAGCTGTTTGGCGAAAAAGTTCACGATATTTTGTCGAAACGACGGTGCATCCATCCCGTCTCTCGGCTTCATCAATACCATCCAAGGTTTCGCATCCCACAAATCGCGGTACGTTGTTTGAGGAATGAAAACCGTGCGGCTATCGCCGAATGAAATGCCAGTGTCCTCACCAACGGTTATCCCAATCACCAAAAACGGAATGCCGTTGACTTTGAGCCTATCCCCGATTTGGATTCCGCCCATTTGCGCAATTTGATCGCCTAACACCGCCACGCGAGTGTGGTTGTCCATATCGCTTGGTGACAGGTTTCTCGAACCGGATTGCAGCTTGCGTTGCATTAAAGGAAAGTAAGACGTATCAATACCGCTGACCGTACTCGATAAATTCTGTCCTTTGAGATTGGTGATATTCGCATCCCATTTGGCGTAAACGCTTGACGCCTGTTGCACGAAGCCTGACTGTTTGATCATGTCGACTTTTTCTTGTGGAATATCAATTTGTCGTCTTGAAGGTAACCCTTGCCACGGTTTACTGGTACTCGACGGAAACACCACTTGCACATTGTTGATCATAAATGAAAACGACTGGGTCTGATGGCGATAAAAGCCTTCGCCAAGTGCGATTAACACCACCACAGAGATCACGCCCCAAGCAATCGCGATAATGGCTAGCACGCTCTTCATGCGATGCGCCATCAACGTTTGCCAAGTTTGTTGCAATAGATTGCTCATGAATGAAAAGCTCGAGAGATCAACGCCATGGTATCGTCATCGAGTTTCCCTGCGGTTTGCAGTAAGCCGATTCTCTTACGCCAATAGCTGTACAAGTTGGTTTGCAGACTGTTTTTCGCCTCAAACAAGCTGTTGTGTGCACTGATAACTTCCGACACTTCAAGCAGACCAGCGTCGTAAAGTTTCTCTTTGCTTTGCAACACTCTGGCGCGCGACTCAACCAGCTCGTTCGCTATCAAAACTTGATTCCAGTTGATATCGACCTGCGTAAACTGCTGAATAACTCGTTTCTGAATATCAATTTCCACTCTACGCATATCTTGCTTGGCGTTTAAAATGTTCAACGATGCTTCGTCCACTCTCGCTCGCACTGCACCATTGAGGTCAATCGGCAAACTCAAACTAATCCCAGCGTTAAACTCGCCGTTTGAACGATTGTCACCATCGCTGTAGCCCACACTGCCTTTGACGGTCGGGTAGTATCCACCTTTAGCTGAATCTTTCGCGAACTCGCTCGCTTTCACCATCTGCGCCGCTACCAACAGCTCTGGACTGCTGTCTTTCGCCAGCTTTAGCCATTGATCCAGAGAGTCCACCAGCATCGGCGGCTGAATTAGAGAATCCGTTCGAATTTGGTCGACACTCTCCGGCATTTGATTGATTAACGCCGCAAGCTCTGCTTTTTTCACTTCGAGATCGGCTTTTGCATTGAGGATACTTGCTTGCTCAGAGACTTGATTCGCTCGCATCTCTTCAACATCAACCGACTTCACTTTGCCTGCTCGATAGCGTTTCTCAATGATGTTGAGAAGTTCTTTCCCCTCCTCCAGCTTGGACTGTGCCAATTTGAGGTCGCCCTGTGCGCTTGCCACATCTAGGTAAGCGGTGAGCAACTTCTGCGCAAGCTCGTTATGTGATTGAGATAGCTCTAACTGTGCTTTGAGATAATTGGCATTCGCTTGATCCAGTTCCGACCACAAACTGCTATCCCAAATAGTTTGAGATAAGGTCGCGCCGTAACTGTTGGAATGGCTTGAGGACTCATTCCAATCCGCTGACGCACTGGCACTTAAACCCAGCAATAACGCACTGTGGCTACTCTGTACGCCAACCTCGCCAAGCTGGACGCCGATTTTCGCCTTTTCGTAATTTGGATCGTTATGCTTTGCTTGTTGCCAAGCTTGTTCAATAGAAATTGCGTAGGTAGGCAAACTGAGCGTGGCAGCCAACAATGCAAAGGCGATTGTTGATCGTTGCAGCTTAACCATGCGCCGCTCCCATCATGCTGTTGTCGATGACCTCTTCATCAAGCTCCACGCCATCAAGCACTTCGACATTGATGCCATCTGACAGACCGAGTTTCACCGGTTGTTTATGAAACCCTTGTTCTGAGCTGTCGGGGATCAGAACATTCGGTACGTCACCATCAAATTGCAGAGCGCGCTCCGGTAGAGTGAGCACGTTTTCAGACTTCTTCAGAATGATTTGAGCCGTCGATGAAAAACCAGAACGAAGCAACACATCTTGTGGGATCTTGAGTTCTCCCACTTCAACCTCAAAACCGTTATCAAAACTTTTTGCCGAAGCGTTGCCTTCTGGTGAGTTAAGGTTCTCAGATTGAATCGCCACTTTGGTTAGCACACCAGAAATCGCCACATCAGGATAAGGCGCAACCGTCAACATAACGGGCATTCCCGGAGACAACTGCGCAGCATCATGCTCACTGACGCTACCTTTAAAAATCAGACTGTTCATGTCGGCCAATGACATCATTTCAGTCGCGGCTTGGCTTGATTGAGTCGAGATGATCGGCTCTCCGACCTCAACTTTCTGGTTGAGTACCGTGCCATCAATTGGCGCGTAGATCGTCGACGTTAAACGCGCATCACCGATAGACGCCTCACCACTGCGGATGAGTTCGAGATTCTGGCGCTTTTGCAATACGTCCGCTTGCGCAGATTTGACTGCCGAGCGCGCACTTACGTATTCGTCGTAGTTACTTGGAATAATGTCCTGCTTGACCAAGCTTTCTAAGTTGGACAGTTTTTGTTTGGCGGATTCCAGATCGGCTTCACTACGCATGAGTTCTGCCGATGCATCCGTTAATGCTTGGGGGGTTGGGTTTGGACGCACTTTGATCAGCGGCTGGCCTTGCTTCACCTTTTCACCAACTTTCGCGTAAATTTCACCGACGATACCGTCGATTTGTGACTTGATAGACACGGAGTGTGCAGGGACAATTTTACCAACAGCCACCGCTTGTTTTTCAATCGTGCCTTTTTCCACAATCAATGTAGGCAGCAATTCTGGTTGAGCGGCAGATTGGAGATAGAAATACGTACCACCGCCGAGCAGCGCAATGCTCACAGCGGAGACAAGCCAACGTTTCGTCATTATTTATTCCAACAATTATTGGGTAGTCTAATGACTACTCCTAAAACACAAAGTTGAAGGAATAATATCCTGCTTTAATAGCGGTTTGGTTGTCACAGTTGGTATGGCTTTGTCAGTCGCCTCTGACAATCAAAGACTAAAAAATCTCGACGAATCATTCAGCAAAGACGCTGTCTACGATGGCGACTAACAAGCTCTGTAACCGCTCGTTTCAACCGCCCCCCTTTTCATTCTGAACAACGTGCAAAATGGCGCAGTTCTGTATCCTCCAATCGCATATCCATACAGTCTTGCGCCTCACGTCCTAAAGCAGGAAAAACCGCATGCGCTTTTAAAATGCCTTGGCTGATAAAGCCACATTTCTCCAACACACGAATACTCGCGTGGTTGCCAATATGCGGGGTAGTGCGAATGCGCGTTATACCCAAGCTTTGCAGGTAAACAACACCAAGTTTGCAGGCTTGGGTTGCATAGCCTTTTCCCTGATAGCGAGCAGAAATACCAAAATGGATTTCACTGCTGTCTTGCTCAGGTATCAGCACCAGACAGCCTATAGGAGTTTGAGAAGTAAGTTCTTCAATAGTGAAGACTAATAGATTGGGAGACTTTTGATCATATTGAGCACGCCATCTTTCGATAGCTTCAAGGGTTTGATTTGAATTTTGGTGGGCTTGGCGATTGAGGAAGCGACATGCTTGCTCATCGCCTAAATAGTTTTCAAACAGGGGAGCAGCGTCTGTTGTTTTGAGGTATCTGATTGCCACTTGTTGAGCTTCAACTCTCATCATGATTTAGCTCTGATAAACATTCGGTTTCCAGATTTGCATAAAGTTTTCTACTGGAGCAATAGGAGTGAACCCAAACTGTTCGTACAACCCATGAGCATCGCGGGTTGCAAGCATCATACGGCGTAAGCCTTGTAGTTCTGGATGAGCAACAATTTCTGAGATCAACCACTTACTGATGCCTTTACCACGGTGTACCTCCATAACAAACACATCGGCAAGGTACGCAAACGTGGTACGATCGGTAATTAACCGAGCAAAAGCAACGAGTTGATTTTCATCATCCAAAACCGCGAAACAGAACGAATGGCGCAATGACTTCTCAAAGCGTTCTCTTGGAATGCCCTTTCCCCAGTAACTGTTTGAAATGAACTGGTAGATAACGTCTAAATCCATGTCATCTAACGACATAGTAATTCGAAATCCTTGCATTGTATCCCTCAACATTGATTTATATTTTCTCAGCCACACAGACAAGCGAGGTGGCATTCGCCTCAAATACTTGCGCTGACCAAGATTGGTACTTCTCTATGATTCTGAATCCCGCTTGTTCAAGGAAACCCTCTATGTCTTCTAGCGGACGATATTTTAAATCAATGCTGGAATGCTCAATCGTTCCACTTTCAAAATGGCGCTCTTTGTTCAAATATATGATGGACGTTTGCAAGTCATACTCGGTCTTCATACCGAAATAATTCACTTCACCATAGGTTGGAGAAACATAGGTTTGCCACAGCGCCATCTCATGATCCAATTCTAGATTTTCTGGCGTTGGTAACCGCGTATCGAAAACAAATCGCCCACCTTTTTCGAGGTGTCTTGATATTGAGCTCAGTGCACCTGCTAGCATCTCATCACTTAAAAAGGCTTGGAATGCATTCCCTGTCATTATGGCTAGGTCAAACTTCTTACCTAACGAAAACTGGGTTGCGTCGAGATGAAGAAAACGCAAGTTACTCCTGCTTTTGGCTTTGTCCTTTGCGTGTTTGAGCATCCCTTCAGAAATATCAATGCCAATGGCTTCGTTGAGTTGCTCAGAGACTGGAATCGTGACAATGCCGGAACCACAACAGACATCCAGTACACTTCGAGCATTGGTTTCTTCGATTAACCTTGTGATAAAAGCAATGTCGTGATGGTAATGCTGGTCGTATTGAGCATCGTATTCAATGCCAGATCCGAACTCGGTTAAATCTTGTGTTTTCAAAAACAGTCCTTGTTTGTTACTTATTTCAGCGGTGTGACTTTTTCAGCTCTAGCATCAAGTATCGACACACATAACCAACACCAGATACGTAACCAATCACGTTTTCTAGTGAAACCACTTCCAACCCAGCTTGCTGACAGAGTTGCTCAACTTCACTTTCGGTATATGCCTTATGCACGACCGATCCACTATAAGTATTTCGAGGCAAATCTTGTCCATCCGGATCGTGGTATTGAAAACTGATAAAACATCGTCCATTCGCAGTTAGCTTATGCGAAATGCACTCCAGAAGTTGTTGAGGCTCTGCTAGAAACTCAGTAAAACCAAGTGCGGTGATAAGGTCGAAGGTTTGTTCAAACAAAGGGGAAAATGGCTCATCGAGATTATGAACCGCGACGCTTTGATAGAGGTTAGTTTGGCGCGCTTTATCAACCATTTTGGACGAGATGTCTAAGCCATGGATGGCGAGTTCTGGATAGTGACTTTTTACGACATGGCCGATACTGCCAGTCGCACAGGCTAGGTCGAGAACCGAGCCTTGCTCGACGGGAAAGGTTTTTAACTTCTCAGAAATCCAACGTGGACCGACGTAGTGACTGTCATCCACCAACTTTTGATAGCGATCCGACACATCATCATACATTTTTGCTACGTTCATCGTTTCCTCCTTGATAACCAGAACGATGCTCGAATGTAGCACGCAATAAGCATCTAGACACTTATTGGTTAACTAGTTCTTTATGGTATGTGACCGACTGGTTGTTTAGGACAACAAAAAAATCCGATACTCTATATTTTGAATATCGGATTTTTATTACGTTATCGAGCTAACCAAATTCTCGCTAATATTCCTATCGGAGTAGTAACGCCAGTTGTGACGGAGGAAATTTCACCATTTCTTAAAACATAAATGGTTGGGGTCACGCTAATTTTCCATTCACGCATAATATCGCTTGAAGGATCGTTTATGTTTTCGAAACGATATTCTTTTGCCCTCATAAACTGCGCCACACGCTCATTCGGTCCCGACGATCCAGAAACGCCAACTACGGTGTAGTCATCACTCAGCCAACTCACGCTTGGGCTTACAAATTTACAAGCGGGACACCAAGTCGCCCAAAAATAAACAACGACAGGTTGTTCATAACTTTGCGCGATTGCATCGAAGTGTTCGCCATCGCTCAAGACTGAGCTCAATGGTGGTGACTCCTGTTTAGGAATATCTTTAGTGCGATACCAATCCATCGCGATGGAAATGACGGTGACAATGAGCACCATCTGTACGATTTGAACGAGCCAATATCGGAATGTTCTACGCCGCTTTGTCGAACTCATTGAATAGCTCCCCCACTCGCTTGCTTCACCGCACTTAAAACAACATCATCAGTCAGAATCACAGGTAACGGGATACCTTGTGGCGCTGCCGGGCCATAGACGATGTTAAACGGCACACCGTAACGCCCATGAGCTCGTAAAAAGTCAGTTACCGAGCCGTCCGGATGTGTCCAATCCCCTTTTAACGTCGCTACATTAGGGCTTTGCAGCAATGAGTAGACAGGATCTTGCCAGATCACACCGATCTTGTTCGCTTTACACGTGACACACCAATCCGCAGTGACATCCACAAACACCACTCGCCCATTATTGACGTGATCTTCAATCGCCGAGTTAGAAAGCTTCTGCCACGCTAAGTCCTCAGGAAGCGGTGTCGCCCATTGGTCGGCAGTGACACTACCAAGTAACAGGCCACCAGCTATCAACACTAATGACGCAGTTCCGGATACAGCAAGCGCTTTCTCACCATACACTTTCTTAACTCTTGCCATCATTACAACAAAAGCAACTACAGCGATGAGTGCAATCCATAACATAGGTACATGATTTGCCATTAATGAAAGTAGCCAAACGCTGGTTGCCAGCATCATTATGCCAAACGCTATTTTAACGACATTCATCCACGAGCCAGGCTTTGGTAGTTTCAGCGCGATATTTGGAAACACAGCGACTAAGAGCCAAGGCAGTGCCATACCCAATGCTAATGCTGTAAAGGTTGCAAATAACGTTAATACGTCGGCACCCAAGGCAAACGCCACGGCCGTTCCTAGAAAAGGCGCGGAGCAAGGCGTCGCAAGCAATGTGGCAAACATACCTTGAACATAGTGACCAACTAGGGAGTTATCACCTTTCGAGGCCAGCCATGTATTGGTACCCGATGATAGACGGACTTCAAACAGCCCCAGCATATTGGCCCCAAACAAAGTGGTGACCAACACCATCAAACCTAAGAACCAAGGGCTTTGAAATTGCACGCCCCAGCCAATGGCATTACCTGTTAGCTTAAGCACCAAAATAAAACCAGCGAGAATCCAGAACGACGTTAATATACCAAGTGACGAGGCAACAAACTGAGCGCGAATTTGACGACGCTCGATACCTTGAGCGGCAACAATACTACTTAGCTTCATCCCCAAAACCGGAAGAACGCAAGGCATAATGTTAAGAATTAAACCGCCGAGCAACGCGAATAGAAAAACACTCGTTAGAGACGTGCTCGGCAACGGTTCAACTATTGCCTCAGCAGTTGCTTGAGTGGTTTCTTCTGCTAGTAAATTGGTGTCTTTGATGGTCACAAACAGCGACTGACCATCTAACTCCACATCGCCCAGCCAAGTATCAACGATATAGCTCGCGGTGACGATGTTTCCTTCTTGATGCATTCCTTCAAGCTTGAAGCTATAGTCTCGCGTTGCTTCATCGACACCATCCACCAGCACTTGTGGTTGTTGCCAACCCTGACTGTTCTGTAGCTTGATTTGTAGTTTCGATTGGTTCGCATCCCAACTCGCCTGAGTAACATCAATAAACGGCGATGGCTGCGGCACGTTACTCACTGCTTGAGCGTAACTGAACATCACGCCTTCATCGACTGTTAGATCAGAAGGCAAGAACGTCAATTGAATTTGATAGTCGGTCAGCACACAAATCGTCGTACAAGAAGAAAGTGTCAGTACCGCATCAATCGTGACAGGTCTGGACATGTCTTCGACGTGCAGCGTCATGGGGAACAAAGTATCGCCTTTATACCCAAGAGTCTCGATACCTAATAGTTCGAATTTTTGTGGGTGCGGCCATTGCCAATCCACTTTGGATAAATTTTGTGAATTTTGCCAATCAATAGATGGTGCTACGCCGCCCTCACCAGGTGAACGCCAGTAAGTTTTCCAGTCTCCGGTTAACTTGACATCCAAATAACCTGTAAGTGTTTTGGCTTGCGGATCTTGTTGACCAGTGAGCACAAAGCGCGTTTGCACTGGAGGATGTTGTGGGTTGGTTAGCCAACCTGTATCAGTAGTTTGAGCTGAAATACTCAGAGAGAGCAAACTCAAAGCAAGCGTCATAAAAAACATGAACGCAAACTGAGTCAGTTTAGTAATTTGATTCATAGTGATTCCTAGTTAAAAGACAAAGGTGCTAAATAACTGACGCTAGTGGTCAGAAAGCACGCTTTTATTCTCGGAACACACAGAAAGTCAGATGGACTCGATACTTACGGCCTATCGGTTCCGTCCAATGTTGCGCACCAATATAGGCACTGCACAACCAAATTGCCGAAGCAAAAAGACCGACAAACAGAACAACAATAAATACATCGAGTTGATGTTGAGAAAACTGAATTAACTTTTCAGACAATTCGCACTTGCTAGTTTCTTTAGTATCAATAGACTTGACGCTCGAACGCTCATCAGCAAGTGAAACCGCGGGCGATTCCGTCTCATATTTCATAGAGCATGACGATGCAAAGCCTGAATTTTGCATCAGACACACAACGACCACCCAGCCAATAATCGCCAGTAGCCATTTTGCCCGCTTATGTGGCGTGTGATGTCGTTTAGTCAACAAACTCATAAGAATTCAGATAAAGTAAGAACGAAGAAGATAATACGCGAGTCGTCATAAAGCTCAAGTTGTATCCTCTAAATAACCTTAAGAGGCTTCACTCGGTAAGCTTTAATCTAGCTTGCCATAAATATATGCCAACTCTGCGACGGTTTTTGCCGAGAACTTCTTCAATAGATTAGCTCGGTGTACTTCAACCGTTCGCATTGCTATGCAAAGTTCGTCAGCAATACGAATGTTGCGCTTTCCTTCAATAATCAAACGTAAAATGTCTTTTTCTCTAGGTGTGAGCGATTCATAAGCCGATTTAGCTGCTGCCATATCGAGGTTTGTGGCAGACTGCGCCTGTCCCTGCAAAATGGCTCGTGCCAGTTCATCGCCTTTGACTGGTTTTTGGAAGAAATTGACCGCCCCAGCTTGCAATGCATCGACCGCCATCGGAACATCACCATGCCCTGTCAGATAAATAACGGCTAACGGGCTGTTGGCTTTATTTAAAATTTGGTGCACTTGCTGACCACGAAGGTTGGGCATTCGGCTATCAAGGATCACGCATCCGGCCTGATGAATGTTCACTTCGTCGAGAAAAGATTGCCCATCAGCAAAAGTCGTCACCTTGAACTCATGCTCTTCCAGCATAAAAGCGAGCGAGTCACGCACCGATTCATCATCATCGACTACAAAAACAGGTAGCTGCTTTTCACCGCTGCTCATTGAATGCTCCTATGTCTAGTTCAGATTAGTTTTGATATGGAAACACAAGCTCAACCAAACAACCATGTGGTGCTATCGAGCTGATGACAAACTCGCCACCATGCATTTCCATCACATCGCGACAAATGGCCAACCCCAGCCCAAGCCCTTCTTCTTTGCTACTCACAAACGCTTGAGTCGGATTCTCTTGCTGCAACCCTGTACCATTGTCTAACACTCGAATAGAGAGTTGACTGATTTGGTAATCGCAATGCAGGGCAATTTTACCTTGATAACCTGATGAGTGATATTTCTCTTGGAACAAAGTACACGCATCAATCGCGTTGCTGATCACATTAACTAAAACCTGTTGTACGCCAACTGCATCGACAAGTAACGGACGAATGTTCCCTTCTGTACTGGCCACAATAGAAATGTTTTGCTTCTGCATCCGAAAATGGAGTAACTCAATCGTGTCATCAATGAGTACTTGAAGATCGCACGACGTTTTGTCGACACTGCGCTTGCGAATCAACGTTCTTAATCGCTGAATAATTGCATCGGCTCTTTCAACTTGGCCCTGTATTTTCTCAAGCACAGGGACAATATCTTCATGAGGGCGCTTTTTGGCCAAGCGAAGTAAACCGCCTTCACTATAGTTGCGAATGGCTGCCAGTGGCTGATTGAGTTCATGGGCAAGACTAGTGCCGATTTCTCCGACAATCGCGACCCTTTGTGAATGTTCTAACTGTTCACTTTTCTCTTTTAATCGCAACGATGTCTGCTCCAACGCTTGCTTACTCTTGCTAAATCGATACTCAAGCCAAAAGTGGTACGCGTTCAACACAATCACAAACATGAACAGCGCCCATGCCCATTCTTGATGACTACGCAGCCAGCGTAGAGCCTCACTCCACCAAGGTTGTTGCAACGGATGGAGATCCAACGCCTGATAAAGTTTGTCGATGCTCAGCAAGCTGACGGGGGACGTCCAACCTGACGCGCCTGCCGCAATAACCGCAGGGTGTTCAGGTGGCATCGCTAACAATACTTGCGCAATCTGTTTGGCGATCTGAGCTGAGCCGCGCTCTGTTTTGGCAAATGACCAGTTAGGATAAAGCGGTGTGGAAACAGCGCATAACGAGCGCTCGTTCGGCTGTTGATTTAAAACTCGATAATTACTCGGTTGTAAAAGCCCTTCACTTAGCATCTGTTCCAATAAACAAGCAGGGACAACGGCCGCTTCCACATTGCCATCACGTAATTGATACAGGTTGGCATCAATAGGAAAACCAAGATAGCGGACATCAGAAAAGAAATCGTTTGGATTAAGACCCATTTTGACTATTTGATAGCGCATCGTGAGATAACCACCAAAGGCTTTTTCTGATACCGCTGCAACGGGATGTCCTGAGACATCTTGCACCGTTTGATAACTTGAATTGGCTCGAACCACAAGCGCCGAACCAATGCCGTAATTCGAGTTTTGTGGTGCTCTGCTGGTTAGCGTTGCCATCCACGACAGCGCGTATTGCCTGCCCAATCGCACTGCCTGACCTGGGTTGGTTAAGATGAAATCTATCTTCTGAAACTTCACCGCTTCGCCCATTTCATCCAAGTTAAGGGGATGAAGGACAAAATGCACATCGGAAATTTGCTGATTGAGCCAATCAATGGTCGGTTGCCATCTCTGCTCAGCATAAAGATGACCACGTATCGCTAACACGCCCACTTCGACTTTTTGCTTGGCCTGTGGCTGCTCTGCTTTTTGCTCTTGCATTCCTTGCAGATCTGCTTGTTCAGAAACTGCGCCCTGAGCCAAAGATGCAAAGGCAACTAAGCAAAGAATCCAAAGCTGAAGCCACAGTGCTTTTTTCATGATGAGTCGAATCGTTCCGTCAAGAGAGTACAACAAGAATAACAGCTACCTTCCCTAAACCACATTTGTTTTAGATCAAGTTTGATCTGGGTATGTGGAAATCCACAATATAAGCCTCGCGGCGCATTTCTCACAATGGAATCAGTCAATTCAAATACAACAAAAAAGCAGGTGAGTTATGGATTCCACCAAACGTCGCTTTCTCAGCGCGGTCACAGCCGGAGCCGCGTTAATTCCAGTCGCAGGCATTGGCACGGCAACTGCGGGAAACATTATTCGAAATAACCAGTCCGCTGACCGAAAAGGACAAGTCGGCAAGCGTTATGCCATGGTGGTGGATTTGCGTAAATGTGTCGGATGCCAGGCTTGCACTGTGGGTTGCAGCATCGAGAACCAAGTGCCTATCGGTCAATTCCGAACCACCGTAAAGCAATACGAAGTTACGTTAGATGATAGCTCTACAGCCACGCGAGAAGCGAAAGCCTTTATACTCCCTCGCCTTTGTAACCACTGCGAAAACCCACCCTGCGTGGCTGTGTGTCCGGTTCAAGCGACCTTTCAGCGCGAAGATGGCATCGTCATGGTGGATAACAGTCGCTGTGTCGCCTGCGCGTATTGCGTACAGGCTTGCCCTTACGATGCGCGTTTTATCAATGAGGACACCCTCACCGCAGACAAATGCACCTTCTGCGCTCACCGTCTAGAACAAGGCCTATTACCTGCCTGCGTGGAAACCTGTGTTGGCGGAGCACGTGTAATTGGTGATTTGAATGATCCATCAAGTGAAGTTCGCCGCTTAATTGCGAAGCACCAAGACGATATCAAAGTGCTAAAGCCCAATGAAGAGACCAAGCCGCATGTGTTTTACATCGGCATGGATGAACGCTTCACCAGCCACATCGACGGGCAGCCAGCTATTTACGACCCACAAGGAAAGCGCGCATGAACATCACCGAAGTGTTAGTCCAACCTCAAGCAATGGCTTGGCTCCCGTGGGCGGTGCAGTACTTCTTTTACATCGGTTCTGCTTACGCTGCTGCTATTTTGTTCCTAATCGCACTGTTATTTGAGCAACACACCAGTCATCGGTTACGCGCCGCGCTGGTGCTAACGATGGCCATCGGCGCTATCGTAGGCCCGTTGGCGTTAACTGGCGACCTTCACCAGCCGGGACGAGCTTGGCATTTTTACGTGCACATCACGCCGTGGTCATGGATGTCTCTAGGCTCGCTGTTCCTGCCTGTTTTCTCAGGTTTAGCGGTAGTGACTGCATGGCTGTATCTCCGCGAGGATCTGATCAACTTACGTAATCAGCTAGGGAAAGTACTGCCTCTAATTTCAAAGCTGTCACTGGGTGACTGGGTGCTCTCTCGTAGAGTCATGCTTATGGTATCTGTTATCACGGTGCTATCAGGCATCACCATTGCAGTCTACACAGGCGCTGAAATTGCAGTCGTTAAATCGCGCTCTTTATGGCACCAACCCGCGTCGCCGGTTCTTTGGTTTGTCACTGCATTTATGAGCGCGGTCGGATTTTCTCTGTTGATTTGGCTCTTGCTGCCTAGTCAGTCAAAGACACTGACATCTGGCGATACTAATTTACTTAAAAAATCAGTGGTTACCAGCGGTGTATTAACGCTGATACTGCTACCGATTTGGGCATCCAACAATTCCGCATTTTCGCTCTATTCTAGCGAACAGTGGATGCACAACATTGCCCTGCTCACTTTTGTCGTTTTAGGTTGTGTTTTGCTCGCTTTCATCTTCTTGCGCGATACCCAAAAGTCCGCATCAGCCAGATTTCGTCACGTCATAGGGCTCAGTTTTGTGTCTGCTGCCGCACTGGCAAGTGCATGGCTGATTCGCTGGTTTACCATCATGGAAGTGCAAATCATCGCCAAGTTCGATGCAGGGCTGTATCCATACCAACTCACTATGGATGGAAATGGCTGGATAGGCATTATCGGCATGCTCGGATTATGGCTTGCACTGGCACTGCTCGGTTCGGAGCTGGTTCAGCCAAAACAAAAGATCGAAGTAAAAGCCTCATCACTCACCTTAACTGAACGCTAATCAAAGAGGATTTCATCATGGATAACAAACGCCGTCAGTTTTTGAAATCAGGCATTGTAGTGGGTGGGCTTGGCGCATTCGCTGCGGGTTACGCCACCACCACCAAACATATGGTCGAGGGTGCGCTCGAAGGCACCGCAGGAGAAAAAACGCGTGATATTCACCACGGTAATTCTCTTGAACCAGAGTACACGGTCAACAGCAAAGGCAACCTGATCCCGAACCCAAACCAGCGCGTAGCTCCATCGATGTGCTTTGGCTGTTGGTCACTGTGCGGGTTGCGTGTGCGCATTGATAACCGCAACGACGAGATTTTGCGTATCACTGGCAACCCATATCACCCACTCTCTCATCAGCAACACATTCCATTCGAAACGCCAGTCAAAGATGCTTATTTAAGTTTGGCTGGAGAAGCTGGCCTTGAAGGTCGTTCAACAGCATGCGCACGTGGCAATGGGATGTTAGAAATTCGCAACAGCCCGTACCGCATTACTCAGCCACTGAAACGAGTTGGAAAACGCGGCGAAGGAAAATGGATTCCGATCAGCTACGAGCAATTGATAGAAGAAGTCGTAGAAGGTGGTGATTTATTTGGTGAAGGCCATGTTGATGGCTTACGCGACATTCGCGATTTAACAACACCCGTTGATCCTGAAAACCCAGAATATGGACCGAAAGCCAACCAACTGTTAATGACCAACGCCGGCAACGAAGGCCGAGACGACATATTCAAACGCTTCGCGTTCAACAGCTATGGTACACGTAACTTTGGGCATCACGGCTCTTACTGCGGCTACGCATTTCGTGCTGGCAGCGGCGCATTTATGAACGACTTAGATAAGAACGCACATTTGAAGCCAGACTTTGATAATGCGGAATACATCATCTTCATCGGTATGTCGCCTGCGCAAGCTGGCAACCCTTTTAAGCGTCAGGCGCGCCAACTCGCCAATGCGCGAACAGAAGGTGGCTTGGAATACTCCATCATCACGCCAAGTTTGCCTGCGGGTTCATCGAGCTTGGCTGCCGGTGACAACAACCGCTGGATACCAATCAAACCGGGCACCGACTCTGCCCTCGTGCTTGGCATGATCCAGTGGCTCATCGAAAACCAACGCTACAACAAAACCTTCTTGGCGCAGCCGGGGGCAAACGCGATGAAACGAGCCGGCACCGCGCACTGGTGTAATGCTACGCATCTCGTGATAAGCGATAATCAGCACCCGAGAAACGGCACGTTTTTACGCGCGTCGGACTTGAATCTGCCATTCGAGGGCGAAGCGTTGTCTGACTCCGACCCGTACGTCATCGTGGATGAGCAAAGCGGCGAATTTGGTGTTCATACCCAAGCTGAGGAAGCGGCACTGTTTGTCGATAAAACGGTTTCGCTTGCATCGGGCGAAGTGCGCGTAAAATCGTCTCTACATAGACTCAAAGAAGAGGCGTTCAAATACAGCCTTGCGTTCTACAGCCAACAATGTGAAATCCCTGTCGAACAAATTGTTGAACTAGCAAAGCGCTTCACCAGTCACGGAACAAAAGCGGTGGTCGATACCCACGGTGGCAACATGCACACCAATGGGTTCTATAACTCGTTTACCATCATGATGCTCAATGCGTTGATTGGTAACATAAATATGAAAGGCGGCGCGATGGCCAAAGCGGGTGGCTACCCAACTTCCGCTGCGGGTCCTCGTTACGACTTCACCAAATTTGCTGGCAAAGTCGGCCCGAAAGGCGTCTTTTTGTCGCGCAGTAAATTCCCCTACCACAAAACAAGCGAATACAAACGTCGCGTTGAGGCTGGTGAATCCCCTTATCCAACTCGCGCGCCTTGGTATCCGTTTGCCGCGCCACTGCTGACAGAGCACCTATCTGCGGCTATTGATGGTTATCCATACCGCATTAAAGCGTGGATCAATCACATGGCGAACCCAATGTATGGTGTACCCGGTTTGAAAACGCTGCTGGAAGACAAGCTTAAAGATCCAAAACAACTCGGTTTGATTGTGTCTATTGATGCGTTCATTAACGAAACCACCGCGTTGTCGGATTATATTGTACCTGACACGGTCACCTACGAAAGCTGGGGTATGGCAACGCCTTGGCACGACGTTCCGGTGAAAACCGTCACCGCTCGCTGGCCGATTGTGGGAGCGCGAACAGAGAAAACCGCCGATGGTCGTTCAATTTGCTTAGAAAACTTTTTGATTGATGTCGCCAAGAAAATGCAACTGGGCGGCTTTGGTGACAACGCGATTCAAGATGCGCAAGGGAATTGGCACGCTCTCCACAGCGCTGAAGATTTCTACTTACGTTCCGCGGCAAACTTGGCTTATGTGAAAGGCGGGGTGCCTGAAGTTTCGGCAGAAGACATTGCGTGGTCCGGCCTAGAGCGTTTAATGCCAGCCATGCAGAAGACGCTGACAGCGGATGAGATGAAACGTGTGGCGTTTATTTTTGCTCGCGGTGGACGTTTTGAAAATGCAACCGAAGCGTATCAAGGTGAGCAAATGAAGCACAAATGGACACGACCTGTCGCGATATGGAATGAACGTGTCGGCAGTGCAAGAAACACCATGACCGGTGATTTCTACACGGGTTGCCCAACATGGCATCCACAAAAACTGGCCGATGGCACACCAATGGAAGGCCAGTTCCCAAGCTCAGAATGGCCTTTCAGCCTGACGAACTTTAAATCCAACATTCACAGTGCGGTATCCAATCTATCGCCAAGGTTGAACTCGATTAAAGGCGTAAACCCAGTGTACATCCATCCAATCGATGCCGAGCGCGCAGGCATTAAAACGGGTGATGAGTTTGTTATCGAGACACCATCTGCAAGCACCAAAGCACTCGCGATGATAGTCAACGGGATTCGCCCTGGCACACTCGGATTTGAACATGGGTTTGGTCATACCGAGCTAGGACAACGCTCGCACTGGATCGGCGATAAACAACAACCCGTAAAAACGCGCAGCCAAGATGGCGTCAACATTAACGACATTGGCTTAATTGATCCTACCCGAGAAGGTAAAGGTGTATTGTTGGATTGGGTGGTAGGAGCCGCGGCTCGTCAATCATTACCAGCCAAAATCCGCAAAGCGTAACGCCGCACGTTAAGACGTCTCTACCACTTAGAGCTGCCGATTTGTGCAGCTCTTCACCACTTGTTTTTATCGCTTATAGAACAACCAATAAAAACAAATACGGCCATTTACACTTATTAAATATGTGGAAATCCACAATACCTTTCATTATTGACAAGGCCGACAATATTGTCCAAGTGACTACCAAGTAGCACTTAGACATATTAATAAAAATTAAAGTGAGTCAGCATGTCAAAAATTCTTCCAGTGGTGGTGGCCTGTTTGTTAGCAACCACTATGGGCGCAAGCGCCTCGTCTATTCCGGAAAAAGCCAGCGTATGTAGCGGTTGTCACGGCCAAGATGGCATGGGACAGCCAAATATCGCGCCGATGATCGCAAGTTTAAACATGAATTATCTCAACACTCAAATCGAACTATTCCTTAGTGGCGAACGCCAAAATGTGGTCATGCAAGGCATGGCGAAGGAACTCAGCGATCCCGCAGATCGGAAGGAAGTGATGGAGTACTTTGCTAACCTCCCGAGCTATGAGTTCACGAATCCAGAACAACGCGGCGACCAAGCTGATATTCGTAACCCGTATCGTAAATTAATTTTCCAAGGCGATTGGGATAGAAACATTCCAGCTTGCGCAACTTGTCATGGAGCCAGCGGTATGGGCGTCGACAAGTTCCCTCGCCTCGCAAGCCAACATGCTGATTACTTAAAAACGCAATTGATGGCATGGAAAAACGGCACTCGCAGTGGCGACCCGCTCAATATTATGGGGACCATCGCAAAAAATCTCACTGACAAAGAGATCGAAAATCTTGCTTACTACTTTGCCTCATTACGTTACTAGGAGCAGTCATGAAACGTTTCTATTCTTTGTTCGCACTGCCTTTCATTTCTACGCTCGTACTAGCTAACGATCCATTACCGGACCGCCAGAAAGAGCTACCTGCGATAGAAAAAGAAAATCACGGTGAATACTTAAAACCGCGTGATCTCAGCACAATCCCAAACACCGTATTTGGTGAGCAAGTAAAACGTGGTTACTCGCTCTTTGTTAGCTCACAACAAATGCGCGGAAAATACGTTGGCAACGAACAAAACTGTGTCAATTGCCATATGGAGGCAGGACGAAAAGCAAACGCTGCGCCACTGTGGGCGGCTTATATGGCATACCCGGCATATCGTAAGAAAAACGATCGCGTAAACAGCTATGCTGACCGTATCCAAGGTTGTTTCGAGTATTCCATGAACGGTAAAGCGCCCGCTTACGATTCGACAGAAATTGTTGCCCTTAGTGCTTACGCCTACTGGTTAGCGATGGGCGGCTTGCTTGACAAACATGGTATGGTGGATGAACCCATTCCAGAGCTAGACGCAAAAACGTTGCAAATTGGTGGAAAAGCAAAAGACTTCCCGTTGCCCGAAGCCATCGCACAAGCATTACCAATTGAAAAGCGGGGTAATCTCTCTGGGCGTGGCTACCCAAAAATCGCCGCCCCTGAGCAAGAACCATCAATAGAGCGAGGCGCATTGGTCTACGAAAAGAACTGTGAAACTTGCCATCGCGCCGACGGTTCAGGCATCAAAGACACCAACGACCATTCATACATTCCACCACTTTGGGGCGAATATGCGTATAACTGGGGCGCAGGTATGCACCGGATTAACACTGCAGCCTATTTTATTTACGAAAACATGCCGCTTGGGAAAAGTGTGCATCTGACAGAGCAAGAAGCATGGGATGTCGCAGCATACGTCAACAGCCATGAGCGTCCACAAGATCCTCGATTCAAAGGCAATGTCACCGCAAACGCGGAGAAATATCACCAGCACCAAGGCTATTACGGCAAAACGCTCAACGGTACGCAAGTCGGCTCCAATGCCTTTAAGAGCGGAACGGTCAAGTAAAGTACAACTAAGCACCTTAAATAAAATGCTCTTTTTCCCTGCTCAGATTATCTGGGCAGGGTTACTTACCCTTAAAAACAAGTAATTACCCCCCTCCACAGACAAGCAATATCACATTATTTTCGACTTCCAACATACTCATCTTCGCCGTAAAATCTTGTACCAAACGTGACTTCGTTTATGTCTTAGATCTCCCATATGCTCTAATGCCAAAAGTAAGAAACTCGTAAACTCCTGAATCAAAACAAGCGTGCCTAGTGAAAAAAGAGTATTCTTAAAGCAAATGAATCTAAAACCTACCCGATGAGTATTCAACCTAATTCCCGTCAGTTAATTTCATGCGAAGAGTGCGGCCTTGTTGTTCGCATTCCCGATATCGAACAGGGGCAAAAAGCACAATGTCCTCGATGTTCGCATTCGCTGACTAAAGTGAATGCCAAGCCTTACCAAAGCGTGATCGCCATATCATCGGCATGTTTGATCATGTTAGTGCTAAGCATTTCTTTCCCTTTTATGTCGTTCAGCGTGCAAGGGTTGTCGCAAGAAATCACCTTGTTGCACGCTGCCAAAATGCTGGCTGAGTTTCAAAATGTGCTTTTGGGTGTGCTGCTACTCGCAACAGTTATCGTTTTGCCTGCAATCTATGTTGGTCTCATTCTCTTTCTTCACCTTGAAGCATTAAAAGCACGTAAACATACCCCCTCTAAAAAGCAGCAACGAATGGCAAAAGTTTTATGCCGTCTTCTGTTTCGAGTCGAACCTTGGTTAATGGTGGATGTATTTTTGATTGGCGTGTTGGTCAGCTTAATTAAAATCGCTTCCCTCGCAGACATAGGAATGGGCACTTCATTCTGGGCGTTTTGTGTATATACCGTTCTGGTAGTCAAATGCATATCAATGGTCGACAAAAGCTGGCTCTGGGGGCACTTTATTCCAGCTATCGAGCTACCTGATGTAAAAGAGGGTGATACGCACCATAACCACAACCATATTGGTTGTCATACGTGCCACCAGCTCAACCCTATTGAAGCAAAAAAACACCAACACTGCATTCGTTGTAAAAGCCCTATTCACAAATACAACCCCGCAGACAATTTACAAAAAGCTTGGGCGCTTTTGTTTGCTTCAGTCATTTTCTATATCCCTGCGAACCTCTACCCTATGATGTACACCGTAAGCCTTGGACATGCAGAAGGTTCGACTATCATGGAGGGGGTAATATTGCTTTGGCATTTAGGTTCTTACCCTATTGCGATGGTAATTTTCTTTGCTAGCGTATTTATTCCAATGGCGAAAATGCTGGCACTCGCGTGGCTGTATTACAATGCGCAAAAAGCGCGATATCTTCCGCACGAAGAGAGTATTTCACGCTTAAAGATCTACCGCATAACTGAGTTTATTGGCCGTTGGTCCATGATCGATATCTTCGTCGTCGCGATCTTAGTTGCACTGGTTCAACTGCAAAACTTAATGGCGATTTATCCAGGTCCTGCTGCGCTCTCTTTCGCGGCAGTGGTCATTTTTACTATGCTTTCTGCAATGATATTTGACTCACGTTTGTTGTGGCAATTGCCACAAAACGAAGTGCAGGAGCCGATTTCTGACAACTTAAACGAGAAAGCCAAATATGAGTGATGAGAACAACGTAACCGCTCAAATAAAACCGCAAAAGCAGATTTCTGCGATATGGATTGTCCCGATCCTTGCGCTAGCCATGGGAGCGTGGATGCTGTTCCAATATATCAACAGTACAGGCCCACAAATTACTCTCCAACTGCCAACCGCAGATGGGATTGAGGTTGGCAAAACCGAAATCCGAGCATTGAATGTAAAAGTCGGACTGATTACTGAAGTCACTCTCAGTGAAAATTACGATCACATCATCGCTAAGGCACAAATGAACAAGGATGCAGAACGCATGTTGCGAGATGACACCATGTTTTGGGTGGTGAAGCCTCGTATTGGCCGTGATGGCGTTTCAGGTTTAGAAACCTTGCTCTCTGGCGCTTATATCCAACTTCAGCCGGGTAAATCTAAAATAGAGAAAGAGCGCTTTACGGTCTTAGATGTTCCCCCAGTCGCCTCTCCTGATGCAGAGGGGTTACGCCTTGTGTTAACACACCGCGAGGCTGGTAAGCTAGGCGTTGGTGACCCCGTCATTTATAAAGGCTTTACGGTTGGTCGCGTAGAGAAAACCAGCTTTGATGTTGACACTCGCAAAGCGTTATACCAACTCTTTATTTTCAAGCCTTATGACAGCTTAGTGCGCACTCGTACCAAGTTCTGGCTGAATTCTGGCGTAGATTTACAGCTCAATGCTGAAGGGTTCGAAGTCAAGTTTGGCTCATTAGAGAGCATGCTAACGGGTGGTGTTACCTTCGATACCGTTCCAGGTCTTGAATCCGGTGAACAGCTCACTGAAAATATGGTCAACTTCCGCTTGTATGATGATATTAAACAACTTCGAGAAGGCATGTACGATGATTATATTGAATTCGTTATGCTTTTTGATGAATCGGTACGAGGGCTTAAACGTAAGGCACCTGTCGAATATCGAGGCTTGAGAATTGGTACTGTGATGCGTGTACCAATGCGACTTCCAACCCCAGAAGAGAACTTTTCTGCGAAAAAAATCCCTGTATTGGTACGTATCGAGCTCGGCCGTGTTTATGGCGATTTCCAATCCCAATCTTTGCCAATGTTAAAAGATAAATTGAAGAGTGAGTTTGCTAAAGGCCTACGTGGTACTTTAAAAACAGGTAACTTATTAACAGGCGCACTATATGTTGACGCCGACTTCTATCCAAATGACGAGCCTTACGTACCGAGTAAGTTTGCTGATTTAGATGTTTTCCCAACCATGCGTGGTGGTTTTGCGCAGGTTCAGCGCCAAGTGAACGACTTCCTAAATAAGATTAATAACTTACCAATGGAAGAAACACTAGACTCTCT
The DNA here is from genome assembly GCF_033337975.1 of Vibrio sp. Vb2880. Classification (NCBI taxonomy): domain Bacteria; kingdom Pseudomonadati; phylum Pseudomonadota; class Gammaproteobacteria; order Vibrionales; family Vibrionaceae; genus Vibrio; species Vibrio sp. Vb2880. The sequence goes on from NZ_JAWORT010000010.1 coordinate 54,296, forward strand.
CAATTCAACGTTAAAAACGTCCGAAAAAACGTTAGCTTCAGCAGAACGCGTGGCGGACAGTATTGATAAACTTTTGAATCAAAAAGAGACGCAAGAGATCCCAACAGATATTCGCCAAAGCTTACAGCAATTACAAAAAACACTCGATGGTTATGGGCCCAACTCAACCATGTACAGCGAAATGGAAGCCACGCTAAAAGAATTAGAAAGCGTGATGACAGAGTTTAAACCCGTACTTAAACAGCTAAACGAAAAGCCAAACTCTCTTGTGTTTGGAGAAGATGAAATCAGTGACCCAATACCAGTTAAAGGCCAAAACTAATGAAACGAGTATTCTTTCTGTCTATCGCGCTATTTGTCGGTCTAACGGGTTGCAGTAGCGCTCCGCAAACTAAAGGAGCTATGTACCTTCTACCTAAGGCGGAACCAGTGACTCTGAGCTCTTCTGATATCGCTCAGCGCCCAACTTTAGTTGTTCGTCCAGTGACATTGGCGAGTTATTTGAATGATAATGGCATTGTTTATCGAACCTCTGAGACCCAAGTTATTCAGGCAAAACACAATCAATGGGCGCACAGTATTTCCGAGCAAATCACTCAGAGAGTTGTCGCGGAACTACGTCACAAGCAAAGTCATTACTGGCCGACTGAAATGAATAATCTGTTGGATCAAAGCGGTGAAGCCAAACTACAGCTTACGTTAAATAAATTTAATGGCAGCTACAAAGGTAATATCGAAATTGAGGGGGAATGGTTACTCATTAATGCCGAAGGTAAGGTAGAAAACAGCGCGCCAATACAAATCTCTCAGCCGCTTCAAGATGAGGGCTATGAAGCGCTCGTCAACGCTTTATCCATAGGCTTAGAAAGCCTAACCTCAGACATTGCCAAACAACTCTAAGTCAATGTTAATTACAGGGAAGCAAGTTGCTTCCCTTTTTTATGCAGAGTGTAGCGACTTCTACTAAGCTGAAAGCTGACGAAAAGCCGAAAAGGAAATTGGATGAAACCATGTAACCTGCTATCACTCTCCTCACTCATTCTTGTATTACCTACATCAGTAGCGCTCTCAGCCGAGACACAAGAATCTCGTTGGCGAAATAGCATAGAAGTGTACATGCTAGGACTGAATATCCACGGGGATACCAGTATTGGTCGCTTTTCATCAGAGGTGGATGTCGATCCTAAGTTCATCGTAGACCACCTCGATATTGGGGCGATGTTGCGATTCGAGAGTATTTACCAAAGTAAGTGGGGCTACTACATAGATTATAGTTTCATGAACTTAAGTGGTGATGTTAATAATATCAAGGGCGCTCTGCCTAACGCTCGTTATCGTGCGGACATCGAAATACGGCAAGGTGTTCTAGAAGCAAAGGCATTCCAACGCGAACAATATTCATTTGGTAAACTGGATTATATGTTTGGATTACGTTGGTGGGACAATGACATCACCGGCAAGCTGTATCGTAATGATAACCGGGTACTAGAAGATAGACTGTCATTACAAGAAGATTGGGTCGATTTTTTAGTTGGCTTGCGACTCATTGATGAATTGAGCGAAAACTGGCGATTTCATGCCAGCATCGACGCCGGACTTGGCAACGATACTCACTTCACTTATGCCATTCAAACTGGTGTTCGTTATCGTTTTAACGAATGGTCTGATCTCAACTTAGCTTACAAGTCGACCTGGGTTGATTACAAAAATGAGGGAGTATTTGAATATGATACAGCTTCTCAAGGACTTTTAGTCGGACTTGGCTTTTACTTTTGATCAGGTGAAATCCTAGCCTATATTCAAGCGTTGTAACGTGTACTAGCTCTAGGTACACGTCTAGTGCCACGTTACAGATGCTTAAATAAGGCAAATTGATCTTCATCAGACTATAAATTGCTCTTCGGTGCTACTCTCTGTCACAAAATATAAAACCCCACTCTATGACCTCATATAGGTCTTGTTGATAAGGTTCCCGAGTAGCAATGTCGATTAACATTTCCGATTTAACCACCGCCCTAAATAAGGTGGAGCATATTCATAAAGTGCAGCTTGAAAACGTACATCAGTTCTTCAAAGCAAACGAAGCTTTCTCGTTGCAAACATTCAGCCAGCTGATATCAAGCGACTCGCTTGATGATCGATTTAAAACCATCGATAAAGCGTTCTCTTTGCTTGGTGATGCAAAAACCTACCTTTTAGAAGCGTCTTACCTTATTAAGTAAAAAAGAAAGCCCCGATAAAATTCATTACCGGGGCTATCATTTTCTATTTAAACTACTGATTTACAATTTGTAACGATCATCAATTACCGTTAATTCTGGGAAGGTTTTACCCTCGTCCATCGCTTCTTCTGTCTCTTCTTTTACTTGGTTATCAATCCAGAAATTACCGATATCCATTGGATGAAGCACCCATTCTGTCGCTTTTGTCATGCCGTTTTTAGGAATTTTAACCCAGCGCCAATGAGCAACTCGAGAATAAGGCACCATGTAGCCAGGAACGATGATGTTCGCTTTGCTGACATAGTTTTGGATTTGATGCGACAAGTCGTAACGCTTCTCCTGATCAAACTCAGAATCATACGCTTCAATTAACTTGTCTAGCTCAGGGCTGCTGTAGTTGGTGTGAGCATTCGTTTGTGGTCGATTTGCATTATCCGAGTGTAGGTATTCCCAATACGCAGGGATCTCACCAGAGCCCATATTCAAAAACGCTAGCTGATGCTTTTTCTCAAGAATGTATTTAAACGCAGATGAGCCATCCACCAAGTTTAACGTGAACTCAAGACCAGCAAGTTTCGCTTGCTCTTTCAGGTATGCAATACGCGGTGTCCAAGAGTTGTATCCATAGGTGATAGCAAAGCTCAAGCGTTGGCCCTTGTCGTTAATACGAATACCATCTGCGCCCACTTTGTCAAAGCCCGCTTTTTCGAAGTGTTTAACCGCCGCATCAGCATCAAACTTTGGCGGTGTATTGTTAGGATCATCGTATTCGCCATGACCAAAGCCGAGTCCATGCGGTTTACGTGAATAATCTCCACGCATGATGTTTTCAATCATGCCGTCATAGTCAGTGGCTGCCATAACACCTTTACGCACTTCAAGGTTATCCAACATCGGCATCGCTGTGTTCATCCAAAGACCACCAGCTCCTTGCGGTGCTTCGTTAAAGCCCCAGTACTTTTGGATATAGCCTTTTTTGTACACATCACTATTGGTTTTGTCATGCCAAAAGCTTGGTAGCACCATCTCAAAGTAGTCTAAGTTGCCTTTCTCAAAGTGCTTCATGGCAATATCAGGATCGCGAATCACCTTAATGCGAACCTTTTCAACGTTATAACGGTTTTTATAGTAGCGGTTGTTGTATCCCCACCAATCTTCACCGACATGTTTGAATGTCACGCTCTTACCTTTCTTCACTTGATCAATGTAGTAAGGCGCTGCGGTTGGCTCAGATTTAAAGTTAAACTTTCTGACGAAGTTATCAGGCATGCCATCGTTATTTGCGTCCTTTTCTCCTTCAAAGAAGTGTTCAGGACGAGGCTGAAAACCATTACTTGGCATGTTAATCATAACCATAAGTGAGTCATGACTTTGAGCTACAGCAAGATTGACTTTGATCGTGTAGTCATCAATTTTTTCAACACTCACAATACTGTTTGTGAAGAAGTCGTTATACCACGGGTCGATAATGTCTTTTGACGTGTAGTACTTCATCATAAAGACGTAATCATCTGCTGTAATTTTTTCACCATCTGACCACTCGGCCGTTTCGTCGAGTTTAAAGAATACGGTTTTGTTGTCTTCTCCAAATGCCCATGACTTAGCAAGTTGAGGGATCCATTTGCCAGTATTTGGATGACGCTGAGCCAGTTTTGGTGAACCATCCATTAAGTATTGGCGCAAACCTGAGTTCGCATCTGGACCAACACTTCGTAATGTTTGCGGAAAGCTCTGAATGTAAGTGCGATAGGTGCCACCTCGTACCGCCTCTTCAGAGGCAAATAGAGGTTCGTTGTTGTTTGAAATCCATTCGATATCAGCTGGCAATTCTGCCGCACTCAATTGAAAACTGGCAGCGGTCAGTGTTGCTAGTACTGAAAATGGCAGTTTTTTAGTCATGTTTCTTCCTTGTTGTGTTTGCGCACTAAGGTCGTAACAAGGAAGACAGCGTGTGAAAGCTCACAGAAAGCTGCGATTTAAAATACGCAGATAGGAAATAATAGGAACGTAATATGAAGTGACGTCCTGCCAGCTTCTATATTAATTTCAAAGAGTTTCACTAGGTCATCCTAGACCTTACAACGCAGTGAATGCATCTTCGCCATAGTATTCTTTAGACATTTGTAACGCAAGCCATCAATAACACATGGTTGCATTTTCGAGGCATCACAGTGAGTTATGTTACAAAAGTGTGATCGGCATAGTACCAAGCCCTACTTTACTCAGAATAAACCGCAGAACCTTTATCTCAATTGGCCCCGATATACCAGTTAAAGCGAGTAAATGATCAGACATAGCTGGTTAAAAGGAATGGTCGTTTACCGCGATTAGTATTTTCATTCGATGTAAAAAGTGAGGCATCTTAGCCTCACTTTTCTCCATACAATCGAGACAGTGCTTACATGTTAGATAAGCTCTCATTGATCGACTTCAGCACTTCTGCAGGATTTGACGCTTGAGTGATAGGGCGACCAATCACAAGATAATCTGAACCTGATTGGATAGCGTCTACTGGCGTCATGATACGGCGTTGATCACCTTGTTCTGAGCCAGCAGGTCGAATACCAGGGGTCACTAATTTAAATCCTTGGCCTAGTTCGCTCTTCAGTAGTAAGGACTCTTGCGCTGAACATACGACACCATCTAAGCCTGCGTTTTTGGTCAAGGTTGCTAGACGAATCACTTGCTCCTGAGGCGCAACATTCAAACCAATACCAGCTAAATCACTTTGTTCCATACTGGTTAGTACCGTTACACCGATAAGAAGTGGACGATCTTTACCATATGGTTCAAGAATTTCACGTGATGCCGTCATCATACGCTCACCACCGCTCGCGTGTACGTTCACCATCCATACACCCATTTCAGCCGCAGCGCGAACTGCTTTCGAACAGGTGTTTGGAATATCGTGAAATTTTAAATCTAGGAATACAGAGAAACCACGTTTATGGAGTTCACGTACAAAATCAGGACCAAATAGCGTAAACATCTCCTTGCCAACTTTTAGTCGGCATGACGCAGGATCAATTCTATCTACAAACGCAAGTGCATCTGCTTGGTTATCATAATCCAGTGCGACAATAACTTTTTGGTCGATCATTTCATCTCCTAACTGTTTTGGTTCTTATTAAATAAAAAGTTAAAAAAATGCAGCGGACAGAAACTCTGCCAGCTGCATTAAGAATTATTCACCATCCAATCCGCGGATTGGCTTGATCGTCCCCCATCCTTTACAGGACGGACAATGCCAATAAAGGGAATGGGTAGAAAATCCACACTTCCGGCATCGGTAATGTGGTTTCACTTTTAACTGTTCACCCACCATCGCTTGTAGTGTTGATAGGCTGTCTTTCGCTCGACCATCTTCTGCTTCTGCAATGTGGTAGTCAATTAAACGGTAGAAGCCCTTCATGGTTGGGTTTTTCAGCAATTGTTTCGTCAGTAACTCTTGAGCAGCCCCAACGTTCTCGTGATGAGCAACTAATTGAGCCAACATCAACTCGGCTGATACGCCTGCTTTCTTATCAATACAAGCTCGCAGAAACTCGACAAGTTCATCTTCCTGACCCAGATGATGATAGCATTCTGCAATAGTTGGCAAGACATCACTGATAAAGTCTTTATCTTGCTCAAGTACCCCTGTCAGATATTTGATGGTGTGCTTATAGTCTTCAGACTCTAGATAAATTCGTCCCAAAGCAATACTTGCTCGAACACACTTCGGGTCTTCCGCTAACGCTTTTTTAAAATGCTGTATTGCCTTATTAGTATTCCCATCAGCTTGGTCGAGCATGGCTATTTCACACCAAAAATGGGCAATATTTGCACGCATCCTTGAGCGTTTATTACCTAACTTAGCCAATTGGTTCGCGTAATAAATCGCCTTTTCCCATTCTCGTGTTTGCTGATAAATGGTCACTAATTGTTGGAGAGCCGCCTCTTTGTAATCTGGCTCTTCGACTAACTGTTCGAAGATTTTCTCTGCACGATCAAGAAAACCTGAGACCATGTAGTCTTTCGCTAACTGTTGAAGGGCGAGGTTCTTTTGGTCCAGTGTTAAGCCTGAACGAGAAATAAGATTTTGGTGAATTCTGATTGCGCGGTCGACTTCACCACGAGACCGGAACAGGTTACCCAACGCAAGGTGAGTATCGATGGTCTCGTTATCAACTTGGAGCAATTCAATAAAGTGATCGACAGCCTTATCTGATTGGTCAGAGAGCAGCAGATTAAGACCCGTCATATACTGACGAGAGATTTGATGAGATTGCTTCTGCTTGTCTTGCTGAGCGCTGCGATGCCCCATATACCAGCCATACGCAGCAGCTATAGGCAACAACAAGAAGAGTAGTTCAAGCATTAAAGTTAAGCCTTATCCTTATGCCTGTTTTTCAATGGCTGGCTTATCAGCAGCGTTGTTTGATTCAGTTGGTTCGTACTTTTTCAGTTTTTTCTTTAAACGACGGACCTGTAGCTGAGTTTTCAGTTGGATGCTACCAAAGATAACCCACGCTAAAGCAAAGCCAACCACAAATACTACACCTAATAGCGTAGATAAGTGGAACTCTCCTTTTGCTAGAAGATAGTTAAAAGTCACGAGCTCTTGGTTTTGGGAACCTAACGCCAATGCAATTAAAAAGAGAGCTAAAACAGCAACGATTTTTATAATTTTCATGTTACATCACCCTTCTAGGAGTAAGTCGGTAAGATTATGCAGGAAAATGCTTCTTCAGACTACGTATATTAGCAATAATCTATACCCAAGTAACCTCAAGATGCTTAGTTTGTAGACATGCTTAGAAGTTAAAGTTATTTGGGTATAGAAAGCAGCAAAGAAAACAGCTGAATCCACAATTAGATTAGTAAACGATCTTGGATGTATGACTAACTTGGATACATTACAAAAAAGCGGCATACACAAACGTATGCCGCTTTTTTCAAACTAATAAGAGTGCATTAACCAATATTTACACGCTCACGAAGTTCTTTACCAGGTTTGAAATGTGGAACGTATTTACCTTCCAATTCCACTTTATCGCCCGTTTTAGGGTTACGACCTACGCGAGGCTCGCGGTAATGAAGAGAAAAACTACCAAAGCCACGGATCTCGATACGGTCACCGCTCTCTAGTGTAGAGGCCATGTGCTCTAAAATATCTTTTACAGCATCCTCTACCTCTTTCGCTGATAAGTGTGTTTGCTCAGCGCAGAGTCTTTCAATCAGTTCAGACTTAGTCATAGTTGCCCTCTTTGAGTATCTTTATCACTTATTATAGTAAGTAATACTAATTCCAACAAACACTTGCTGACAATTCTAGACAAATTTTATGCAAAATGCGCAATGAAGAAATGCCTTTTATTAAGATAGTTTACTGTCATTAGTATTACTACTTAAATATGACCAAATATAAAAAAGGAGCCTTGCGGCTCCTTTTTTGCTTAAGCGAGTATATTATTCGCCTTTAGCAGCTTTGAAAGCGTCAGCCATTGCGTTACCGAATGCATTGTCATCTTGCTTGTTGATAGATGCCATTGCTTCTTGCTCGTCAGCTTCGTCTTTAGCTTTGATAGATAGGTTGATTACGCGGTTCTTACGGTCTACACCTGTGAACTTCGCTTCAACAACATCACCAGCGCTTAGGATTAGAGAAGCATCTTCTACGCGATCGCGTGATACTTCAGAAGCACGGATGTAACCTTCAACGCCTTCTGCGATTTCAACAGTAGCGCCTTTAGCGTCAACAGCAGTTACAGTAGCGTTAACTAGAACACCTTTCTTGTTGTCAGCAACGTAAGCATTGAATGGGTCATTTTCCATTTGCTTGATGCCTAGAGAGATGCGCTCACGCTCAGCGTCTACTGCTAGAACAACTGCAGAGATCTCGTCGCCTTTCTTGTACTCACGTACAGCTTCTTCGCCAGCAACATTCCAAGAAATGTCAGATAGGTGAACTAGACCGTCGATGCCGCCTTCTAGACCGATGAAGATACCGAAGTCAGTGATAGACTTGATCTTACCAGTAACTTTGTCGCCTTTAGCTTGTGCTTCAGCGAATGACTGCCATGGGTTAGCTTTACACTGTTTCAGACCTAGAGAGATACGACGACGTTCTTCGTCGATTTCAAGAACCATAACCTCAACTTCGTCGCCAACATTAACAACTTTAGAAGGGTGGATGTTCTTGTTAGTCCAATCCATTTCTGAAACGTGAACTAGACCTTCAACGCCTTCTTCGATTTCAACGAAGCAGCCGTAGTCAGTTAGGTTAGTTACGCGACCAGTTAGTTTGTGACCTTCTGGGTAACGCTTAGCGATTGCTACCCATGGATCTTCGCCTAGTTGCTTAAGACCTAGTGATACGCGAGTACGCTCACGGTCGAACTTAAGAACTTTAACTTGGATCTCGTCACCAACGTTAACGATTTCAGATGGGTGCTTAACGCGCTTCCAAGCCATATCAGTGATATGTAGAAGACCGTCAACGCCACCTAGGTCAACGAACGCACCGTAGTCAGTAAGGTTCTTAACGATACCTTTAACTTCAGAACCTTCTTGTAGAGTTTCTAGAAGCTCGTCACGCTCAACGCTGTTCTCTGATTCGATAACTGCACGACGTGAAACAACTACGTTGTTACGTTTTTGGTCAAGTTTGATAACTTTGAACTCTAGCTCTTTGTTTTCTAGGTGAGCAGTGTCGCGGATTGGACGTACGTCTACTAGAGAGCCAGGAAGGAAAGCACGGATACCGTTTAGTTCAACAGTGAAACCGCCTTTAACTTTACCGTTGATGATACCAACAACAGTTTCAGCTTCTTCGTAAGCTTTCTCAAGTACGATCCAAGCTTCGTGACGCTTAGCTTTCTCACGAGAAAGTTGAGTTTCACCGAAACCATCTTCAACAGCGTCTAGAGCTACGTCTACTTCAGCGCCAACTTCTACTTCAAGTTCGCCAGCAGCGTTCTTGAACTGTTCAGCAGGGATAGCAGATTCAGACTTAAGACCAGCGTCAACAAGAACGAAACCGTTCTCGATAGCTACTACAGTACCTTTAACGATGCTGCCTTGTTGGAATTCTGTTTCGTTTAGAAACTCTTCAAAGAGTTGAGCAAAAGATTCAGTCATTTAATTAATCTTCAATAAATTAAACTTCCACGGGTATCCTACCGCATGGGGTTATTAAATTCGCCAGTCATCATCCTTGCGACCAACGCTCTTAGCCTAGTCGAGTATTATTACTCAGCTAGCTTCGATTCGATATATTGTAGTGCCTTTTCTACTACTTCGTCGATACTCATCGACGTAGAATCTAGCACAAGCGCATCCTCAGCAGGGCGTAATGGCGCCACTGGGCGGTTACGATCTCGGTCGTCACGCTCTTGGATCTCGCTTAAAAGGTCAGCAAATCTAACATCTAACCCTTTCTCTTGCAACTGTTTAAGGCGTCGATTTGCACGCTCTTCAGCACTCGCATCAAGGAAGATTTTTGCTTGCGCACTCGGGAATACAATTGTGCCCATATCACGACCATCAGCAACCAGACCCGGAGCGGTCTCAAATGCACGCTGACGACGTAGTAATGCTTCACGAACACGTGGCAAAGCCGCAACTTTAGATGCTGCCATGCCTGTTTCTTCTTTGCGAAGCTCCCCTGACACGTCTTCGCCTTCTAGAATGACCTTAACTAAGTCACCTTCCGCGATAAATTGAACGTCTAGGTGGGTTGCTAGTGGGACAAGAGCATCTTCTGACTCGGTGTCGACACCGTGGTGAATCGCAGCGAGTGCAAGTACACGATAAATTGCGCCAGAATCTAAGAGTTGGAAACCCAACTTTTTCGCCAGCAACATACATAAAGTGCCTTTACCTGCACCACTAGGTCCATCTACGGTTACAACCGGAGTTTGAGAGGACATGTTCTTCTCCACCAATAGTTTCTTTTCAGCAATTTGCTCGGTTTTCGAGGCGCACATTATACGGGTAATCAGTCTTTGGAGCGAGGAAAAATGTCGTGTAAAGCATTACACCTAATGCGTAATTGGATTCATCAATAAACATAAAGTTCAACAAAAACGGCGAGAGCTTCTGCCCTCGCCGTTTTAAATGTCATGAACTTAAGCTCGATTAAACAATCGGTTTTTGACCACGCTCAGCTAACTTTAAGATCACACTGTCAGCAACTTTGCCCGCGACACCTGCTAGCTTGTCTGCCAGCTTTTTCTTCTGCACATAATGCACAGAAAGTACGGTTTTATCTTTGCATGCCGCAACAACGATATCATCAGATGTACTAATGTCATCCACCAAACCAAGCTCTTTCGCTTGTGTACCGAACCAGTGCTCACCAGTGGCTACTTTGTCTAGGTCCAAACTAGGACGACGCTCACGGATGAAGTCTTTAAACAAGACATGTGTTTCTTCAAGTTCTTGCTTAAACTTATCGCGCGCTTTATCGGTATTCTCACCGAACATCGTTAGCGTGCGTTTATATTCACCCGCTGTTAGTTGTTCGTACTCAATGTCATGTTTCTTCAACAGTTTGTTGAAGTTAGGAATTTGTGCGATAACGCCAATAGACCCCACAATTGCAAATGGTGCAGAAACAATCTTATCTGCTACACATGCCATCATGTAACCGCCACTTGCCGCAACTTTGTCAACAGAGATGGTCAGAGGAAGACCCGCAGCTTTGATTCGGTCCAGTTGAGAAGAGGCAAGGCCGTAACCATGAACCATACCACCGCCAGACTCTAAGCGAAGTAACACTTCATCACCTTCACGTGCAACAGCCAAAATAGCGGTGATTTCTTCACGTAGAGACGCGACTTCTTTTGCGTCTATGCTACCGTTGAAATCAAGAACAAATAGGTGTGGTTCACGCTTGCTATCTAATGAACCGTCTTTGCTCGCTTGTTTGATTTCTTTCTCGCGAGATTTGTTCTTCTCTTTTTCTTCTTTCTTGACGGCTTTATCTCGAGCCTTGATGAAAGCATCGTCATGCAAATGATGCTCTAACTGCTCAACAGATTGTTTGTGTTGCTCTGAAAGGTTGGTAATCTCTAACTCCCCTTTCGCCGCACCCGATTTGCCACCAGCCGATTTTGCAATAATGAGCAGAACAATTATCGCAGCAACCACCGTGATAATTTTGGCCAGAAACAGACCATAATCTAATAAAAATTCCAACGAGAGCTCCTTTATCTCATTTCAGATGACGTTAGTATGTTACGCAGAAACATCAGCGAGAAGGCAGCGCGGTTTGTAACCACTTGTTCTGATTGATAGCATACCTAACGAAAGTTCTGGAATTGGTATAACACATGAATTGGTGTATTGTAACCATCTTGTCACGATTACCAAGATTTTCCATTGAGAAACAGGCGTTTTTTAGCGTCAATTAACTATCATGGACCCTCTTACAATAATAAGGATTTATCGCCGTGAACTACTCCGTTTCAGCTGATGCTCTAAAAGGTAAAGTCATTCTTGTTACTGGCGCTGGTAATGGCATCGGCCGTCAAGCCGCGCTTTCTTATGCAGAGCACGGTGCAACTGTTATTCTCTTGGGTAGAAATGTGCAAAACCTTGAATCTATCTATGATGAGATTGAAGCTGCTGGCTATCCACAAGCAGCTATCATTCCATTGGATCTCAAGGGCGCAACTCAGCAGAATTACATTGATATGGCAGAGACAATCGAAGGACAGTTTGGTCGCTTGGATGGTCTATTACACAACGCAGGTGTCTTGAGTTCGCTGTGTCCATTTGATCAAATCAAAGAGGAAGACTTCGACGATATCATGCAGATCAACGTGAAAGCCGAAGTGCTAATGACTCAAGCACTACTGCCTGTGATGCGTAAATCAGAAGCTGGGCGTATTATCTTTACCTCTTCAACCGTCGGCCACTCTGGCCGCGCATTCTGGGGGCCATACGCTATCTCTAAATTTGCCGTAGAAGGCATGATGCAAGTTTTGGCTGACGAGCTGAGTGATACACCGATCCGCGTTAACGCAATTAACCCTGGTGCCACTCGTACTCGCATGCGTGAAAAAGCATATCCGGGTGAAGATGCGAATACTCTCAAAACGCCACTGGATATCATGCCGCTATATTTGCACTTAATGGATCCTGCGGTTACCGATGTGAACGGTCAGTGCATCGACGCTCAACCGAAGCGTAAATAACTCATTCAGGTTACCTCACATAATCGATTGAAAAGGCAGCAAACGCTGCCTTTTTTCATTTCTCTCTTCATAAAAATCTTGCGACTTTCTCCCACAGAAATATACTGTATATATATACAGGTATTTATTATGCAAGATATTATTCAGAACTTAAAAAGCCAACACCTTGTTTGGCAAGCAAATTTAACGAAAGCAGATCCTCAGCAGTTGCAGACTAGTTCCGGTTTTTCTGAATTAGATGATTTGCTCGGCGGAGGCTTTCCACCTCATGGCGTAGTGGAGATGGAATCTATTGGTAGTATTGGTGAATTGCGTTTGCTCGCTCCCTATTTAAAAGCCACTCAGACCAATGGTGTGACCGCATTTATTCAACCACCTGCGCTAGTGAATTCTCTGTTTTTACACTACATCGGGTTGGATATAAACCAAGTGTGGGTCGTTACTCCAACTCACCCCAAAGACGCTCTTTGGGCTGCAGAGCAATGTCTGAAAAGTGGGGTATGCAGTAATGTTTTGTTATGGCAAGAAGAGCTTGAAATACATCAAGTGAAACGCTTACAGGTAGCAAGTGAACAAGGGAGTTGCCCTCTCTTTATGCTTAAAACAGATACTATCAACCGCTTGTCTTTGCCTGTGTCACTCAGTTTAAAACTGAAAGGCGACGAGCAAGGGATTCATGTTGAAGTGCTGAAAAGGAAAGGAGGCTGGAATAGAGGTAGCGTTAGTATCGGATTCCAACACCATTACCCGCAACTGGTGAAACCATCATCTGAAACTGTGCACTCGACTGTGGTCAACTTCCCACTGGCGAACCAAGGTTAGTGATATGTCTCTGTGGATTTACTTGCACTTCCCTCGCCTGCAGCTAGACGCACTCTTTGGTGATAACCAAGAACAACCCGTGGTGATTGTCGAAAGCCAACGTTGCCAGATTATTCAATACAACGAGATTGCCGAACAACAAGGCATTAAGCCTGGTATGGGCTTAGGCAGTGCTGCGTCCTTGTGTCGAGATTTACAAGTGCATCCTTATCATCCACAAACCGAATTAAATAAATTACAAGAGGTAGCTCAGTGGTTGTATTTGATCACATCTGACGTTGTGTTGATGCCAAACCAAGGTATTTTACTGCGTGCTACTCCAATGCTCGCTCTGTATGAAGGGCTTGAAAACTATTGGAATAAAGTCAGAGCTCACTTATCGGAGCTGAAACTGAGTTTTCAATTCGGATGTGGTTTTTCGCCTTTTGCTGCCAAATTGATGGCAATATCAGGAGCGAACGTCATCAGTGAAGACAAATCTACCATACAAAAAGCCTTATCACCAATACCGTTAACACTGGCAGATTTATCAAGCGCTACAGTAGAGAAGTTACAACGTGTAGGCGTCACCACATTGCAAAACCTGCTTGAACTGCCATTGCAAGACATCGCACGACGCTTTGATATCGATTTGGTGAACTACGTTGGTCGACTGACTGGGCAGTTTAAACACCCTGTCGACCTTTATCACCCTACCGAATCCTTCCAAGTTTATTTAGAGCTGTTGTTTGAGATCGAAAACGTTCAGTGGATTGAAAAACCGTTGGCCAAATTACTTCGTCAACTCGAAACCTTTCTTAAATTAAGAGATAAGGTCGCTTTTGAACTGTGTTTAACACTCCACCAGCGTGAGAAACAAGAGCAACACCTTCAACTCACTTCTGCGCAAGGTGATTACCTATGTCAGCGTTGGCAACAGTTAGCGAGTTTAAGCTTAGAATCACTCTCGCTAAATGGCCCAGTCACAGGGCTAACGTTAAAAGTCATCCGTCAAGGTGAGCCTCTTAGTGCATCACGCGATCTCTTTGCTGGGCAGAAAGGAAACATGAATGCTTTAGAGCTGCTCTCTTTACTGCAAGCTAAATTGGGGAAAAGTGCCGTTTTAAAACCCAATATTGCTTGCGATCCTAGACCAGAAAAGGCCAGTCAGTATCGCCCTGCTGATGCTCCAGATAAAAAGGGGCACGCCATACCCTCCATACTACGCCCCGCAATGCAATTACCCACTCCCATTGTATTGCAAGAACAAGTTTCTTTGGTCCACGGACCTGAGCGAATAGTTTCTGGGTGGTGGGATGGTGATGAGATCATGCGTGATTACTACATTGCACACACCAAGCAAGGCCGCTGGTTATGGATATTTCGCGATCAGCACAAGCACTGGTTTCTTCATGGCTATTTTTGTTAAATCGACAGTTATTTTTGTTGGGTCATTATGAGTTACGCGGAACTATTTTGTCAGTCTAACTTCTCTTTTTTGACTGGAGCTTCTCATGCAGAAGAGCTGGTACTCCAAGCTGCTTTCTATCGCTATCAAGCTCTAGCTATAACGGATGAATGTTCAGTCGCGGGCGTTGTCAAAGCCCATGCGACCATCGAACAACATAAACTCGATATCAAACAAATCGTTGGAAGTATGTTTTGGTTAAATGATGAATGCCAAATCGTACTGCTTTGCCCTTGTCGCAAGGCTTATGCCGAGTTGTGTCGTATCATCACAAACGCAAGAAGACGCAGTGAAAAAGGCAACTATCAACTGTTCGAATGGGATTTGATGTCGGTTCGACATTGTTTGGTATTGTGGCTGCCCACACATCAAGAGAGTGATCACTATTGGGGGCGCTGGCTCAATCAACACCACGCTAATCGTTTGTGGGTAGCGATTCAGCGCCATTTGAGTAACAACGATACTGAGTACATTGCGCACTGCGAGCAGTTAGCACATGAATTTCAATTACCTATAACTGCCTGCGGAGGCGTTCTCATGCATGATGTTGAACGCTTGCCATTACAGCATGTACTTACTGCTATAAAGCATGGGTGTAGCGTCGATAAACTCGGTTTTGACCGTATATCGAATACTGAGCGAGCGCTTCGTCCTTTTAAAAAGTTGATTCGGATTTACAAACCAGAATGGCTGGAAGAAAGTACTTACATCGCCGATTTATGCGAGTTTAAGCTCTCCGATTTAAAATACGAATATCCTACCGAGCTGATCCCAGATGGTTACACACCCGACTCTTACTTACGTATGTTGGTCGAACGCGGTAAAAAGCTGCGTTTTCCTGAAGGCGTGCCAGCAGAAGTCAATCAAACCATCGAGAATGAACTGGCGCTTATTCAAGAGCTGAAATACCACTACTACTTCCTTACTATTCACGACATCGTAATGTTCGCGAAACAGCAAGGCATTCTTTACCAAGGGCGAGGTTCCGCTGCAAACTCTGTGGTGTGTTATTGCCTGGAAATTACCGCCGTCGATCCTCGACAAATCGCTGTCTTATTCGAACGATTTATCAGTAAAGAACGTAAGGAACCGCCGGATATTGATGTGGACTTTGAACACGAGCGCCGTGAAGAAGTTATCCAGTATATTTACAAAAAATATGGCCGTGAGCGTGCAGCACTTGCTGCAACAGTGATCAGCTATCGCTTTAAAAGTGCCGTGCGTGAAGTCGGTAAAGCACTAGGGATTGAAGAGACCCAATTAGATTTTTTCATTAAGAACGTTAATCGCCGAGATCGCAGCCAAGGCTGGCAAGCTCAAATTATTGAACTTGGCTTACAACCAGAATCTCTCAAAGGGCAGCAATTTATCCAATTGGTCAACGAGATCATTGGCTTCCCACGCCATTTATCTCAGCACGTAGGTGGCTTTGTAATTTCATCTGGCCCTTTATATGAGTTGGTACCTGTTGAAAATGCCTCGATGGAAGATCGCACTATCATTCAATGGGATAAAGACGATTTAGAAAGCTTGAAGCTACTAAAAGTCGATGTGCTCGCACTCGGCATGTTAAACGCCATCAAAAAATGCTTTCAGCTGGTCGAGAAACATCACCAGCGATCCCTCTCTATTTCCGAAATCACTCGCCGACAAGATGATCCACACGTGTATCGCATGATCCAAAAAGCTGACACGATAGGCGTATTCCAAATAGAATCTCGTGCACAAATGAGCATGCTTCCTCGCCTAAAGCCTGCTTGTTATTACGACTTAGTGATTCAAATTGCAATTGTTCGTCCAGGCCCTATTCAGGGTGATATGGTGCATCCTTTTTTAAAACGACGAGATCACCAAGAGCCTGTCAGTTATCCATCGGAAGAAGTAAAAAGCGTTCTGGAGCGGACTATGGGCGTCCCTATTTTCCAAGAGCAAGTCATCAAGCTAGCCATGGTAGCCGCAGGGTTTAGCGGCGGCGAGGCCGATCAACTCCGTCGAGCGATGGCATCATGGAAAAAGAATGGCGATCTCGCTAAATTCAGGCCAAAACTGATCAATGGTATGCAAGAGAGAGGCTATGACTTAGCGTTTGCTGAGCGCATTTTCGATCAGATATGCGGCTTTGGTGAGTACGGCTTCCCTGAAAGTCATTCAGCGTCTTTCGCAGTGCTGGCATATTGTTCTGCATGGTTAAAATATTATTACCCAGCCGAATTTTACACTGCATTGTTGAACAGCCAACCAATGGGATTTTATAGCCCATCGCAATTAGTACAAGATGCTCGCCGACATGGCGTCGAAGTATTGCCGGTGTGCGTCAATCATTCAAAATATCAACATCATCTCGTCTCACGTCCGAATGGCAGGCTCGGCGTGCAACTTGGTTTTCGCTTGGTGAAAGGCTTTAACGCAGAAAGCGCACAAAGGCTTATTGAGCGCAAATCACTTAATGGTTACCGATCGATTCAAGAAGTAAAGCAGATATTAAGAAGCCGAAGTGACATTGAATTATTGGCTTCAGCCAATGCATTTCAGGCCTTATCGGGAAATCGTTATAACGCTCGCTGGGCAGCAATGGATTCCTTATCTGACCTACCATTGTTTCACAAGGTCGAAGAACCCAATGTTAGCTACCAGACTCAACCTTCTGAATATGAAAATTTAATTGAGGATTACGCAAGCACGGGACTATCTCTTAGCCGCCATCCAATTAAATTATTAGAAGAAACGGGCAAACTCCCTCACTTTACCCGCATGAGGCAACTGACAGAGAAACCGCATAAGTCACTGGTCACAGTGGTAGGTGTGGTAACAGGAAGACAATCTCCAGGCACCGCCGCTGGCGTGACATTTTTTACGTTAGAAGATGACACGGGCAACATTAATGTGGTCGTTTGGCAAGCGACAGCACGAGCCCAAAAGCAAGCGTATTTAGGCGCTAAAGTATTAATGGTGAAAGGCATTCTTGAAAGAGAGGGAGAAGTCACGCACGTTATAGCTGGCAGGTTGATTGATTGCACGCACTACTTGAACAATCTACAAAGTAAATCTCGGGATTTCCATTAGTACAGAGGAATTAAGGAGAGAGATGTTAAAAATCAGAGAGAGGTGCGCTCCCTCTGATTTCACTAGATCTAATCATGCACTTTTAGAAAGCATCTGGCGTAATCGGTCTTGAGCAACTTCAACCAGCAGATCCGGTTGGAATTTAGATATAAAGCGATCACAGCCTACTTTTTGTACCATGGCTTCATTAAAACTACCGCTCAGAGAAGTGTTCAATGTGATAAACAACTTAGACATACGTGGATCTTGGCGCACTTCATGGGTCAGTTTATAACCGTCCATTTCAGGCATTTCAGCATCCGTAATCATCATCAATAGCTCTTTTTCTACATCTTTACCTTCATCACACCAACGTTTTAAAACCGTTAACGCTTCTAGCCCGTCACGACACTCGATGATATTCATACCTAATTGAGAAAGCGTATCGCGAACTTGATTACGAGCTGTAGAGGAATCATCCACAATCAGAACATTACGCCCGACCATTGCTTGGGCCAATTCTTGATCGAGAATGTCCTCCGAGATAGTCACGTCGTAATGCACGATCTCTGCTAAAACTTTTTCAACGTCAATAATTTCGACAATTTGAGAGGCATCCCCCTCTTTGATTTGCGTGATAGCCGTGAGGTAATTCGAGCGACCAGACGTGGAAGGAGGCGGCTGAATTTCAGTCCATGCCGTATTAATAATGTTTTTAACCGGACCGACTAAGAAGCCCTGCACCGTGCGGTTGTACTCTGTCACGATCAAATTTTCTTCTTCCGCTTCACCACGTAAAGCAGGAAAACCAATTGCGCCTCGTAAATCAATCACTGGTACCGCTTCACCTCGTAGAGAAGCAACCCCACGAATATTGTAGTGCGATCCAGGGAGCTTGGTTAACGGCGGAAGCTTGATGACCTCTTTCACTTTGAACACATTAATCGCAAATAATTGGCGACTATTTAAAGTGAACAGCAGAAGCTCTAGTCGATTTTCACCAACCAAGTTTGTACGCTGGTCAACCGTATTTAACACTCCGGACATACTACTACCTAAATTATGGATAATTCTTATTTTACTCGAAATCAGTACAGACACAGCAAGGTTATATAACCAAATAACCTTAAAATATTTGGCTTTTCGAGCACAGCTTTAAAGTACAACAGTTTTAGCGTATTACTTCTCTTTGCATCAGACGCAAAGTCACGCAGCACATTGAAAGCCATTTTGTTTATTTACTTGAGCTTTTTAGGAAATTACATGAATGGCGCAGATATAGCAATGCAACATAACTCAAATTCCCTTTCTAGTAATAGGCGATCAAAAAGGGTGAGCCGTTAAGTCTCACCCTAAATCACCTACAAATGCAGTCTCAACAGCTAGGCACATCATCATGTTAAAAAGTACTTAACCTTCCACAACCTTCATCAATAGTTGACCATCGTACAACGCTTGCTTAATCAACGCGGCACCAGGCATTGTGGCTTGCTTATAGAAACGAGACTCCACCAGCTCAAGATCTTGGTGATAAACAGGTAAACTCTGCTCTTCGATACAGCGACGAACCGCAGGATAAAGCACATCTTTTGCTTGGTTAATCACACCACCGATCAAGATTTTCTCAGGGTTAAATAAGTTGATCACAATAGCAATTGCAGAGCCTAAGTAGCGTCCAAGTTTTTCAATCACATCGACGGCCAAAGGATCACCGTTTGCAGCGGCTTCACAAATGCTCTCAATACTCATTTCTTCTTGTTTAGCAAGAATAGAGTCTTCGCCATCAGCGATTCGTCTTACGACTTCTTCACGAATTGCTTGAGAACTGGCAACGGTTTCCAAACAGCCAATATTGCCGCAATGACAACGTTTTCCATTTGGGTCAATTTGAATATGCCCGAGTTCACCAATGTTACCGTGACGGCCTTGCAAAACGCGCCCATCCAGAATGATCCCCGCACCTAAACCGTGGTGGATAGAGATAAGAACGGAGTTGTCATTATCTTGAGAATGACCAAAAAGCTTTTCTGCTAATGCCCAAGCTCGCGTGTCATTGGCAATGAAAACTGGCAAGCCTGTTGCTTTGTATATCTCTGGTCCAAGAGCAAGATTTTCGACATTGTAATGAGGCATCTG
Organism: Vibrio sp. Vb2880; assembly: GCF_033337975.1. Classification (NCBI taxonomy): domain Bacteria; kingdom Pseudomonadati; phylum Pseudomonadota; class Gammaproteobacteria; order Vibrionales; family Vibrionaceae; genus Vibrio; species Vibrio sp. Vb2880. The sequence goes on from NZ_JAWORT010000010.1 coordinate 74,149, forward strand.
CAAAACGACACCTTGCTCTGAGTTCACGAGACCAGGCAGCGTAAGGGCAATACTGGTAACCCGATCAAGTTGATCCGCGTAAGTCTGAAAAAATTCATCAATTTCGTAAAGCAGGCGCTCAAGCACATCGTCTTGATCAAGCTCGTGTATCTCGATTTTAGTATCGATCAGTACATCACCGCCTAACTCATGCAAAGCAATAGTTAAATAACCTCGCCCCAAACGCATTGACAAAAATTGCCAGCCTTCATTATTGACCTGCAAACCGACAGCAGGTCGACCACGGCTCGTCGCTTCTTGTACTGTCGTTTCATGAATCAAGTGCGCTTCAATTAATTCTCGAGTGATTTTGGTGATACTAGCAGGAGCAAGCTCACTCTGCTTGGACAAATCAATTCGAGAAATAGGACCTTTTAGGTCAATTAGTTTATATACACGACCAGCATTGACCTGTTTGATATGATCAATATGGCCCGGTTGAGCCATGTACATCTTGCACTCCGAAATTCTATAACGGGACAATTTTTTTACTTTGCGAACTAATTGTGAAGTGAATTAATAAATCCCCGTGACAAGCATCACGTATAAACCTGTTTGTTTGTGTATTCAATCAAATAACGAAGAATCTACTCCTGTTAAATTGTTTGAAAAATAACTTATTTTTATTCACTAAATTATGAAGTAGTGCCTTTAAAGCAGCGCATTTTTATCAATAAGGCCATTGCCTGTCGAATATCTGTCTGTTTTACCGGGGTTACTCTTAATGTAAACATTCTGTGCATATACTTATATTCAAGTAGCTTTAAGGTGTGGGCTCAGCAACGAGGCTAACCTTGAGAGCGATTGCGTAAAGTAAGGATAGAGTTCAAGTTACCTGTACACACACATTCATCGGAGAATCTATGACTTCCAAATTAAGACGAACAAAAATTGTCACTACGCTGGGTCCTTCAACGGATAAGGACAATATACTTGAGGAGATCATCAAAGCCGGTGCAAACGTTGTCCGTATGAATTTTTCACATGGAACCAGTGAAGACCACATTCAACGTGCGAACAAAGTCCGTACCATTGCAGCAAGACTTGGGCGTCAGGTTGCAATTCTTGGTGACTTACAAGGCCCTAAAATCCGTGTATCAACGTTTAAAGACGGCCAAGTCATTTTGAATGTGGGCGATAAATTCACATTAGATAGTGATTTACCAAAAGGTGAAGGCAATCAAGAATCTGTAGGGTTAGATTATAAAGAACTACCGCAAGATGTTTCACCAAATGACATTTTATTACTCGATGATGGACGCGTTCAGCTGCAAGTTACTAAAGTAGAGGGTAATAAAGTTCATACCCGTGTGATTGTCGGTGGTCCATTGTCCAACAATAAAGGGATCAACAAAAAAGGCGGCGGATTGTCAGCAGATGCGCTCACAGAGAAAGATAAAGCTGATATTCTTACCGCCGCAGCAATTCAAGTGGACTACCTTGCTATTTCATTCCCACGTAACGGCGAAGACATGCATTACGCTCGACGCTTAGCTAGAGATGCTGGCCTTGAAGCCATGTTAGTGGCTAAAGTCGAACGAGCAGAAACCGTCGCGACCAATGAGTCTATTGACGACATTATTCTCGCATCCGATGTAGTGATGGTTGCACGTGGTGACCTTGGTGTAGAAATCGGTGACCCTGAGCTCATAGGTGTCCAGAAAAAACTGATTCGCCGCGCACGCAGTTTAAACCGTATCGTGATTACTGCGACACAAATGATGGAGTCCATGATTACTAGCCCAATGCCAACGCGTGCTGAAGTGATGGATGTGGCCAATGCGGTTCTAGACGGCACTGACGCGGTGATGCTTTCTGGAGAGACCGCTGCAGGTAAATATCCTGTAGAAACGGTCAAATCCATGGCCGAAGTATGTGTGGGGGCAGAAAAAATGTCGGAGGCAAGTCTATCAACCTATCGCTTAGATAGAACCTTCGAAACCGCTGAAGAAACCATCGCAATGGCAACCATGTACTCTGCGAATCACATGGAAGGAATTAAAGCGATGATCTCGTTAACTGAGTCCGGCAGGACTGCGTTGATGATGTCTCGCTTAAGCTCTGGCTTGCCAATATTTGCCTTATCACGGAATGAATCGACACTAAATCGAGCAGCATTATACCGAGGCGTGACACCTGTATATTTCGAGTCAAAAAGTGATGCGGGTTTACCAACGGCTCAAGCAGCTATTACTAGCCTTAAAGAGCAAGGGTTCTTGCACAAAGGTGATTTAGTCATTATTACTCAAGGCGATGTAATGGATGTTGTTGGCTCAACCAACTGCATGCGCATTCTACAAGCGTAGTAGTTATACCTAACCGGAGTTAACCACAAGAACCCGCAAATAAGGCTCCGAAAATGGAGCCTTATTTATATGCTTTGTATATTGCGCACATCGTGAACGTAAGAAGGTTTATGCACTCTCTCTACCATCAATTTCAACATCCAGCTGGTCATAGAGTTGAACTAGGTTAAACCCAGCTTGAAGCCCAAGTTGATAGTCATGCTCTAGTGACTCTTGGTCACTTAACAAAGAAGAAGAACGAAGTCCCTCTTTAGGCGCAACTTGTAAAATAAAAGTGTCGTCAGGTGGAGCAGATATAAAGGCCTGAGTGAGCTCAAATGTTTGATAATGAATCATCAGCATGTCGGCTAAACCTGAATCAAAATTCTCACCAATCAGATGACTTAAACGATACAAGTTATCGGCACCGAACAACCAACGACCTCCATTTAACAGCATTTTCCCTGCAAGCTTCGATTGATGTGCTGCATTAATTTTTTGTTGGAAGAACGACGCCCAATCCAGCTTCCACTGATTCACTTTTTGCTGCCATGATTGCTGCACTGAGTTGATAGACTCTCGATACCATTCGACAGGCACATCCCCCACTTCACTTTGGGCTCTCGCTTCAATCTCTGAAAACGGCTCTGTGCGAATGACAATAATGTTGCGAGCATTCTGACGCCACGCTTCTTGAACAGGGATAGAGGCAGACACGCCGCCATCAACAAACTTATTGCCATTTACGTCGACAGGTCCGTGGTACAACTTGGGAATCGCACATGTCGCTAGCATAGTGTTAAACCACGAGTCATCCAAGATTGGTAGATATTGATCTGATAGCGTCTCTATATTCGTTACCGCAGCAAACGCTCCTCGTTTTCCCAATGCACTGCGACCTAAATCAAGGTCAAGCTTGTATGGGAAATCTTGAATCCGTTCTAATGCCCACTCTAAACCTAAGTACTGCTGCTTTCGGATATAGCGAAACAGATTAAAAAATTCAGGAGACGTTGTCAGCTCGGTAATAAAAGCTTTGCCCATGCCATGTTGACGACACAAGTAAGAACATAAGTTGAGTGCTCCGGCAGAGGTGCCATAGAATTCATCGAAAGGATCGAAGTTGGAAAGTAAAAAGGCGTCTAAAACGCCAGCGGTAAAAATCCCTCTCTGCCCTCCACCTTGCGTGACTAAAGCAGTTTTACCATGCCTAAAGTGCTCATAAACTTTTACATCAAGCTCTGCATGGCTTTCTGTGATTATACCGCTGTTACGTATCATAGGCTCACGCCATTTTGTTAAATCGTTTGGTAAAAGTGGTTATCTTAAGCTGTTGTAATAGCAATGATGCCAAATGACAAAAGCACTGCAAAAACAGTCACCACAATGATTAATGTGGATTTTAGATCGTGTTCCATAAACACCTCCTTAATATGTAACAAATTAATAACACCGGTGTGAAATATGTTCAAGATTTGCTTAATTTAGTCGCGCAATTTTGACTAACCCATCACAATTAGCTTAGTCATAATAAGGAGATAGGGCATGAACCAAAAACTCAGCTGGCTAGTAGGAATCATGATGATGAGTACTGCTATCAATGCACAAGCGAATATCATCGTTACGCCATACATAGGCTATACAGGAGGCGGCCAAGTAGAGGATGAAAGTGGTAATAAATACGATCTCGACCCCGCAGTGAATTACGCTCTTTCAGTCGAGACTCCCTTAGAAAAAGGAAGGATCGGATTGTTTTACTCCAATCAATCGACGGAACTTGAAAAGCTGTCCAACTCGGCAGATATCCATTATCTGCACTTCCAAAGCAGCATGTACTATCCTGTCGCAGAAAATTGGCAAACCTATATCGGTGTAGGTTTGGGCGCTTCTTATGCCGATGTGGATTGGGTAGACAAAAAATACGGATTTTCGGCTAGCGCTTTTGCAGGGCTGGAATATGAATTTTCAAAGAACTTTGCATTAACAGCCCAACTGAGATGGTTAGGAACGGTCGTTGATAACGATACATCTGGCGCCTGTAATCTACCTAATGACGGCTCAAACTGTATCATTAAGTTCGATACTGATTGGATGAACCAATTCCAATCAAATGTCGGTTTTAGTTTCCGCTTCTAATTTTTATGCATGTTCCTTTGCAGGACTCGTCACAAAGAACGCTGAACGAGTCCTGCACAGAGCCGATAAAGGACATCGTCTAAACACCATTGTTTGGCAAAGTAACGAAGCATCATCTAGATAGGTGCACAAAAGATAGCCGTACGCCCTAATTCATAAAAATAGTCTTAAACACCAAAGCAATTATTAGATCCCAGTCATTTATTCCAGACAAACAACCAACCACCCACACAAAACCACAATCAAACTCAAATTTAACAAGATTAAAACCAGACAACGCATCTGAATTAACATTTAGATTCTATTGCGCTAAGTATTATTAGAAGTTAGTCTGATCAGTGAAAACAGATAAATATTTCAGTTTTATCAAACACACATCAAAATTTTAAGATTAATAATCTACTTTCTCTTACAGTAGCCAGAATATAGCTCTATAAAATTATAAGAAGTTAGAATTAAGGATAGAAAAGCTGATGGATAACAGCGGTCCTTTCTTCCAACTGTTTGCGCAATTATTACTGTGTTACGTAGAGAGCTTCATTCCTCAGGGAGTTTTATAGGAGTCAAATATGAAGCGAGAACAATGGGGATCCCGGGCGGGATTCATCTTAGCAGCAGTTGGGTCTGCTATCGGTTTGGGAAACATTTGGCGTTTCCCATACATGGCCTATGAAAACGGTGGCGGCGCATTTTTTATTCCTTACATTTTTGCCATGATCACTGCCGGTATTCCATTTATGATCCTTGAGTTCAGTATGGGACAAAAATACCGAGGCTCGGCACCAAAAACACTTGCGAAAATTCATTCTAAATTTGAATGGCTTGGCTGGTTCCAAGTTGGTGTGGCTGCAGTTATTGCCGTTTACTATGTGGCTGTTATCGGTTGGTCGATTTCTTACTTTGGGTTGTCGTTCACTCAAGGTTGGGGAACCGATACCAACGCATTTTTCTTTAGTGAATACCTAAAGCTAGGTGACAACTCACCAACAGACTTAGGCAGTATTCAATGGAAGATTGCTTTATCCATGGTAATTGCTTGGGCAATTACTTACACCGCTATTGCCAAAGGCGTGAAATCAGGAATTGAACGAGCATCTAAAATTATGATGCCAATCCTATTCTTGATGGTGATTTTCTTAATCGGACGTATGATTTTCTTGCCAGGAGCTCTAGATGGCGTGAACTACATGTTCGAACCCGATTTCAGCAAAATTTGGGATGTGAAAGTATGGGCAGCGGCATATGGTCAGATCTTCTTTACGCTAAGTATCGGCTTCGCCATCATGCTAGCTTACTCTAGCTACCTACCAGAAAAGTCAGACATAACGAATAACGCGTTTATGACCGTGTTGATCAACTGTGGCTTCTCGATCCTAGCCGGCATCATGATCTTCTCAGTATTGGGTTACATGGCTCAAGAGCAAGGTAAGCCGTTAACAGAGGTAGTATCTGCAGGCGTTGGCTTGGCTTTTGTTACTTTACCTGCGGCAATTAACCTACTACCTGCCCCATATATTCTTGGTCCACTGTTCTTCTTTGCACTGGTGGTTGCTGGTCTAAGTTCGCATATTTCAATTATGGAAGCCGTAACTTCAGCCATTATCGACAAGCTGAAGTGGAGCCGTAAAAAAGCTGCAAATGTTGTGATTGGTATTGGCTTCGTTGTCTCTATGGCGTTTGCTACCAATGGCGGTCTGCTGCTACTCGATCTAGTAGACCACTTTGCAAACAACGTTGGCATCATGGTTGGTGGTCTGGTTGAGATTGTCTTGATGGCGTGGCTATTGAAGCGCGTGCCAGAAGTACGTAATTACGTTAACGAGCGCTCTGATTTCTCTGTTGGTCAATGGTTCGAGATCTGCTTACGCTTCGTTACACCAATCATGCTCGCCATTATCTTAGCGACCAAGCTATACGCCCTAATTACTGAAGGCTACGGTGGCTATGATCTAACTTTAGGCTGGGCACTTATCGCCGCACTCTTTATCTTTGGTCTAGTGATCAACGCAGTGAACCGCAAGGAGACAGCAAAATGACAATCAGCGCAATAATTATGATGGTTATTGGTTTAGGTATCACTTGGGGCGGCGCTGCCGTTTGCATTAAGCGAGCCATGAATAAACAATAGAACGTTAAGTTCCATACAAAAAAACGCCGGTAGTTACCGGCGTTTTTTTATACATACATTAGTTCAATTCTAGAAACTGTACTTGATGCCAACGGCGCCGCCAAGTTGCAAGTCAGCACCTTTGTAAAGATCTAGCTCTGGGTGTATTTGGCCATAAAGGTCCCAGCCGCGTGATAAATCCCAGTTCACACCGAGTGGTACTCTCACACCAAACTCGTCATCCCATTCATACCAGCCACCAACGCCGACATACCAAGTCACAGGCATGTTTTGATCGAATGTTCCACGCTTAGCGATGTAATCAAACGCCATACCATCGTTTCCGATAATGCCACGATATTTGTTATCTAACTCTACAACAACACTTAATTGTTGATCGACAGCCATACCAACTGATAGATCCGTTGGCTCGCTTGCCGCCATTGCCGTACTAGAAACTAGTCCCAAAACTAAAATGAATTTGTTCTTCATACACGTTATCAATTATTCAAAAAAACATTATTCGCTATTCAAACATAATGGCATATCAATATGTCAACGATGGGTAAGCTCGATGTATGAAAAAGCTGACAAAAGTAAAGATGAGTTTAGGATCACACTAAAAAGGAACTGTCAGTTAATAAAATAGGAACTAAAAAAGGAGGCCGAAGCCTCCTTTTATGCATTACTATGAATGACTGCGATTAACCGTGGTTACGAATCCACTCATCCATTTCAGTTTTTAGGTTATCAGACTTAGTACCGAAGATAGCCTGTACACCACCAGCTACAACTACAACACCAGCAGCGCCTAGTTGTTTTAGCTTGTCTTGGTCAACAGCTGCTGTATCTGCAACTGCTACACGTAGACGTGTGATACATGCATCTAGACCAGTAATGTTAGCTTTACCGCCAAACGCTGCAACCAGTTCACCGCCCATATCAGAGCCAGAAGTTACAGCTGCACTTTCCGTTTCATCTTCACGGCCAGGTGTTTTTAGGTCAAGCGCTGTGATTACACCACGGAACACTACGTAGTAAATTACTGCGTAAACTAGACCAACGGCAATCATTAGCACCATCTTCTGAGCGTTACCAGATAGAACTAGGAAGTCGATCAGACCGTGAGAGAAAGAAGTACCGTGTACAAAGCCTAGAGTATTCGAAACGATGTATGCAGAACCAGCTAGTAGAGCGTGGATACCGTATAGTAGTGGAGCAACGAATAGGAATGAGAATTCGATTGGCTCAGTAATACCAGTTAGGAATGAAGTCAGTGCAGCTGACGCCATGATACCCATTACTTTTGCACGGTTTTCTGGTTTAGCACAATGAGCAATTGCGATTGCTGCAGCTGGTAGACCGAACATCTTGAACATGTAACCACCCGCTAGCTGACCGAAGCCATTACCAGCAGCACGAGATGCTTCATCAGCAACTAGGTAACAAGTTAGTACACCATTTTGAGCTTCACCGGCAGCGTTAACACAAGAACCTGCTTCGAAGAAGAACGGTACGTTCCATACGTGGTGTAGACCGAATGGGATTAGAGAACGCTCAACAACACCGTAGATACCGAATGCTAGCTGTGGGTTTTGGTGTGCAGCCCAATCAGAGAATGCAGAAATTGCACCGCCAATTGGTGGCCAGATAACAGAAAGGATAACACCTAGGATGATCGCAGCAAAACCAGTGATGATTGGCACTGCGCGCTTACCAGCGAAGAAGCCAAGGTACTCTGGAAGTTGGATTTTGAAGAAACGGTTGAATGCCCAAGCAGCCACACCACCGACAAGGATACCACCTAGTACACCTGTATCGATTTTCTCAACACCCATAACGCCCGCCATTACACCTAGCGTTGCCGTCATGATGCCGTAACCAACGATAGCTGCAAGACCTGCAACACCGTCGTTGTTAGTGAAGCCTAGAGCTACACCTACTGCAAATAGAAGTGCCATTTGGCCGAATACTGAACCACCAGCTTGTTCCATAAGATTAGAAACGATCTCTGGAATAAAGCTTAGATGGGCAGCACCCACACCTAATAAAATACCTGCAACTGGTAAAACTGATACTGGAAGCATCAGAGCCTTACCAACTTTTTGCAGGTTAGCAAAAAGGTTCTTAAACATGTTTATGCTCCTGATAAATTTATAAGTATTATTTGGGCACTAACGGCACACCCCCGTAGCCTAAAGGTTAGCACCCAATGAAAATGTAACCACAACTGCATTATATTTTCCGGCTCTAAATATATATTGATGACCCTCAAACTTTCCACACAGTTACGAAATTTAGTTTCAAAACAAGTCTTGGATCACACCCAAAAACAGCCGATGAAAAGGTTTGCATTGCACTTATATTACTGTTTTATAAAGAATTAATTATTTATATAATTAATTTTAAGGCGTAAATAAAATACGCCTCAATGTTATTTTTAGTAACAAAATTACATTTGTGATTTTTGAATGTTATTAAATCAACATTTTTAGTAAACATTAAACTCGTGAGCGTATCTGTTGTTTTTATCAACAAAAAAGGAGCCTAAGCTCCTTTTTTATGCTCTTATTATTTTTTCATCGCAAAAAAAGATTTCGGAAGTTTTCGGTGGTTTTTTGTGCCACTTCAGAAAGAGAGCACGATTTGAGTTGCGCAATATAAGAAGCGACTTCGACAACATAAGCGGGTTGATTCTCTTTGCCACGATGAGGGACAGGAGCCAAGTAAGGAGAATCTGTCTCAATAAGAAGCTTCTCTAAAGGTAGAGTCTTCACCACTTCTTTTAACTCTGTAGCTTGACGGAAAGTAACAATCCCCGAGATAGAAATATAAAACCCCAGCTCCAGTGCAGCTTCAGCAAATGGAAGATCTTCTGTAAAACAGTGGATAACACCACCACATTTCTCTGCCCCACCCTTACGCAAAATATCAAGAGTATCCGCACGTGCGTTTCTGGTATGGATAATTAAAGGTTTGTTGAGCTCCACTGCAAGATCAACGTGTTGCTCAAAGCGCTCTTTCTGTAACGCGGCCGTTTCGGGCTTGTAATGATAATCTAAACCCGTTTCGCCAATAGCGACGACTTTTGCATTCGACGCATGGTGGCGCAATACGTCCATCGAAAAGTCGCTTTCAACATCAAGTGGATGCACACCGCACGAAACATAAACATTGTCATAAGGCTCGATCATTTCCATCATTTTCGGGAAAGAATCCAGCGTTACTCCAACAGAAAGTAGCTCAGTTACGTTTGCTTGTTTAGCTTTGTTAATAACGTCTTCCACATTGATGTGGAGATCGTCGTAATTCAATTTGTCTAAATGACAATGAGAATCTACGAACATAATGCCTCTCGTGATTCAATTAACCAATTCATTGATAGTAGCTCAAGGTTCAGGCCAGGAAAGGCTTGCACCTGAGCTTTCAGGTTCATCAGCGCCTTCGCTGATGAGTACAAACCGTTATAGTTGTCCGGTTGAAACTTTGTCGCGCCCGGAAGCATTTGAGCTTCTGATACACCAAACTGCGCTTTCTGAGCATCTGTCAGTAAATACCATGCCCAGTCTAGTGATTGCTCTGAGTGTTTAGCGATTAAAGAAGCACACTCAGAAACGTCTGAAACAGGCGAAGACATTGCCTTAATAAAACTGCGTTCAAAAGCCAAGTAAGCTTCGAGCTCACCATTATTTAACGCATCCAATGTTTTTATTGGAGAGCCCATATTCAGTTTTAAGGCATAAGCAGGAACTTGCTTCGCCCCTTGTTCGTGCATCCATTGCATCGCTTGTTCCGCTGACGGAGGCGCAACAACCCAGTGTTGGCAACGGCTACGAATCGTTGGGAGCAGACGCTCCTGATTGTGGGAAACGAGCAAAAACAAGCACTTTGCCCCAGGCTCTTCTAGCGTCTTTAACAGCGCATTCGATGCCGACTCGTTCATAGAGTCCGCCGGTTCTATTACAAATAGGCGGTAACCATTAAGCTGAGATGATTCCTGAGCAAGACGGTTACAAGCGCGAATTTGGTCCACCGTTATCGCCTTTCCTTCTTTCTCTGGCTTGATCCAGTGTAAATCAGGGTGGTTTTGAGATTGATTTAGCTGGCAGCTATGACAAAAACCGCATGCTTCACTCGCGTAATTTTGGCAAAGAAGTGCTTGGCTAAAAAACTCGATAAGTTTTTCGATGCCCAAGCCCTGCTCGCTTTGTAATAAAAGCGCACCTGGTATTCTGTCCGACTCTAACCCTACTTTGAGGTTATCCCATATTGGCTGTAGCCATGGATAATCATTTAACATGAGTCACCTAAATTTACGTTTCACTTATTGACGAGCTAGCCACTCGTTTAGAGCGTCCCGAATATCACGCGACACGCCTTCAATCGTCTGTTCTGCGTTAATGATAACGATGGAAGGATCGGCATGAGCAATCTCCAAATAACGCTCACGTGTACGCTCGAAGAAACTAATATCCATCTTCTCTATACGATCTAACTCACCACGCCCACGTGCACGCTCAAGCCCAACACGAGGGTCAATATCCATATAGAGAGTGAGAGCAGGTTTAAAATCACCAAGCGTTGTATCCCGGAGATTTTTCATTAACGATGCGTCAATCTGACGGCCACCACCTTGATAAGCTTGCGACGACATATCGTGTCGGTCACCAACCACCCACTGACCGTTTTCCAAAGCTGGTTTGATCACGTTCTCAACCAACTGAACACGTGCAGCGTACAGAAGAAGCAACTCCGTCATGTCCTTAAGTTCTTCGCCTTCGTGCTCTTCTTTCACCAGAGCGCGCATTTTTTCTGCTAGCGGTGTGCCTCCTGGCTCACGGGTATTTACGATATCCTCAATACCGGCCGCTTTTAGCGTATCTAAAACGGTTTTAATCGCAGTGCTTTTACCCGCGCCTTCTAGGCCTTCAACGACAATAAAGTTTGCTTTCATCATTTGTTCTTTCTTAGTTCTCTTAAATAGGCACGAACAGCACGGTTGTGCTCAGCAAGGGATTTCGAGAATACATGTCCGCCCTTTCCACTTGCTACAAAATATAAATAGTTGCTGCTTTCTGGATTCAAAGCCGCTTCAATGGAAGCTTCACCAGCCATCGCAATCGGTGTTGGTGGCAAACCATTGATGGTATAGGTGTTATATGGTGTCGGCGTACGCAAATCTTTCTTACGAATGTTGCCATCGTAGGCGTCACCCATACCATAAATAACTGTCGGATCAGTTTGTAACCGCATACGTTTGTTCAATCGGTTGATAAACACAGAAGCGACGCGCTCACGCTCAGAATCAATAGCCGTCTCTTTCTCGATGATAGACGCGAGAATCAAGGCTTCATATTTATCCTGTAATGGCAGCTTTTCTTGACGAGCTTCCCAGCTAGCGTCCAGTATTTTATTGAGTTTTCGATGCGCTCGTTTTAATAACTGGCTTTCACTCGCACCCGCTGTGTAATGGTAGGTTTCTGCTAAAAACAACCCTTCTAGCTTTTCTCTCTCAATTCCGAGCTTCGCAGCCATTTCTTTTTCTGAAAGATCGGTTAAATCATGCTTTAAATAAGGAGCACTTTTTAGTTGATCTACCCATTCAGAAAAGCGGCTGCCTTCAACAAAAGTGATCGCAAACTGGTATTCTTTTCCAGTATTCAGATGCTCCAATGTTTGCGAAAGTGACATACCAGGCTCAAGTTGGTAAGTACCCGCTCGCACTTGCAACAATTCTGGATATAAGTGAGGAATTAAACGGATGTACTCCGATGTTTCAATCACCTCATCTTCAACTAAGGCGCGCATGACATGATGAAAGCTTGTACCACTTTCTACAGTAAACAGCTGAGGTTGTTCCAATAGAATAGGCTTTTCAACGTATTGTTTAGCCTGTGAAATTATATAAAAAACAGCTGCTGCGCCTATCACTGCGATCAGCACAACAAAAGCCAACAGTTTTTTAATCACGTAGTTAAATTCCCTTGCAGTCGTTGAGTCAATTTTCCTATCGGAAATATCGTCTTAGAGTTCGATGTCACTATGCTGCGAATAGGTGCGACACCTAATATTGAGTTACACATGAAAGCCTCGTCAGCACTCAGCAAATCTGGAAGTATAAAACGCCCCTCGATGACTTCAATATGACTTACTTTAAGTAACTCAAGCACCTTACGACGCATTACGCCCGTAACGCCTGATAAGGTCAGCTCCGGCGTAAATACTTTATTACCTTTAACCCAAAAAAGGTTGGCCATTGTAGTTTCAATGACATAGTTTTGCACATTTAACGTTATTGCATCTGCAAACTCTGTATTGTCGATTTCAGCCTTGGCGAGAATCTGCTCTAAACGGTTGTTATGCTTATGTCCAGCAAGTAAAGGTTGAATCCCTAGACGAGTATTACAAACGCCCAAGTCCACACCTTGTTCTTGCCAAGATGAATAATGAGAAGGAAACGCAAAATTGGAAATCGTCACGATAGGGCCTTTAATCCCATTAGGGCTATACCCTCGCCCGCCAATACCGCGGCTAACGTGAATCTTCACCCCCGCTCGTGCGTCAGATAAAACCGCTTTGCTTGCCCAATCATGCACAACTTTCCAGTCAGGTGAAGAGATCTTCAAAGCGTCAAGGCAAGCACTCATGCGCTCAGTATGTTCTTGCCAGTAAACCAACTCTCCATTTTGGGTCAGGATGGTGGTAAAGCCTCCATCACCGTATTGGAATGAGCGATCACCTAGCTCTACATGCGTTTGCGGAACTCCATTTACCCAAAACATTCACGTACCTTCAAATTAGCAGACAACAAATAAAACAAAACGGCTCAATGCTAAGCATCGAGCCGTTAGAATACAAGTTTCGCTTATCTAAATTAGGTTAGATAGTGTTACTCAGCGAACTTCTTGAAGATCAAAGAACCGTTTGTACCACCAAAGCCAAACGAGTTACAGATAGCGTACTCCATACCTTCAACTTTGCGCGCTGTATGCGGCACAAGGTCGATGTCTAGACCTTCTTCTGGATCATCAAGGTTAATGGTTGGCGGAACAATTTGGTCAACCAAAGACATAACCGTGATAATTGCTTCAACAGAGCCAGCAGCACCTAATAGGTGACCCGTCATAGACTTAGTTGAAGACACAAGAACTTGCTTCGCACCTTCTTCACCAAGAGCACGTTTCACGCCCTTGATTTCTGCAACATCACCAGCAGGAGTAGAAGTACCGTGAGCATTCACATAACCTACTTGAGTACCTGTGATGTTAGCGTCACGCATCGCCGCTTCCATCGCAAGTGCACCACCAGAGCCGTCTTCGCTTGGAGATGTCATGTGGTAAGCATCACCAGACATACCAAAACCAACCAGTTCTGCGTAAATCTTCGCGCCACGTGCTTTTGCGTGTTCGTACTCTTCAAGCACCATCATGCCAGCACCATCACCTAGAACAAAACCATCACGGCCTTTATCCCATGGGCGAGACGCTTTTTGAGGCTCTTCATTACGAGTAGATAGTGCTTTAGCTGCACCGAAGCCAGCCATGCCAAGAGGCGTAGAAGCTTTTTCTGCACCACCAGCAACCATCGCATCTGCATCGCCGTAGGCAATCATACGTGCTGCATGGCCGATATTATGCAGGCCAGTAGTACATGCGGTAGAAATCGCGATATTTGGACCACGAAGACCACGCATGATAGATAGGTTACCTGCAACCATGTTTACAATGGTCGAAGGAACAAAAAATGGGCTAACTTTGCGAGGGCCTTTGTCTACTAATGCAGTATGGCCAGTTTCGATCAGGTCAAGACCGCCAATGCCTGAGCCGATAGCAACACCAACTCGAGCCGCATTTTCTTCGGTAATTTGTAAGCCAGAGTTATCAAGAGCTTGAATACCCGCTGCAATGCCGTACTGGATGAAAAGGTCCATCTTACGAGCATCTTTTTTAGACATGTACTCTGTGCAATCGAAATCTTTAACAAGACCTGCAAAACGAGTTGAGAAGTTCGTAGTATCAAAGTGCTCGATATTTACGATACCACTTTGACCTTCTAGCAGGGCTTTCCAAGATGATTCTACTGTGTTGCCTACCGGTGACAACATACCCATGCCAGTGACAACTACACGACGCTTGGACACGATATAATTCTCCGGGAATTGAATATTTCTATGAGAGGATAGAAGAAGTTAGAAAGAACACAGGCGGTCTAGGAGACCGCCTGGGAGAGCTAATTACTGAGCGCTGTTTACGTAGTCGATTGCAGCTTGAACAGTAGTGATCTTCTCAGCTTCTTCGTCAGGAATCTCAGTGTCGAATTCCTCTTCTAGAGCCATAACTAGTTCTACAGTGTCTAGAGAATCAGCACCTAGATCGTCAACGAAAGAAGCTTCGTTTTTAACTTCTGCTTCGTCTACACCTAGCTGTTCAACAATGATTTTCTTTACGCGTTCTTCGATGTTGCTCATTTTTCTTTTCCTTTACAGATTTCGCCTAATGCGATGATTCCGTAGTTTATTCGAACTATTGAAAGTTGCAAGGGGGTCCTTGCTGGTCAAACCACAAAATTAGCGAATTTAACCGAATTTCAATACATTTTTGACTTAAATCATGCACAAATCTTGCGCATAAGCATGACAAGTTCATGACAGTTAACTGCAACTATAGGCTATTTTTCACAATGTAAAATAGCTTATTTTGCATAAACTGTCGCATTAAACCATGTACATGCCACCATTTACATGCAAAGTTTCACCAGTAATGTACGCTGCTTCAGGAGAAGCAAGGAAAACTACTGCTGATGCAATTTCACGTGGGTCACCTAAACGACCTGCTGGCACGTTCGACAAAGTTGCCGCACGTTGGTCATCATTTAGTGCCTTAGTCATGTCAGTTTCGATGAAACCAGGAGCAACAGTGTTCACTGTTACACCACGAGACGCAACTTCACGAGCCATTGATTTAGTAAAACCAATCACGCCCGCTTTCGCTGCTGCGTAGTTAGTTTGACCAGCATTACCCATGGTACCAACAACAGAGCCTACGTTGATGATACGACCCGCACGTTTTTTCATCATACCGCGTAAAACCGCTTTAGACATGCGGTAGATTGGCGTTAGGTTGGTATCGATGATGTCGTTCCACTCATCATCTTTCATGCGCATCAATAGGTTGTCACGAGTAATACCAGCGTTATTCACCAGAATATCGATCACACCAAATTCTTCGTTGATAGTTTTTAATGTCGCTTCGATAGACTCGACATCAGTCACGTTAAGCGCTAAGCCTTTACCGTTATCACCAAGATACTCGCTGATAGCAGCCGCACCACTTTCAGAAGTAGCAGTACCGATAACCGTAGCACCTCGCTCGACAAGAAGTTCCGCGATCGCGCGGCCAATACCACGGCTTGCGCCGGTAACTAGCGCGATCTTACCTTCTAGATTCATCATGTTGTGTTTCCTTTTCTTATCGCAAATTTATCGCTTGATGGATTACTTCGCAGCGTCTAGCGATGCGATATCATTCACTGCGGCTGCAGTTAGCGTTTTCACGATACGTTTTGTTAGACCTGTTAAAACTTTACCAGGACCAAGCTCAAGAAGATTTTCTACGCCTTGTTCGTGCATCAGTTCAACTGTCTCAGTCCAACGAACTGGGCTATGTAGCTGACGAACAAGCGCATCTTTGATTTTTGCAGGATCTGTCTCAGCAATCACATCAACGTTGTTGATAACTGGCAGCTGTGGTGAGTTAAATTCGATAGACTCAAGAGCTACAGCAAGTTTTTCCGCTGCTGGCTTCATAAGTGCACAGTGTGAAGGTACTGAAACAGGAAGAGGAAGCGCACGCTTCGCACCAGCTTCTTTACATAGCGCACCAGCTCGCTCTACTGCGTCTTTGCTACCAGCGATAACGACTTGGCCAGGCGAGTTAAAGTTTACTGGAGAGACCACTTCGCCTTGCGCTGCGTCTTCACACGCTTTTGCAATCGCATCATCAGCCAAACCGATAATCGCGTACATTGCGCCAGTACCAGCTGGTACTGCTTCTTGCATAAGTTGACCACGTAATTCAACCAGCTTGATGGCTTCTTTAAAGTCAATAACACCCGCACATACAAGTGCTGAGTACTCACCTAGGCTGTGACCAGCTAGGTTGGCTGGTTGCTCTAAGCCAAGTTCCTGCCATACACGCCAGATTGCAACAGATGAAGCTAGCAAAGCTGGTTGAGTACGGAAAGTCTCGTTTAAATCTTCTGCAGGTCCATTTTGAACAAGCGCCCATAGATCGTAACCTAGTGCGTCAGATGCTTCTGCAAATGTTTGTTTTACTACGTCATATTGTTCGCCTAGTTCTGCAAGCATACCTACAGCTTGAGAACCTTGACCTGGAAATACGATAGCAAACTTGCTCATGTTGTTTTCCTTTAAGCAAAGTAAAAAGAAATAAGATGCACCAAGTGCACCTTAAATTTTGAATTCTTGTGAAACTTAGAACTTCACAAGGGCCGAGCCCCAAGTGAATCCGCCGCCAAACGCTTCAAGAAGCAGAGTTTGACCGCGTTTAATACGACCATCACGTACCGCTTCATCTAGTGCTGTTGGCACAGTTGCAGCCGATGTGTTGCCGTGTTTATCAAGTGTAATCACGACTTGGTCTAGTGACATCGAAAGTTTCTTCGCTGTCGCTGAAATAATGCGGTAGTTCGCTTGGTGCGGCACTAGCCAGTCTAGTTCAGACTTATGCATGTTGTTGGCTTCAAGCGTATCTTTTACTAGTTTCGATAGCTGAGTGACAGCGACTTTGAATACTTCGTTCCCAGCCATATGAAGCCATTTATCCGCATCTTGCCCCCGCACAGGTACAGGTAGGCTTAGAAGCTCTCCGAATTGACCATCCGAGTATATGTGGGTAGAGATAATGCCAGGCTCTTGGCTAGCGCCTACGACAACGGCTCCGGCACCATCACCAAATAGGATAATGGTTGAACGGTCTGTCGGATCACACGTTTTAGACAAAGCATCTGAACCAATCACAAGTACGTTTTTGCACATACCAGATTTGATATGTTGGTCTGCAACAGATAATGCGTACACAAAACCAGAACAAGCAGCGGCTAAGTCAAAAGCTGGACAACCTTTAATGCCAAGCTTTGCCTGCACCTGACACGCAGATGAAGGGAAAGTATGGCTACTGCTCGTTGTGGCTACGATAATCAGGTCGATATCGTTTTTATCAATACCCGCCATATCGATAGCGTTTTCAGCTGCGTAGAATGCCATGTCTGCTACAGTTTCGTTTTCTGCAGCAATTCGACGCTCTTTAATACCCGTGCGAGCAACGATCCACTCATCACTTGTATCTACCATTTTCTCTAGATCTGCGTTTGTACGCACCTGAGATGGCAGGTAGCTGCCAGTACCTAAAATTTTGCTATACATGAAGACTAATAATGCCTCTCGAGTAAAACCGCTTCCAAACGATCGCTAATACGGCTTGGTACTTGTCGTTTGACCTCGTGTACTGCCTCGCCAAGTGCATTGACAATCGCAGATACATCCGCACTTCCATGGCTTTTTATGACAATGCCGCGCAATCCTAGCAAACTTGCGCCGTTATACTGGTCGGGGTTCAGTGTTTTTAGTTCATTAAACAGCCTAGAAAACAACTTTCTAGCTATCCAACCCTTTATCGTTGATGCCATTATGCTGGTTTTAATTTTTTCGATAAAAAGTTGAGCTGTTCCCTCACTGGCTTTTAAGCATACGTTGCCGACAAATCCATCACAAACAATGACGTCCGCAACATCATGCAAAATTTGATTACCTTCAATATAACCGACAAAGTTAATCGCATCGGTCTGAGAAAGCATTTCTGCGCAACGTTTGACTAAATCGTTACCTTTAATCTCTTCTGCGCCAATATTGAGTACAGCAACGCGAGGAGGACGACCCAAGTGTTCTTCAGCTAATGCACTGCCCATTACAGCAAATTGGAACAAGCTATCAGCATCGCACGATACATTCGCCCCCAGATCTAGCATCCAAGTGCGCTTTCCGGTAATCGTCGGTAACGCGGAAACTAAAGCAGGACGTTCAATGCCAGGAAGTAACTTAAGAATGAAACGCGATAGTGCCATTAATGCACCGGTGTTGCCACCACTAACACAAGCATCCGCTTTCTGCTCAGAAACCAAATCGATAGCCATACGCATAGAACTATTTTGGCTATTACGTAACGCCAATGAAGGTTTTTCTGAGTTCGAGATAACTTTCTCGCTGTGAAGAATAGTCAAGCAGGAACTGGTCGAGGTACCGAGTTGAGATAATTGAGACGTGATCAGAGATTGATCACCAATAAGAATCACTTTTAGCTCTGGGAAATGAGACAGTGCCTGCACGGCGGCAGGCACTGTTACGCGTGGACCGAAATCCCCGCCCATTGCATCAAGTGCAACGGTAATACTTTGCAAAGGTTCAACCTTACTTGTTGATAACCTTTTGACCACGGTAGTAACCTTCAGCAGTTACGTTGTGGCGTAGGTGAGTTTCACCAGAAGTCGCGTCTACAGATAGAGCAGCTGTAGTTAGCGCATCGTGTGAACGACGCATACCGCGCTTAGAACGAGTTTTACGGTTTTTCTGTACGGCCATTGACCCTACTCCTATACTATTGGGTTAAAAACCTGAAGAAGAATCGGCTACCACACCTATTACTTTTTCAGACTTTTCAAAACGTCGAATGGATTCGGTTTTTCTTCCTCAATTTCTTCAGGAATCTCACCAAAAACCATGTTATTTGAATCAACGCTACAATCCGCTTCATCGTGCATCGCAATTTGAGGTAATGCTAAGATGAACTCGTCTTCAACAAGTTGTATGAGGTCTAATTCACCATATTCATTTAGATCTACCAAATCATAAATTTCTGGTGCTTCCTGTTCTGTTTTCTCACCGTAGTAAGGAGTAGAAAGGAATTCAACTTCGCACTCATGTGCGAATACCTCATTACAACGCTGACACTCTAAATCGACTTCGATGTTAGCTTTACCAGAGATAACAACGAGTCGCTGTTCATCCATCCCAAATGACAATGAGACTTCTGCGTCGCGTTTTACGCCTTCAGTTGTTTCCACTAAGCGCTTGAAAAGACTAGCTTGGATGATGCCATCGTAATCCAATCGTTTCTGTGCAGCTTTAGCTGGGTCAACCGTTCGCGGTATTTTTACCTTTTGCATAGGGCGCGAATATTATCTTCCAAATCAAAATTAGTCAAAGAAAAAGGCAAAAAAGTTGTACTTTTTTACGCTTAACATACAGAGCATTAGCCAGAATCATTTTTGATCGATTATCCTATTGGAAATGCTCCCACGAATTGTAATTCAAAATGAAAAATTACCAACTGGTTTTAGCCTCAACTTCCCCTTTTCGTAAACAACTGCTTGAAAAGCTCTCACTACCATTCGTTTGTTTATCACCTGATTGCAATGAAACACCTTTTGACCAAGAAACGCCAACTGAACTTGTGCAGAGACTGGCCCAAGAGAAAGCAATATCTTGCCAGACGGATACAGCAAGTTTAGTTATCGGCAGTGACCAAGTTTGTGTCATTAATGGTGAAATCGTTGGCAAGCCTTTAAATAGAGATAACGCGATAAATCAACTTTTGGCTCAAAGTGGAAAAGTCATCACTTTCTATACTGGTCTTGCAGTACATAACACCGTCACAAACCATACAGAAGTCGGCTTTGATTCTTTCGAGGTGCACTTTAGAGATTTAACGCTTGAACAAATCGAACGCTACGTCGACAGGGAAGAACCTTTTTACTGCGCAGGCAGCTTTAAAGCCGAAGGCATGGGAATTTGTTTGTTTACGAAATTAGTTGGTAAAGACCCGAACACACTTGTCGGACTACCATTGATTGATTTGATTGATATGTTGCATGTTCAAGGACTCGATGTCCTTTAACCCAAATACGATAAAAGGGAGCCTGTGGCTCCCTTTTGCATCCGCGAGGAAAACATGGTTACGCGTTTCTTAAACCCGCCAACACTTTTTCTAGTTTCGGTTCCATCGGTGCGTTGATTTCCATCCACTCATCATTTGATGGGTGTTGGAACTTAATGTTTGCCGCGTGTAGGAACAAACGATCTAAACCAACTTGACCTGTATAAGCATCAAAGCGGCGATCACCGTAGCGATCATCCCAAGCGATTGGGTGACCAGTGTATTGCGTATGAACTCGGATTTGGTGAGTTCGACCAGTAATCGGACTCGCCTGAATCAATGTTGCTTGTTCAAACTTTTCCAAAATCTTAAAACGCGTTTCTGACTGCTTACCATTAGGGTTAACACGAACAATACTGTTCACTTCGTTTTTGAGCAGTGGCGCGTTCACAACCTTACAACTGCTTTTCCATTGCCCCATGACAAGAGCTAAGTAAAACTTCTTTACTGTCTTTTCACGAAACTGGGCTTGCAAGTGACGAAGTGCAGAACGCTTCTTAGCAACCAGCAAAATCCCTGAAGTATCACGGTCAATACGATGCACAAGTTCAAGAAAGCGAGCTTGAGGTCGCAGAGCCCTAAGCGCTTCAATCGCACCAAACTTTAAACCACTGCCACCATGCACAGCGGTGCCAGATGGTTTGTTTAGAATCAACATATGATCATCTTCGAAGATAATCATATTTTCCAACTCAGCGACTTTGTTAAGTTTCGTACTTGGTGCGACATCGTCATCTTTTTTCTCGACGGTCACCGGTGGAATACGAACGAGATCGCCTGCTTTTAACTTGTACTCTGCTTTTATACGCTTTTTATTTACGCGCACTTCGCCCTTACGCACAATTCGATAAATCATGCTTTTAGGAATGTCTTTTAATTGGTTGCGCAAAAAATTATCAATGCGCTGACCCGCCATATCTTCGTCGATGTCGACGAACTGGACTTTTGTTCTTATTTCGTTCATGGGCGGTATTGTAAACTCAATTTCGTGCGACTTCACATTATTCTTGTCGTAAAAGAAACACTCGGTGGCACATACTGGTCTAAATTTCGCCAAGCTTTTGTTTAAATTATTAAAACTCTCAATCAAGTTCTCAATTTGTTTTCTGTCTTGAACAGTTTGCACATCTCAATTGCTTATGAAACAGCCAGTTATAAAATAGAAATTTTGAGTTTAGCGGCAAATTTTCTATCGTTTGCGTGAAAGCAGATTGCTGATAGCCACGCGCACTGCTATAGTTCACAGCTGCTAAGGAAGGTTTGGTTACATTTTATTCATTACCAATCATTTATCCTCAAGCAATGTGAGTAGATCGTTGAAGGTCGAGTGCAGCATTGGCGTGAGACACATCGAATTCAACACTCTTGCCACCCTACTCCTCGCATATTCACGTTGAGTACCTACCGCCCAAATAGCGGGTCACAAGTCTACGTTTCCAACAGAAACCACAAGAGGCTTGTGATGACTGAAGTGCCCGAGAGCATCCCCTTCCAGCCGGGAGGCTGCAAAATACAAGCCATGGGATCAGGCACCGTGAAAGAGCGAAAAAACAGTGGCAAGTCGACAAGAAAGATATAAAAGAAAAGACAACGAGAATTTTCAATGAAAAGAATGTTAATTAACGCAACTCAAAAAGAAGAGTTGCGTGTCGCTCTGGTTGATGGCCAGCGACTTTTCGATCTTGATATCGAGAGTCCAGGTCATGAATCTAAAAAAGCGAATATCTACAAAGGACGTATCACACGTATCGAACCAAGCTTAGAAGCCGCATTTGTTGATTACGGCGCCGAGCGTCACGGTTTCCTCCCTCTCAAAGAAATTGCCCGCGAATATTTCCCTGAAGGTTACACCTACCAAGGTCGTCCAAGCATCAAAGAAGTGCTAACGGAAGGCCAAGAAGTTATCGTTCAAGTGGAAAAAGAAGAACGTGGAAGCAAGGGCGCAGCTCTTACTACTTTCATTTCTCTTGCTGGTAGTTACCTTGTTCTGATGCCTAACAACCCTCGTGCTGGCGGTATTTCTCGTCGAATCGAAGGTGACGAGCGTACTCAACTAAAAGCCGCATTAAGTACTTTGGAACTGCCTCAGGGCATGGGCCTAATCGTACGTACTGCTGGCGTTGGCAAGAGTGCTGAAGAGCTTGAGTGGGATTTGAATGTACTACTTAACCACTGGGGTGCAATCAAAGGTGCAGCGGACTCTAACCCTGCTCCATTCTTAATCCACCAAGAAAGTAACGTTATCGTTCGTGCAATCCGTGACTATTTGCGTCGTGATATTGGCGAAATCTTAATTGATAGCAACACCATCTACGAACGTGCAAAAGAGCACATTCAATTGGTGCGCCCTGATTTCCTTAACCGCGTTAAGAAATATGAAGGCGAAGTTCCACTATTCAGCCACTACCAAATCGAAAGCCAAATTGAATCGGCTTTCCAACGTGAAGTGCGTCTGCCATCTGGTGGTTCTATTGTTATTGACCCGACTGAAGCACTAACGTCTATCGATATCAACTCTGCTCGTGCAACCAAGGGCGGCGATATTGAAGAAACAGCTCTAAACACGAACCTAGAAGCAGCCGACGAAATTGCTCGCCAATTGCGTCTACGTGACTTAGGTGGCTTAGTGGTTATCGACTTTATCGATATGACCCCAGTTCGTCACCAACGAGAAGTAGAAAACCGTCTACGTGAAGCCGTTCGCCTTGACCGCGCTCGTGTACAAATCGGTCGTATTTCTCGCTTTGGTTTGTTGGAGATGTCACGCCAGCGCTTGAGCCCTTCTCTTGCAGAAGCAAGCCATCACATCTGTCCTCGCTGTAGCGGAACTGGTGTCGTTCGCGACAACGAATCTCTAGCACTTTCTGTACTTCGTTTAATTGAAGAGGAAGCGCTAAAAGACAACACAGCACAAGTACTTGCAGTCGTACCTGTGCCAATCGCCTCTTACTTATTGAACGAAAAACGTCGTTCAGTAAACCATATCGAACGCATTCAAGAAGTGAAAATTACGGTTGTTCCTAACTCTGATATGGAAACACCGCACTTTGAAGTTATCCGTGTTCGTGAAGGCGAAGAGTTCGATCTGATTTCTTACCTACTTCCTAAAAAACTGGAAGCAATGAAAGAAGCGGAAGGTAAAGAGCCAGCGGAAGTTGACGTAAAACCAAAACGAATTGAAGAGCCAGTTCTTAAAGGCTTTGCGGCTCCGTCTCAAACCGCACCTGCACCAGCAGCTAAACCAGCTCCTGAGGCGAAGAAGAAAGAACAAAACGTTGAACAAGAAGAGAAACCTGGATTGTTCAGCCGTCTGTTTAAAGCACTTGGTAGCTTCCTATTCGGTGGTTCTGAAGAAACAAAAGAAGAACAGAAACCTCAGGAAGAGAAAAAACCAAATCGCGATAATCGACGTAACAAACGTGATCGCAACGATCGTCGTCGCAATAACAACCAGCGCGATAATCGTGATAACCGCGACAATCGCGATAACCGACGTCGTCGTAAGCCTCGTGATGAGCAGGCTAATGAGCAAAACGAAGCTCAACAACAAACAAATAAACCGCAAAACCGTAACCAAAAGCGTAAACCTAAAGCTCAACAGGCAGATAAAACCCAAGAGCAGAAAGCAAACGCAAAAGTAGCGGAAAAAGGTCTGCAGCTAGCAGCGGAAGCTCGTACTGAAACAAAACCAGAAGAGAGCAAACCGAAGCAGCAAAATGCGAAAGCAGAAAAAGTGAAAGAGCGCCGCCAACGTCGCAAATTGAACAAGTCTGTACGCGTTAAGGACCAAGAAGCTATTGAGAAGAAAGCCGAAGAAACAACGGTTAAGACTCAAGAAACGGTTGAAGCTAAAGTTGAAAAGCCAACAGAAGCAGCGGTAGAGGCACAGCAAGACAACAAGCAAGCAGAGTCTAAGCAACGTCGTAATCGTCGTTCGCCACGTCACCTGCGTGCAAGCGGCCAGCGTCGTCGCCGTGGCCGTGATCGCCGCCCTAACCCGTTCCGCCTACGTAAGGGAGGTGTCGCTTCTCCTGAAATGGCTATGGGTAAAGTAATGCCACGTTACATTCCGAAACCAGCACCTAAGAAGGAAGAGCGAGTTAAGGAAGAAGCTGTAGCAGCAGTACCTACAATCCAAGGTGGCTTTGCGTGTCCAGAAATGGCAATGGGTAAAGTGATTATTCGTCGCGAGCAACCTGTCGTAACAGATGCGCCAGTTGTTGAACACAAGGTTCAAGAAACCGTTGAAGCGAAAGTGGAAGCTCCAGTAGTAGAAGCACCTGTTGTTGAAACAGTAATCGCAGAAAAAGCTGAATCGGCAGTAGTAGAAACAGCATCGGTAGAGCCTATCGTTGAAACTCCTGTAACTGAACATGCTGAACCGGTTGATGTCATCGTAGAAACGGCACCTGCTGAAGAGCCTATCGTTGAAGCAGCAAAAGAGATTGCAGCCGAAGCGCCAGTAGATAAACCAGAGCCTAAAGTCGAAGCCATTAAAGTTGCGGCTAAGCTAAACGCTAGCGCACCGATGACGAAAGCACCTGGCCCTCAAGAGCTACGCGAAATCACGGTTGCAGCAGCACCGTTCAAAACCGAACGTTACCAAGCTAAAGGTGCTGGTAGCCAAGTGGCTAAAAACCGTGCATCGGCAGAGATGACAAAGCCTAACTTTAACTAGGCTAAATCATTACGTTCAACTGCTTAACGGCATAAATAAATTAAAGGCTACCATCTGGTAGCCTTTTTTATCTTCATATTTGCCCAATAAATTGTTCATATAAATACCAATTCGTGATCACATTTGTACGCCATTATTCGTATCATTCTTGAACTTAATCACACTTTTCGGTAGCATGCGCCGACTCAAGTTTTCGACACCATTCTGATGCTGCTCTTTTAATACTACGGTTTACACTGCAATGTTTGATTAAAAATCAACCTTCCAGTGGCTTGTGCAAATACGAATATGTGTCGGGTTTAACTCATTGCAAAGAGAACTTAAAAACAAACATGTTCGAATTTCCCCAATTTTCTAAGCACTCCGTAAAAAATGATGTGCTATCAGGCTTAACCGTTGCGCTAGCATTGGTTCCTGAAGCTGTCGCATTTGCGTTCGTCGCAGGCGTAGATCCGATGGTCGGTCTTTACGCTGCATTCATCGTTGGTCTTATTACTTCCATTTTCGGTGGTCGTCCTGGCATGATTTCTGGTGCAACAGGTGCCATGGCAGTCGTAATGGTTTCGCTTGTCGCGACTCACGGTGTCCAGTACCTATTCGCAGCCATCATGCTCGCTGGTATTCTTCAAATTGCCGCTGGTATGTTTAAATTGGGTAAGTTCATCCGTATAGTGCCTCACCCTGTGATGATTGGTTTTGTGAACGGTCTGGCTATTGTTATCTTCCTAGCTCAGTTGGGTCAGTTTAAAGCGCCAGATATCAACGGCATGCTTACTTGGCTACCACAAGACCAAATGCTACTAATGCTTGGTTTGGTTGCGCTAACTATGGCAATCATTCACTTTCTACCAAAAATCACAACGGCTGTACCCTCTTCACTTGTTGCAATCGTAACGGTGACTGCTTTAGTGGTTGGTTTGGATCTGGAAACTCGTACTGTTGTTGACTTCCTGCGTACAATGTCTGGTGATGAAGCGGCAACACTCGCAGGTTCACTGCCGACCTTCTCTATTCCGGCGGTGCCATTTACGCTAGAAACTCTACAAATCATTCTTCCATACGCGATCATTCTCGCGGCCATTGGTCTAATTGAATCTCTACTAACACTGACAGTTTTAGATGAGATGACGAATACTCGTGGTCAATCTAACCGCGAATGTATCGGTCAAGGTATGGCAAACATGACGTGTTCTGTGTTTGGCGCAATGGGTGGTTGTGCGATGATTGGTCAGTCGATGATCAACGTAAACTCAGGTGGTCGCGGCCGTCTATCTGGTATCGTTGCGGCTATCGCTCTATTGATGTTTATCTTATTCGCTTCTTCGCTAATTGAAATGATCCCACTCGCTGCTCTGGTTGGTGTGATGTTCATGGTTGTCATTGGTACATTCGAATGGGCAACATTTAAGCTAGCACGCCGCGTACCGAAGCAAGACTTCTTCGTTATTGTTCTTGTGACCGTTGTTACTGTTCTTACTGACCTTGCTGTTGCCGTAGCGGTTGGTGTTATCGTTTCTGCATTAATGTTTGCATGGCAACACGCTAAGCACATCTATGCCGACACGTGCTTAAACGAGGAAGGTTCAAAAGAGTACAAGATTCACGGCCCTATTTTCTTTGGCTCTGCGGCTAACTTCCTGGAGTTGTTTAACGCGCCTGAAGATCCAAAAGATGTGATTGTCGATTTTGCAGACTCTCGCGTGACAGATCACTCTGCAATTGAAGCCATTGAAACACTGGCTGAGCGTTACAATGCTCAAGGTAAAACGCTGCACCTTCGTCACCTAAGCCCAGATTGTCGTAAACTTTTGGACAAAGCTGGCAGCTTGGTTGAAATTAACGTGAAGGAAGACCCAAGCTACAAAGTCGCAACCGACATACTAGCGGGTTAACACGAATAAAAAGGGATGAGCTGAGCTCATCCCTTTTTCTATTGTCTTCAAGCACGGCGATTATAGCTTCTTCAAAATTGCGTCTGATGCCTCTTCGATTAAATCAAGCACCAGTTCAAAGCCATCTTCCCCACCATAATATGGGTCAGGGACTTCGTCGTAACCTGACCCAGAATGACTTAAAAATAACGATACTTTGTGTCGATACTTCAACGGACAGATATCCAATAAATCGGCCAAATTTGCTTTATCTGCGGCTAATATAAGGTCAAACTTTTCAAAGTCATCAATGGTGACTCGGCGCGCTTGCATTCCTTTAAAAGAATAACCTCGCTGCTTTCCTGCTGCCATCGCTCTTGAATCCGGTCGGTTTCCTGCGTGGTAGCCAATTGTACCTGCCGACTCAACCTCTACTTCAACGCCTAGCTTTTGAGCTTTCACTCTTAACACTGCCTCTCCAGTTGGTGACCGACAAATGTTTCCCATACAAACAACAAGTATTTTCTTCATTTTATTCCCTGAATTATCGGTGGTTTTTCTTCACGATATGTTGGTCTATCATAGCGAGATAAATCAATGAACCCAAATTAGCTTGGGCACAGCACGAAAAGGAATTAAGGAAGTATTATGTCTATCGAAGAAAATAAAGAAGCACGCCATAAAGCTCGCCAACAAAAAGTCAAAGAACAGGTAGACGCAAAAATCGCTGCTGCTCAAGAGGAAAAAGGTCTGCTACTGATCATTACCGGAAATGGTAAAGGTAAATCGACATCAGGATTCGGTACGATCGCACGCGCAGTGGGTCATGGTTTGAATTGTGCTGTCGCGCAGTTTATTAAAGGTACTTGGGACAACGGTGAGCGCAACCTACTTGAGAAACTCGGCGTTGAATTCCAAGTAATGGCAACCGGCTTTACGTGGGAAACTCAAAACAAAGCCGCTGATACCGAAGCAGCGCAAGGCGTATGGCAAGAATGTAAGCGCATGCTGCAAGACGACTCTATCGATGTCATCTTGTTTGACGAGCTAACTTATATGGTGAGCTACGGCTACATCGACTTAGACGAAGTGGTCGAAGCACTGAGCAACAGACCTAAAATGCAGTCGGTTATTATTACTGGGCGTGGCGCACATCGAACCCTGATTGAAATGGCCGATACCGTTTCTGAAGTGAAAAATGTAAAGCACGCATTTGAATCTGGCGTAAAAGCCCTCAAAGGCGTCGATTGGTAACACTCGCAGAGTAATTTAAAAAGGGTTGGCAAAATGCCAACCCTTTTGATTTTCACGCACGGTTAGTTGAAAAGATTCTTCAATAAACCATCGACCGCATCTTTGGTTTTCTCGTCTTTGATTTTGTCCGTTAGCTTCTCCACGCCACGATCGATTTCTTTTTGAGCTTTCTGCTTCAGAACATCATCGAATACGAGCTTGAATTTAGGATCTGCCCACTTACCAGACACATTGATTGGAATCGTGATGTCTTTCAGCTCATCTATATCTTTACCGCCCTGGCCTTCTAGGCTGCCTACAACTGACGTGCTGATAGTAAAGTCGACTGTTTCATTGATGTAGTTTGCGGTACCTTTACCACGAACACGTAACAATGGAGACTGAGCTTGCATATTATCCGTTGATACAACACCTTTGTTGAGTTTCAATGTCGCCGTCATCGCACTGAAGTCTGTTTTCTTAGCTTCATTGGTGCCTTCAACTTTTTGCCCTTTAAATTTCGCATAGTTTTCACGAATCAACTGAGCAACGTTGATGCCATTCACCGCACCGTCAGCAAAATTGATAACAACCGTACCAGATAGATTCTTCTTGATACCGGTAGGCGTGAGACTCTTACCTGTAACATTCACATCAATGTTACCTGTCCCTTCAAGTTTGTCGTTTTCAGCAACGTCTATAAGTAGCGGTTGAACTTTCACGCCTTTGATTGACTTTTTAACACTGTAAGTCGCTGGTGATTGGCGTGCATCTAGCTTCGCTGTCGCTGAGATTGAGCCTTGGTACAACTTCGAACTAAAAGATGTAAGCTCAAACACGCCACGATTTACAGTGAAGCTCGTTTTTACCGCTTCCATCTTCGCATTTGCCGCTTTGAATTTGTCGATGGTAATGTCACCCTTTACATCTAACGTTTTCAACGCAGACAAATCAGGCTCAACCTCAGGTCCAGCAGGAGCACTCTCGCCACCAGAAGCAGGCTTATTACCTTCGGCAGCTTGCTTATCTAACCCTAAAAACTCATCAAGATCGATATTGGGGCTATGGAGAGCAAAGCGTACTTTAGGAATATCACCGAGTGTCACATCTGCCTTACCATCTAGGGCGATAGCATTCGCTGTTAACTTCTCTAGAACAAAACTCAGATGGTTTTTCGTTAGGTCGAAAGACAGATCAGACACCATGTCGACTTTCATCGGGGACTGAGGTAAAGCATCACCCTCAAAAGTCGATTTAAGAGTTAACTTATCCAACTGTACTTTGCTGATAGCCTTGTCCACGCTAAGTTGACCAGCACCCTGCATATCTAACTTCATACCACCAGCGACACCCTTAATGGCATAAGTCAGGTTATTTACTTTATCGAATTCAAACGTGTCTAAACCGATCGTTGCCGATTCAATTTTATTGGCAGGGTCAGAGTATGTCGCATCAAAGTTGATGTTCTTTAGCGCGTAGTTTGCCAAACCTTTTTCTAGCTTAAAGTCGGCCTGACCTTTCGCTGTGAACTTTTGGTCGTTCATTTCGCCCTTCACGCCAAAATCAGCCGTTGTCCAGTTGTCAAAAGCGAATTCGGAAAGGTTTAATGAAATATCATAAAGTTTGGTGTAACTACCGGCTTGCTTATCCTGCATTTCTAATGAACCGTTAGAAACAGTAACGCCAGCAAGATTAATACTCCAATCAGAACCAGAAGTTTGCGTTTCACCATTTTGCGTAGGCGCAGCATTGCTCTCTTGTTCTGCTTGTTGTGTTTGGGCTTTCGTCAATGCATCAATATTCTTGCTGCCATCTTTCTTGGTTTCAATGTAGAACTCAGCACCATCAAGCGTGACGTTTCCAATTTCAAGCTGTTGACTAAAAAGTGGCATAACAGAGATGTCTACACCAACGGTATCAACTTTGAATAAATTGGGTTTACTAAAGCCTTGTGGATTTCGCAATTCTGTATGTCCCAACTCAAAGCCAATCGATGGGAAAAATTGCCAACTGATATCCCCTTCAATCACCAACTCTAATCCCGTTTGCTTTTGCGCTTGCTCAACAATAAGGGGTTTAAACTGATTCGGATTGACGAAGATGGTTAACGCTAAAATTGCGACCAAAATGACCACAATCGGTATTGCTAGAATTAAGAGCAGTTTCTTCATTTGTTTTTCCTTGCTCGAGTGTTTTTACAATTATAAGCGCAGACTCCATTTACCGCTGACAGTTCCACAAAAGCGTGAAAAGTGTCTGGTTTTAACCTGCAACTGACTAATTTAAAAACAAAAAAAGAAGTGGCACTTAAGGTGCCACTTCTTCTCTTAAAAATAAAGCGATATAGCCGTCTATAGGCTTAAGCTTTCAAAAGTCTTGCAATGTGAGCTTTTAATACATCAATTGCGATACGGTTTTTACCACCGCGAGGAACAATAATGTCCGCATATTGCTTAGAAGGTTCGATAAACTGCATGAACATCGGACGTACTGTTTGTTGGTATTGCTTAAGAACAGACTCCATAGTTCGGCCTCGTTCTTCCACATCACGCTTAACACGGCGAAGCAAGCAAATATCTAACGGTGTGTCCATAAATACTGTCGCATGCATCAAATCACGAAGACGAGGGTCTGTAAGAAGAAGGATACCTTCTAGAATGATCACCTTTTTAGGTGTCATTGTGGTGGTGTTAATTGTTCTTGTGTGCTCAGTGTAGCTGTACTCAGGCACTTCTACTGCTTCACCACGTACCAATTTTTCTAGGTGCTCACACAGTAGGTCGTGGTCCAACGCACTCGGGTGATCGTAGTTCGTCTTTACTCGCTCTTCCATGCTTAGGTGGCTTTGGTCGTTGTAGTAGCAATCTTCCGTGATGACACCGATTTGATGATCGCCTACTTTCGCGCGAAGCTCATTATAAATAGTGCTCGCGATCAGACTTTTTCCAGAAGCAGAAGCGCCAGCAATACCTACGATGACGCATTGATTATTATCAGACATTAGTTTGCACCCGATGATGATTTCTAGTCACATAAAAAGATAAACTGCCTGATTATAGGGAGTTCACCCCATAGTTACTAGTTGGAATTAGGGTTTAGTCATAAGTTTCTGCCTGCTCAGAGGATTAACCTCCGAGCAAACGTTAAAATGTGCAATTATCAACCAACAGGCATAGTAAACTTAGTTCACCATTGTAAAGCTAATCGCATCTGGTTTTGCTTTGCCTTGCCAAAACATCGTGCTACATACGCGATCGGCAAGTTGCTTATAATACCCTGCATGCTCACTTTCTGGGCGTCTTGCTACCGTTGGCACGCCAGCGTCAATATCTTCTCTCATAGAGATATGAAGCGGAATTTGTCCTAACAATGCTAAGCCAAATTCTTGCGACATTTTTTCAGCTCCGCCCATACCAAAAATATGCTCTTTCGCGCCACATTGACTACAAATGTGATAACTCATGTTTTCCACAACACCAATAACCGGGACATGGACTTTGTTAAACATTGCCGCTCCCTTCCTTGCATCGGCAAGGGCTAAATCTTGCGGTGTTGTGACTAGCACGCTACCTGTTACCGGAATTTGTTGTGACAGAGTCAATTGAATATCCCCTGTACCTGGCGGCATATCAATCACCAAATAATCCAAATCTGGCCAATCTGTTTCAGTTAATAACTGCGACAACGCTTTTGAAGCCATTGGACCGCGCCATATCGCCGCTTCTGATTTATCCACCAAATAACCGATAGAATGAGTATAGATGCCGTGAGCAAAAATGGGTTCCATCCACTTGCCATCACGAACTTCTGGTTTAGCATCTTCTTGCCCCAACATCATAGGTACAGACGGACCATAGATATCTGCATCCAACAATCCCACTTTCGCCCCAGATTGAGCAATCGCCAACGCTAAGTTAACTGCGGTAGTAGATTTACCAACGCCACCTTTCGCAGAACTGACGGCAATGATGTTCTTAACACCCTTAACCGAGTTAGCCACTTGAGTTTCTAAAGCTTTAACTCCAAGGCGAATATTAAATGGGAATTCAGCCACTTTACCCGAGGCTTGCTGCTGTTTGATCCAGTCATGCAGTACGGTTTGAAGCTCATTACTTGCGAATGGCAACGTTATATCAATAGAACCCTGTGTCGTAATCGAAATTGCGCCATGAATATCTGCCCAGTTTTCCACCAAATGTAGATGTTGGAATTGGTTAAACCAGTGACAAAAATCTTGTTTTGAAGTGAACTGATGCATAAGCCCTCCTTTTAGATGTCATGCTACCACCGTCCAGGCTCAACCAGAACCCCAAAAAAACTAAGGCATTCCGCAGTTTGACACCTTGGAGTTAGTCAGTTCATGGGGTAGTATTATCCATCAAAATTTATTTATACCTATCAAGAAAAGCGAATATTAAGTATGGCAAACGATCCAAAAAACTTTCCGTCAAGGAAAATGCTGGTAACTTGTGCCCTTCCGTACGCTAACGGTTCGATCCACCTTGGTCATATGCTTGAGCATATCCAAGCGGACATTTGGGTTCGTTACCAACGCCTACGCGGCAACACTGTAAACTTCATCTGTGCTGACGATGCTCACGGCACGCCAATCATGCTTAAAGCGCAACAGATGGGTATTACTCCTGAAGAAATGATTGCCGCAGTTAGCGAAGAGCACCAAAAAGACTTCGCTGGATTTGATATCAGCTTTGATAACTACCACAGCACACACTCAGATGAGAACCGTGAGCTAGCGTCACACATTTATCTTGAGTTGAAGAAAAATGGCTTTATCTCTAGCCGCACTATCTCTCAGCTGTTCGATCCAGAAAAAGAGATGTTCTTACCGGACCGTTTCGTAAAAGGTACCTGTCCAAAATGTAAGTCTGAAGACCAGTACGGTGACAACTGTGACAACTGTGGTGAGACTTACAGCCCAACAGAACTGATCAATCCTAAATCTGCGGTTTCTGGTGCGACGCCAGTAATGAAAGATTCAGAGCACTTCTTCTTCGACCTGCCTCAGTTTGAAAGCATGCTAAAAGAGTGGACTCGCTCTGGCTCGCTACAAGCTGAAACAGCGAACAAAATGCAAGAATGGTTCGAATCTGGCTTGCAGCAATGGGATATCTCACGTGATGCACCATACTTTGGCTTCGAGATCCCTGGTGAGAAGAACAAATTCTTCTA
The DNA here is from genome assembly GCF_033337975.1 of Vibrio sp. Vb2880. Classification (NCBI taxonomy): domain Bacteria; kingdom Pseudomonadati; phylum Pseudomonadota; class Gammaproteobacteria; order Vibrionales; family Vibrionaceae; genus Vibrio; species Vibrio sp. Vb2880. The sequence goes on from NZ_JAWORT010000010.1 coordinate 107,697, forward strand.
CGTATGGCTAGACGCGCCTATCGGCTACATGGGCTCTTTCAAAAATCTATGTGACAAGCGCGACGACCTAGATTTCGACGAGTATTGGAAAAAAGACAGCTCAGCAGAGCTGTACCACTTCATCGGTAAAGACATCGTTTACTTCCACAGCCTATTTTGGCCAGCAATGCTAGAAGGTTCTGGCTTCCGCAAGCCTAACAACGTATTCGTACACGGTTACGTAACCGTAAACGGCGCGAAAATGTCGAAGTCTAAAGGTACGTTCGTAAAAGCAAGCACTTACCTAGAGCACCTAGACCCTGAGTGTCTACGTTACTACTACGCTGCGAAGCTAAACAGCCGTATCGACGATCTAGATCTTAACCTTGAAGACTTCACTCAGCGCGTAAACGCTGACGTTGTTAACAAGATCGTTAACCTGGCATCTCGTAACGCAGGTTTCATCGCGAAACGTTTTGAAGGCAAACTGTCTGACAATTTTGCAGAGCCTGAACTTTACAACGAATTTGTTGTTGCTGCTGACCGTATCGCTGAGCTTTACGAAACGCGTGAGTTTGGTCGTGCAATCCGTGAAATCACGGCATTGGCAGACAAAGCTAACCAATACGTTGATGAAAAAGCACCGTGGGTTGTAGCAAAAGAAGAAGGCAAAGATCAGGAACTACAAGACATCTGTTCTGTCGGTATCAACCTGTTCCGCGTACTGATGACTTACCTGAAACCAGTAATGCCATCGCTAGCTGCGCGTACTGAAGCGTTCCTAAACCAAGAGCTAACTTGGGAAAACATCGCTGCTCCACTAACAGGCCACGAGATCACTAAGTTCAAAGCACTGTTCAACCGTATCGATCCGAAGAATGTTGAAGCGATGATCGAAGCGTCTAAAGAAGATGCGGCGGCAGAAATGGCGGCGAAAGAGAAAGCTGAAGCGGAAAAGAACAAGGCTAGCCAAACCGAGCTAGACAAAGAACCAATCGCTGAAGAGATTGAGTTCGATGCTTTTGCTGCAGTAGATATGCGTATCGCTCGTATCATCTCTTGTGAAGAAGTACCAAAAGCCAACAAACTGCTTAAATTCCAATTGGACATCGGTGGTGAAACTCGTCAGGTATTCTCTGGCATCAAGTCAGCTTACAAACCTGAAGAGCTAGAAGGCAAGCTAACGGTAATGGTAGCAAACCTAAAACCTCGTAAGATGAAGTTTGGTATGTCTGAAGGTATGATCCTAGCGGCAGGCCCTGGTGGTAGTGACCTGTGGATCCTTGAGCCACACGAAGGCGCTCAACCTGGTATGCGCGTAATGTAAGTTGTAGCTTTACAATCAAATTTAAAAAGTCCTCGCCAGTTCAGCGGGGACTTTTTTTGACTGAATTCACACTTTTGGGGAATTTGTGCACCAAACTTGTACAGCACATCTCCCATCACAATCCTAACTTACTGTTTTAATAGAATTTAATTAGTGGCATCAAAACTGCAATCTTCCTTGTTAGGTCCAAACACTAACAAGGAGTTGGTTATGTTTGTTTTGATTTCCACACTATTGTCCATCGCTATTTTAGCTGGAATATATCACTTATCTTCTAAACGAGAGCAGCAACATGCGCGCAAATATCAGCTGTTAACATTGTTGCGAGATGTTGTTCACCTTCTGAGACACCACCGAGCTGCTACTCACTACTCGCTTCAATTCCAACAAAACGATCAACAAAAATTGGACGCTCTTCATGATGCTCTGACTAACAAGCTGCATCTTTTAGTCGAAACATCACGGTTTGAAAACAAACCCATGTATCGCGTATTACAGATTAAAGTAGGGAAACTACTTGAACAATGGAATGACCATAGTGTTGCAAGAAACCAGATGGAGCATGGTAAGTTAATTCGTCATTGCTTGTTTTTGATGGATGAAGTAACCATCGCATGGCTAGCGGTTGAGCAAAGAGATGACTTGCATAATGAGTATCACATGAACTGGCAAAACATTATGGATAGCTTGGAGACCCTGACTCAGTTACGAATCAGCATTCAAGATTTAGGAGAGCAAGGCGGAAATGAGCGTTTCAAAAATTATGCATCGGTCATGATGCGTAAGCTAAACCAACTAGCGGTTATCGCTCCACTTAGCATTACCTCTCCTGCTTCCACGCGCTCAATACAGACGCTAAATGAATACGTGACAGGGAGTCATGTCGACTTAACAGAAGCAGAGCTTTATGGCGTCACATCGGACTTGTCATTGACCATCTTCAATACTTACGACCATGTCCTTTCAGATGTCGTAGAGTCATTATATCTACCGTTACCCAGACTCTCACTAGCAGGATAAACGTTCCATGCCTTATTATTGGTGCTAGGTCCGTCGCCGACTTATAAATAAAAACAAAAAAACCGCAGGCCTAAGGCACTGCGGTTTTCGTTTATTCAACTTGTCAGCGCTTAGCTGTCGTCTTCCGTGAAGTTCGTTGGTAATTGCTTTTTCATTTCGTTCCAGATCAACGCACTTTCCATACCATAATGACGAATCACTACTGGTAGTTGCTCACGCTGGCCACTTTCACAAGTTTCGAGCAATTGATGGTAAAACTTCAGAGCTAGCTCACGAGAAGCTGGATTTGAGAAGTAGTAGCTACCGACACGATCGTAGAGCTTCTTCAAACCATTAAAGATCAAACCGTAAATTTGATTTCCTGAATGGAATGCTAGGCGCTGGAAAAGCATATAATCGTAAAAGTTGAACGTTTTAGCAATCAAGATTTCTTGACGCTTCGCTTCATCTTTCTCGTTATCTTCTTTCACATTCTGCAGAACTTTTTCAGCATACGGCGAGGAAGCGATGAATTCGTCCCAGGAAGCCGCATTCATTAAAGCTTCACAAGATTCGATTACGTTCTTAATTGTACGCTCAGAGCTCTCTTTGTTCGCTTTAAATGCATAGCGCATAAAGATAGGACTGATGTTGGTACGTGCCGCAAGCAGATCTTCTACAATGTTTGTCGCATTATCAACGTCTAGCGTCATTAAAGTATCCAAAATATGCAGACCAGAGGTCTCCATAAATTGGTTAACTTTCGTAGGTTTGCCGTGCTGGATAGTCAACCATCCGTCACGGGCTAGTCGTTGAAGAACCTCCCTTAAAGTCGTTCGAGTAACACCAATCAGTTCGGACAGCTCGCGCTCAGCAGGTAAAATTGAGCCTGGAGGAAAACGGCCGTTCCAAATGCTCTCGATAATATATTTTTCTGCGAATCCCGCAGGGCTTTTCGCCTTTATGACCATTCTACTTTTTATCCAATATTGATTTCTGAGGGTCGATACTACTCATCATACCACTACTTAGCGGTTTGAGAAAATTTACGATCAATAGTGGAAACGACTCCATAGCATAGAGTTAATACTCTATATGTTGTGTCAATTTAAGAGGCTCTAACATGCGAGCGAAAGCAGTAAAATATGAATTTTCATTTAATTAAACAGCTCACAAATCTCGGAGAAATAAAGACAACCGTGTCACATTTTTATATTCAAAATATGAAAAATTACTTTGTATATCACAGTTAATATTCTTTCTTAATTTGCCTTTTCTCGTCACTGACCGTCATTTAAAATCCAAGAGGATTTTTTTAAGACTTTCATGGTATAGTAACGCCGTTTTGATCGCGTTATTACATTTAAAAAGTCATTTTAGTCGGTAGCATCACGTTTTGTTATTGACTAATAAATGCCTGAGTGTAGAGTTTGCGGTCGAAAGTGAGCGGTGCTTGAGTTCAGGGGAAGTAACTTGGCAAGACTACAATAAACAAAGGATTGTTGTTTTACTAAGTTATTGTTTTTAAAGACTAGTTAATAAGTCTAACAAACAGATACTTAAGCACTATTGTAGTGTCTATTCATAATTTTGTTATAAAGAGAATTATCATGCCGATATCGCTCGGAAACGCTTTTATCAAGAACTTCCTTGGTAAAGCGCCTGATTGGTACAAAGTTGCCATTATAGCCTTCTTAATAATTAACCCGATTGTATTCTTCCTAATAAACCCATTTGTAGCTGGATGGTTGTTGGTCGCTGAATTTATTTTCACGCTAGCAATGGCATTAAAATGCTACCCATTACAACCTGGCGGTTTACTTGCTATTGAAGCCATTGCTATCGGCATGACTAGCCCTGCGCAAGTTAAGCACGAATTAGTAGCAAATATCGAAGTACTGCTACTTCTGGTATTTATGGTTGCGGGCATCTACTTCATGAAGCAGCTATTGCTGTTCATTTTTACCAAAATTTTACTTGGCATTCGCTCTAAAACCCTACTATCACTCGCGTTCTGCTTTGCTGCGGCATTTTTGTCTGCGTTTTTGGATGCCTTGACGGTTATCGCCGTTGTTATCAGCGTGGCGATCGGCTTTTACTCTATCTATCACAAAGTGGCGTCTGGTAACCCTATCGGTGACCATGACCATACACAAGATGACACGATCACTGAACTAACGCGTGATGACCTAGAAAACTATCGTGCCTTTTTGCGCTCTTTGTTGATGCATGCTGGTGTAGGTACTGCCTTAGGTGGCGTAACCACGATGGTTGGTGAACCTCAAAACTTAATTATTGCAGACCAAGCGGGTTGGTTGTTTGGTGAATTCCTAATCCGTATGTCTCCAGTGACACTCCCTGTATTTTTCTGTGGTCTCATCACTTGTGCTTTAGTTGAAAAGCTTAAAGTGTTTGGCTACGGCGCGAAGCTTCCTAACAACGTTCGTCAGATCCTCGTCGATTTTGACCGTGAAGAGCGTAAAACGCGAACAAATCAAGATGTCGCAAAACTATGGGTTCAAGGTCTTATTGCGGTTTGGTTGATCGTTGCACTCGCTTTGCACTTAGCGGCTGTCGGCTTAATTGGCCTTTCTGTGATCATTTTAGCGACCGCATTTACTGGTGTCATTGAAGAGCACTCCATGGGGAAAGCGTTTGAAGAGGCCCTGCCCTTCACTGCACTGCTTGCAGTGTTTTTCTCGATCGTTGCTGTAATCATTGACCAAGAGCTGTTTAAACCAGTCATTGATGCGGTGCTTGCCGTTGAAGATAAAGGTACTCAGCTAGCTCTGTTCTATGTGGCGAATGGCTTATTATCTATGGTGTCGGATAACGTGTTCGTTGGTACGGTTTACATCAATGAAGTAAAAACTGCACTCATCGAAGGCCTCATTACTCGTGATCAGTTCGACTTACTGGCGGTGGCAATCAATACTGGTACTAACCTGCCTTCTGTTGCAACGCCAAACGGTCAAGCGGCATTCCTATTCTTACTCACATCGGCTCTCGCTCCATTAATTCGCCTGTCTTACGGTCGAATGGTTATCATGGCGCTGCCTTACACCGTCGTTCTTGCGATTGTCGGTCTGATGGGAATCATGTTCTTCCTAGAGCCTGCAACCGCTTCTTTCTACGAAGCTGGTTGGATTTTACCTCATAGTGGTGATCTGACTCCCGTAGTATCCGGTGGTCACTAAAATTTGAGTTGATTAGGAAACTTATCCACGATAAAAAGCTCTGAGTATTCAGAGCTTTTTCTATTTCAGACAGGAACAAAAACGTGACTATTTTAAATTCACTTAACCAGTTTTCAAAGGGACGTTTATCGTGGCTACTGCTTCTGCTATTCGTCGTTTTCTTTGAAGCATGTGCCCTCTATTTTCAGCACGTCATGATGCTTGCACCATGTGTCATGTGTATTTATGAAAGAGTCGCGATGATGGGAGTGGGCGTCGCTGCAATAGTTGGTATATTGGCACCCAAGAACCCAATTTTCCGCTGGCTAGGTTTGATAGGCTGGGGATTAAGTGCTTACAAGGGTTTGTTACTTGCGATGCAGCACGTGGACTACCAGTTTAATCCATCACCATTCGCGACTTGCGATTTATTCGTCACATTCCCTAGCTGGGCTCCGCTCAATCAGTGGGTTCCTTGGATGTTTGAAGCATATGGTGATTGCTCTAAGGTTGTGTGGCAGCTCCTTGATTTATCAATGCCACAATGGTTAGTAGTAATTTTTGCAGGCAATTTAATCGCTTTGGCATTAATTGTAATTGCACAATTCTTCCCTGCAAAACGCGTTAATCCAATTCGTTAATCCTACTGACGCGTAAAAATTAACAAAAAGCCGACCATCTGGTCGGCTTTTTGTTAAGTGGATAGCGCGGCGATTCGCTTTAGCCGCGTGATTGACCACAGCACTGCTTGAATTTTTTTCCGCTCTCACAAGGACAGGGATCATTGCGCCCGATACCTTTGAATGGGTTTAGGCTTTGAGCTTTATTGCCTACCATCAACTCATCCGCGCCCAGCGCGACTTCACCGACCATTAAATCAAGCTGGTCGACTAAATCTGTCAGGGCCGGTGGCGTTTCAATACCTGCGTCACGCATCTGTTGCTGCGTTGCTGGCTCATCGATCGCCAGCATCAAAGTGGTCAGTAATGCTTGCAGCATACGCTGTAATCCATCATTGAGCTCAACGTCTTGCCACTGTTCTTCAATCATTGGCCAAACAGACATAAAGCCTTCGGCAAAATCAGCAAGTTGTTCAGGTTCTTTGCCTGTTAGCTCTAGCACGGAATATTCGTTTCGTTGAATTCGGTTATGCTGCTTGTGAATTTGCTCTTCCACAGCTGGTTGAATCGCTTTGAATCCCTCACCTAATAGCGGCTCTAACCACTTTTCAGGAGCGAGTGGTTTTGTCGTCAGATTCGCAGCTAACACTGCGCCTTCGATAAATAGGCAAGATTCATCGACGTGAACTTCACCTTTTTCAATCAATGTGTATTGCATGACATCTGGTTTCCCATAAATTTGGCGGCATTATACCTCAGAGCTCAAAAGCACGTAACCTAACGTTGTGTGTTTGACTGCATTGGGCGCTTCGACTCTTTTAATGACAAACTTAACTTACATCGCTACAATCGCCCTCCTTTTTACCACCAAACTGTATTAGGCAAGCTATGCGAGTTGTACTAGGCCCAATGGAAGGCGTTTTAGATCATTTGATGCGCCAAATCCTGACCGAGATAAACGACTATGACCTGTGTGTTACGGAGTTTGTTCGCGTAATCGACCAGCTATTACCCGATCATGTGTTTCACCGTTTATGCCCAGAGCTGTTGCAAGGTTCTCAGACTGCATCTGGTGTGCCAGTACATGTGCAATTGTTGGGACAAGAACCAAACTGGATGGCTGAGAACGCAATTAAAGCGGCAAATCTTGGCGCCAGAGGTATTGATATAAACTTTGGTTGCCCAGCCAAAATGGTCAACAAAAGTAAGGGTGGTGCTGCTCTACTTCAGCATCCTGAGCTCATTCACCGTGTGGTTAAAGCTTGTCGAGAAGCCGTTCCAGAAGCCATTCCCGTAACTGCAAAAATTCGTCTTGGCTGGGAGAACCCTGAAGATTGCTTTGAAATTGTCGATGCCATTCAGTCTGCTGGCGCAAATGAATTGACCGTACACGCACGTACTAAACAAGGTGGTTATAAAGCTTCTGAGATAAAATGGGATTACATCAACCAAATTCGCGAACGTTTTGATATCCCACTGATTGCGAATGGCGAAATTTGGAATTATGAAGACGGTCAACGTTGCATTGAAACGACTGGCGTTAACTCTTTGATGGTGTGCCGAGGCGCTTTCAATATCCCTAACTTAGGCAATATGGTAAAACATAACCACCAGCCAATGTCATGGCCCGAGGTGGTTGAGTTGCTCATCTATTACTCCAAGTTTGAGATGAAAGGCGATAAAGGCTTGTATTACCCAAACCGCGTAAAACAATGGTTCTCTTATTTGCGTCAGGCTTATCCTGAAGCAAAAGACCTATTTAGAGAAATCAGAACGTTCAATAAAGCCGCACCAATTGTTGAGCATATTCAACGCTACCGCGATGACTTAAACTCTCAGGTTGCATAATTCCCGAACACAAAAAGGACGAATATCTCGTCCTTTTTGTACCTAAATCCTAGTAACAGATCTTATTTTTGCCGGTACTTTTGGCTTGATATAACTTTTCATCCGCCGCTTTAAACAATTCATCAAAGTTTTCTACTCGGCTCTCTTTACTAAACACCACACCGCCAGAGATCGTAAAGCCTTCTTTCGTTACGCGTATCGAGCGCTCATCTATGGCTTTTTTTACTCTGTCTAAAATGAGTTTAATGCCTTCTGAATCTTCGTCATAAATCGCTAAAACGAACTCTTCGCCACCAAACCTTGAGGCAACATCGGTATGGCGAATATTTTCACGTATACATTTTGCAACAAGCTGAATTGCAGAATCACCGACATCATGACCATAGGTGTCGTTGATCTTCTTGAAGTTATCAATATCGAACACTGCCAAAGCAACCTGTTTTTTTGTCATCTTATTACGCCACACGGTTTGCATACCTCGACGATTCAATAAACTGGTCATTGGGTCTCTTGCTGCCAGTTCTTTAAAGTAACGTCGCTCGCTATGCATATTCACATAGAACAAGACGACGGTACTCAGCACGTAAATAAATAGTGCGACAATAAGGCTGTATTTTTCAAAAACCGCTAGGTTCTTAGCTTCATCCCAAAGGTTGTACTCGTAGTACATGCTGTGACTCGCACTCAATCGCTCTAATTCGACTGGTTTGATTCGTGTACTGTTTGAAGGAATGGATTGTAAATTGGAAACCAAATGAAACTGACCAACAAGACCTAGCGACGAAGCCATGAGCGTATTGATGTCGAAATCAATAGACAAAACACCTTGATGTTCTCCTTTCTCATAGACGGGTACCGTCATACTAATGACTTGACCTTCCATCGAGTCCAACACAGGCCCTGGTCCAGCCAAGGTAATGTTCACTTTATCTTGCGCGGTTTTTTGCCAAAAAGGTCGGGCTTTTAGCGTTGACAAAAGCTCTCTTGTGAAATTTTTTGCGTAGGTATCGGGTGAGGAGATAACGTAACCGCGCTTGTCAATGTAATGGATTCCAACAATGTGCGATTCAATATCGTGCAGAAATGACAATGACGGCGCAAAACCCGCCTTTTGTTCAGCTAACTGGTTAATCGTTGAACCTTGCTGACATAAGCTTTCGTCCCCTACGATCATATAATCAAGGTCAACCGCAGGTAACCCTTCACTATAGACACTTTCGAGTAATAACACATCTATAGGCCAAAGATAACAAAGCCCTTCTTTGACTAAAGAATTATGTTCTTCAAACAGTGGGTTAGCGTAATTGGTATAGTTGGTGAAGCTGTAATCTAAAGCCGTGAGTACTTTAATACCGCGAGACATTGCACGCTCGATACGCGAATACTCAGAATCGATATAGCGGTTAACCGCATCATAGTAATTTTTCGTTGTCACGAGTAAAACCACTACAAATAACGCCAGAGGAAAAAAGATGACAAATGAGAGGCTAAATCGCCTTTGGTTTACCATTGAGTACCATGCATATGAAAGGTCAATAGTCTCTTATGACTGCTATTAAATTGATACTCGTTATCTGGTGACGCATGCAATGCAGCACCAGATAACAAGAGACCAAACAAATGTGTGCGCGCTGTTTGAGACCGTTTATATATTAAAGGAGTTTAATCAATATAGAGTGTGGTGTCACTTTAGTCGCCATAATTTGCAGCTCTGTGCCGACATATTGACAGAGATATGACCTTTATAATCAACCTGTTCTGTGTCATCTAACAACGATATAACTTGGCTAACCTCCAAGCCCAGTTGCCACATAGGTAAATCGATTGAACATTCATTACCACTGAGATTAATCATAACAACGACTGCTTCACGACCCAGTACACGTGCGTACGCCAACTGGTTGTTAGTGCAATGCAACCATTGAATACAGCCCGACTGTAAAGGCTTACATTGTTTACGTATCTTGATCCATTGTTGGTAAAGCGATAGCCATTGTGAACTTTCAATTTCATTCCAAGGAAAACAACGACGATTATCCGGGTCTAGCCCTCCTTCTAGACCGACTTCACTCCCATAGTAAATACAAGGCGTGCCAACGTAAGTCATAAGCATTGCTAGCGCGATGTTCATTTTACACTTATCACCATCAACCAATGTGATAAACCGAGCAGTATCGTGACTATCGAGTTGATTTAGCTGCGATAGCTGATTAGAAAATGGGATTTTTGCTCTGGCTTCGTCCAACCACGCTTTAAACTCCAAACCATCAATGTTGATTGGATCGTACATAATGTCTTGTCGTGCGATAAAAGCTCGGACTGGATGAGCAAAACCGTAGTAGTTCATCGCCCCATCCTCTTGATCACCTTGCAACCACTGCGTTGCTTCAAAAAAGTGCTCACCTAACACATAAGCATTCGGGTTTACTGACTTAGTCGCATGACGAAACGCTGCCACATAATGAGCATTGTTTTTCGCGCCGTCCCCTTCGCCAAGCATATGGATTACATCAAACCGCCAGCCATCAACCAAGTACGGTGGCTTCAGCCAGTACTTGATGACAGACTCTTCACTTTGGTAGATGTAGTCGCGCACCTGTTCATTTTCAAAGTTCAGAACCGGTAAGTTACCAATGCCTTTCCAACCCATGTAGTGATTGGTTTCGCCTTCGAAAAAGTAGTAATCACGGAACTTTGACTGCGGATTGCCATACGCTCCTTCTCCTTTTTGTTCGATATCAAACCAAGGATGATGCACTGACGTGTGGTTAAACACCGCGTCTAAGACAATCTTCATATTCTTACCACGGATTTTCTCACACAGTTCAGCAAACTGATCATTGGTGCCGAACATAGGGTCAACAGTGAAGTAATCAGTGGTGTCGTATTTATGATTACTTGGTGAAGAAAAGATCGGATTAAAATAAAGCGCAGTAACGCCGAGCTGTTCAAGATAGTCCAACTTTTGCTCCACACCTTTGAGGTCGCCGCCAAAGAATTCACGTGCCCCGGTATTTTGGTGAGAGCCTACCGCATCTCCCCACGCCTTGACGATCGATGCAGAATCATACTGAGCATAAGCGTGGCGAATATCAGACTCACTTTTACTAGCAGAAAAACGGTCAGGAAAGATTTGATAGAAAACTTGCTCTTGGACCCAGCTTGGTGGTTGATGCTCTACATTCAACTTAAAGTGGAACTCTTTGGGTGGAATACGCTTTTGTACGCCTCGTGCATCGAGCCAGTATTGTTGTCCGTCTTTGAGGAGCTTAAACACATAATGTGTGACATCTCGATCTTGATTTGGTCGAAACGATGCCTCCCATAGTAATAATTCACCAGCTGTTCCTACTTGAGCCATATCGACCAGATATTCTTCATTGTCCGGCTCAATACGCACATAGACGGAATCAAAATCCAATGTCTCGGTTTTCAGTCTGACTGTAACTTGCTCGTCATTAAAAGCTAAACCATCAATAGTTTGACTATGAAAAATAAATGGCAGGTTCATTATGGGCACTCCTCGTCATCGGATATGCCACTATGTTATTGAAGAATTAGAGACAAGAAATCCTCCTTGCGAGTTGACATATCAGCCAATTTTCCCAAGGAGGATCACACTTAGTAGGCGTAGTGACTTGTCGGATACCGCTTAGTTCAACAAGAGACTGTCATCTGCCAGCTCTTCACCACGCACTTTGGAGAACATATCCAACAAGTCTGGTACTTGCATGTTAGCGCGCTGCTCTCCAGCCACATCAAGCACAATTTCACCTTGGTGAAGCATTACGGTCCTATCGCCACATGCTAATGCGTCTTTCATCGAATGCGTCACCATCATCACTGTTAAATCGAACTCATCGACAATACGTTTAGTTAAGTCGATAACAAACGCCGCCATACGAGGATCAAGCGCAGCCGTGTGTTCATCAAGCAATAACAACTTACTCTCCGATAACGTCGCCATCACAAGGCTAACGGCTTGTCGTTGTCCACCAGACAGCAACCCAATGCTATCGCCCAAGCGGTCTTCTAAACCAAGACCGAGGATGCTAATTCGCTCTTGGAACAGCTTGCGACGTTTAGCTGAAAGCGCCAAACCCCAACTGCGTTTTTTACCACGCATGTGCGCTAGAGCCATGTTCTCTTCTATCGTAAGTTCACCACAAGTCCCGGCCAATGGATCTTGAAACACTCGGGCGCATTGCGTCGCACGTTGGGCAACCGTCTGCTTGGTGACGTCTTTGCCGTCAATGATAACCTGACCACCTATCATCGGCGTCTCACCTGTCACCGCACCAAGCAACGTCGATTTTCCTGCGCCATTAGAACCAATCACGGTAAGAAATTGATGATCTGGAACCTCTAAAGAGACGCCTTTCAATGCACGATTTTCCAAAATCGTCCCAGGGTTGAACGTGACCTGAATATTATTTAGTTCGATCATAATGCCTCCCCAGAACCATTTTTTGATGCCGCTTGTTTAGCATCAGTAACGCGTTGTTTCGCTCTCATGCTCTGTTTTAGCTTTGGAGCAATAAGCGCCACAGCCACCAATACTGCGGTAACAAGGTTGAGGTCTGAAGCTTGTAAACCAAACATGCCAGAACTCAAAGCGAAAGCTACTGCAAGGCGATAAAGTACCGAACCGATGATGACCGCAAACACCGCAACCCAAATCTTGCGCCCGGTAATAAGGGTCTGCCCCAAAATCACAGCTGCCAAACCAACGACAATGGTGCCCACGCCAGAGGTCACATCCGCAAAGCTGTTCGTTTGTGCAAACAACGCGCCTGCGAATCCCACAAACCCGTTGGATAAAGCCAAGCCAAAGTAGGTATAAAAGCCAGTGCTCGCCCCTTGCGCAGAAACCATACGCGCATTCACACCCGTGGCTCGTAAACCAAGACCAAAGTCGCTGTTCAGCAGGCGAATGACAAAGAAAGCGGACAGAAGAACTAAGGCCCCAACAACCAGAGGGCGAATAAACATCGCATCGCCCAATGCTTCAAACGGAGTGAGAATCGTATCCTCTCCAAGCAACGCCATATTAGGTTTGCCCATAATACGAATATTAATTGAAAATGCAGCGATCATGGTAAGAATGGAAGCTAACAGGTGTAAAATACCACACCGAACAGCCAGAAAAGCGGTTACCCACCCCGTCATACTACCAGCTATCATCGCCATTATTGTCGCAAGCCAAGGATTAATACCTGCGACAATCGCCGTTGCAGCCACCGCCGCTCCCATTGGAAAGCTGCCATCCACACTCAAATCGGGGAAATCGAGAACACGGAACGTAAGATACACACCCAGAGCGACTAGGCCATAAATCAAGCCAATTTCGAGTGCACCAAAAAAAGCAAATGCAGACATAACTGCTCCTTTCTGCATGCTCAGGCTGGCTAATACCAACCTGAACTTAAGACTTCTAACGTATACTCCCCTTCTTCTCTAGCAGAATGCTTTACACGAGAAATCTGGAGAGTATCAGTTTTGGGGCAAGCCTCTATCAACCAACGTGACAGGCTTAACCCCAAAAAGCGTTACTTATTGCATGCTTGTCGCACGTTCAACCACAGAATTTGGCAGCTTGATACCGAGCTTAGATGCTGCGCTTTCATTAATTACAAGGTCAGAACCCGTCGCGACTTTTACATCCAGCTTGCCTGGTTCTTGACCATCAAGAATCGCCGCCACATAATCCGCGGTTTGTACACCAACCTGGTAGTAGTCAAAACCTAAGCCTGCAATTGCACCCTTTTCGACATACGACGTCGCGCCACCAAATACAGGTTTCTTCGCTTGATTCGCTGCCACAATCATCCCTTCAATCGCACTTGCAACTGTATTGTCTGTTGGGGCGTAAAGAATGTCTGATTTCGCTGCAATCGCTTGAGTCGCAGACTGAACATCAGCACTTTTTAGTGCGGTCGCTTCAACCACTTGTATGCCTTTTGCTTTTGCGCTTTCTTTTAGTAATTCAACTAAAGTCACGGCATTAGCTTCACCGGGATTAAATACAACCCCGATGCTTTTCACCTGAGGAAGAATTTCTTGGATGAGATCGACATGCTGAGCAACGGGTGAAAGATCAGACAGGCCAGTTACGTTTTTACCTGGTTGTTCCATCGACTTAACCAATTTCGCACCAACCGGATCTGTTACCGCAGTAAAGACAACAGGAATAGAGCGAGTAGCCGACACCAAAGCTTGTGCCGAAGGTGTCGCGATGCCAACTAACACATCAGGATTTTCGCCGACGTACTGACGGGCAATTTGCACCGCAATCGCTGGATTACCCTGTGCGGTCTTATAATCAAATTCTAGATTTTTGCCTTCTTCGTAGCCTTTCGCTTTCAAACCATCAAGTAACCCTTGGCGCGTCGCGTCTAACGCCGGGTGTTCGACAATCTGTGAAACTGCGACAGTTGCAGTGGCGGCCAGTACATTGGTAGAAGAGAAAATAGCAGTAGCTGATAGAACGGCAGTGGCTAATAAACGTTTCGTTTTCATCATAACTCCTTGATGTGACTTCGTCCTTGTTTCACGAGCTTTCAATATGTGTATCGACTCGTGAATTCAAATGTTTGAAGGCGGTATTGTTGTGTTCGTATAACTGTGCACTTCTTGCGCATCTTGTTTTTATTATTACTACTAAGTCTTAGTAAAGAAAAGAAAGATTTAACACTAAAGCAACATTTGTGATCGGGGGGACTTCTTCATCCGGAAAGAATCTTTGGTAAACAAAGCTTCGCTCGCTTCGTCAAAGTAGGTAATAGAGGCAGGATCAAAAATGGAGCGGCCAGTGCACACTCCATTTCAAACAATTTAAATTAGAACCAACGCTCTAATGACGATTTATCGAGCTGGCGAAACGCTCGGTTCAGTATTATCGCAAGCTCTTTGTAACGAGGGCGAGCTTTGACAGGCTCTAATGCAAAACCTGTTTCCACAATTTTTTGATGCAACTCCCGATACCAAGAGGCCAAAGAAGGCGGCAATTTCGTGTTGGATCGAGCACCAAGCCACCAAATGCCTTGAAGTGGCAAGCTAATCGCAAACAAGGCGACAACAATGGATTGAGGTAACGCGTGGTAATTGTTGAATGCCATTTGAGTGAGTACGCTGATCGCAGCAACGGCCGGCATGACTTTAATGCCAAAGCGAGTCGCCTTAATGATACGCTGTTCCGGAAATATGGCGCTTAGCTCTTTACGAACCGGCCAGATCTCCATGTAATTCTGGCCATCTTTCAGGCTATGGATCAATCCGACTTTATTACTCATACCGCTCTCTCACTAAAAAATAGTTGAACATTTCAACTGAAGGTACAAAAAATTGATGAAAGTTAATATTCTTTCAAATTTTTTTTGTTATCATTGCTTATTATCGCTATCCTTTGCAGACCCTCAATCTCATTGTTGCTGTTATTTACAATTTAAGCAACTCCGAGATATCTATCTGCACGGATCGCATCATAGTGATGGAAGGGTTCATCACTATTTCTTTATATGGAATTAGAACAATTTTTGACCAGGATTAGTACGCAGCCTTCTGGGTATCGGCTATTCTTGTGATTAATTTTTCATTCTTTAACTGATTTTTTATCAGACGAATAACAGGTAGTCATACATGTCTAAGCTAGTTTTAGTTTTAAACTGCGGTAGTTCTTCTCTTAAATTTGCCGTTGTTGATGCCGAGAACGGCGACGAGCACTTGTCAGGTCTTGCTGAGTGTCTTCACCTTCCTGAAGCTCGCATCAAGTGGAAACTTGATGGCAAGCACGAAGCTCAACTAGGCAATGGTGCAGCTCACGAAGAAGCACTAGCGTTTATGGTAGAAACTATTCTTGCTTCTAAGCCAGAGCTTAAAGCTAACCTAGGCGCAATCGGTCACCGTATCGTTCACGGCGGCGAGCAGTTCACTCAATCTGCACTAATTACTGATGAAGTTCTAAAAGGTATTCAAGACGCTGCAACATTTGCACCTCTTCATAACCCTGCTCACATCATCGGTATCGAAGCGGCTAAGAAAAACTTCCCAGAGCTGAAAAACGTTGCTGTATTTGACACTGCGTTCCACCAAACTATGCCTGAAGAGTCTTACCTATACGCTCTTCCATACAACCTATACAAAGAACACGGTATCCGTCGTTACGGCATGCACGGTACTTCTCACTTGTTCATCACTCGTGAAGTTGCAGGCCTACTAAACAAACCAGTTGAAGAAGTAAACATCATCAACTGTCACCTAGGTAACGGCGCATCTGTATGTGCGATCAAGAACGGTCAATCTGTAGACACGTCTATGGGTCTTACTCCACTTGAAGGTCTGGTAATGGGTACTCGCTGTGGCGACATCGACCCTGCTATCGTCTTCCACCTACACGACGCTCTAGGTTACTCTGTTGATCAAATCAACACGATGCTAACTAAAGAGTCTGGTCTTCAAGGTCTAACCGAAGTGACTTCTGACTGTCGTTTCGTTGAAGACAACTACGGTCAAAAAGAAGAAGCAACACGCGCAATGGACGTGTTCTGCCACCGTCTAGCTAAATACGTTGCTGGCTACACTGCTTCAATGGAAGGCCGTCTAGACGCAATCACTTTCACTGGCGGTATCGGCGAGAACTCTGGCCCTATCCGTGAAATGGTTCTAAACCGTCTTGGCATCTTCGGTATCGAAGTAGATAGCGAAGCTAACCTTAAAGCTCGCTTCGGCGGCGAAGGCGTTATCACGACTGAAAACAGCCGTATCCCTGCAATGGTTATCTCTACTAACGAAGAGCTAGTCATCGCTGAAGACACTGCTCGCCTGACAGGTCTTTAATTGAATTCCTGGCTAGCCACTCGGCTAGCCAGATTTTCATTCAAACGAATTTCTTAGGGGCTCAACTCCTATTCTTCGAGCTTCATGGAATAAGAGTTGAGCTTTTATCCCCCAAATAGCTAAAGGTACTCTACGAATGTCTCGTACTATTATGCTTATCCCTACTAGCGCAGGCGTTGGCCTAACAAGCGTTAGCATGGGTGTTCTTCGCGCTATGGAGCGTAAAGGCGTTAAAGTTTCTTTCTATAAGCCAATCTGTCAGCCACGTTCAGGTGGTGATCAGCCAGATCTGACTTCAACTATCGTTGGTCGTAACAGCGATATGAAGATCGGTGAACCAATGGCGATGTCTGTTGCTGAAAGCCTAATCGGTAACGACAACATGGACGAGCTGCTAGAAACCGTTGTTGAACGTTACAACCAAATCAACAAAGACGCAGACGTTACGCTAATCGAAGGTCTTGTACCTACTCGTAAGCACCCATTTGCAAACCAAGTAAACGCGGAAATCGCGGCAACACTTGGTGCAGAAATCGTGCTAGTTGCGACTCCAGGTACTGATAACCCTGCGCAACTGAAAGAGCGTATCGAAGTAGCATGTTCTAACTTCGGCGGCACTAAAAACAAAAACATCTCTGGTGTTATCATCAACAAGCTAAACGCTCCTGTTGACGAAGCTGGCCGTACTCGCCCTGACCTATCTGAAATCTTTGACGATGCAGACAGCGCGAAACAAAACGAATTGAAAGTGATGGAAATTTTTAACACTTCTCCAATTCGTGTACTAGGTTGTGTGCCATGGAGCATTGATCTGATTGCGACTCGTGCAATCGACATGGCTAAGCACCTGAAAGCAGATATCATCAACGAAGGTGACATCAACACTCGTCGCATCAAGAGCATCACTTTCTGTGCACGTTCTCTGCCAAACATGATTGAGCACTTCAAACCGGGCTCTCTACTTGTTACTTCTGCAGACCGTCCTGATGTTATCGTTGCTGCTTCTCTTGCTGCAATGAACGGTGTGGATATTGGTGCAGTACTGCTAACTGGCGGTTACGATATCCCTAGCGAAATCGAAGGCCTATGTAAACCAGCATTCGACACTGGTCTACCTATCTTCAAAGCACAAGGTAACACTTGGCAAACGTCTCTAAACCTACAGAGCTTCAGCATCGAAGTACCTGCAGACGATAAAGAGCGTATCGAGTTCATCAACGAACACGTTGCTGGCCACATCGACGGTAACTGGATCGAGTCTATGACTGAAGGCACTCAGAAGTCTCGTCGTCTAAGCCCACCAGCGTTCCGTTACCAGCTAACTGAACTTGCTCGTAAAGCAGGTAAGCGTATCGTTCTTCCAGAAGGTGACGAACCACGCACAGTTAAAGCAGCGGCAATCTGTGCTGAACGCGGCATTGCAGACTGTGTACTTCTAGGTAACCCAGATGAAATCCGTCGCGTAGCGGCTCAACAAGGCGTTGAGCTAGGTACTGGTGTAACCATCATTGATGCAGATGCTGTTCGTGAAAACTACGTTGCTCGCCTAGTTGAGTTGCGCGGTGCTAAAGGCATGACTGAAGTTGTGGCTCGTGAGAAGCTACAAGATTCAGTATTCCTTGGCACAATGATGCTTGAGAACGACGAAGTTGACGGCCTAGTTTCTGGTGCTGTTCACACTACGGCGAACACTATCGTTCCTCCGTTCCAAATCATCAAGACGGCACCAAATGCGTCTATCGTATCTTCAGTATTCTTCATGCTTCTGCCTGATCAAGTACTGGTTTACGGTGACTGTGCAATCAACCCAGATCCAACTGCTGAACAGCTTGCTGAAATCGCTATCCAATCTGCTGACTCTGCAGCAGCATTCGGTATCGAACCACGCGTTGCAATGATCTCTTACTCTACTGGTGAATCTGGTAAGGGTGCAGACGTTGATAAAGTACGTGAAGCAACAAAACTGGCTCAAGAGAAACGTCCTGATCTTATCATTGATGGTCCTCTACAATACGACGCTGCTATTATGGAAAACGTTGCTGCTTCTAAAGCACCAAACTCTCCAGTTGCAGGTAAAGCGACAGTATTTGTATTCCCAGACCTAAACACGGGTAACACGACTTACAAAGCGGTACAACGTTCAGCTGACCTAGTATCTATCGGTCCAATGCTGCAAGGTATGCGTAAGCCTGTAAACGACTTGTCTCGTGGCGCGCTAGTAGACGACATCGTGTACACCATCGCTCTAACAGCTATCCAAGCAGACCAAGAAGCTAAATAATCGCTTCTGACATCTAGTTAGATATAGATACAAAGCCCTCGATTCGTCGAGGGCTTTTTCTATTGCTGGCCAGAACACTTATTTGTTTTTTATACCAATCACTGCACAACCTATAATTACTGGTGCGCAAAGCTTTTCTCCCTATCGCCCCACCACACCTAATCGACAATGCTCGCGCTTGTTCTTACACCGATTGACCCATTCCCCAAAATACATTGGCTCCAAGGCAGCACGGCCCCTGTTCAATTTATCGGCATTATTTACGTTTTAGCTAAACTTTTTTGCTAGGAAATACGTAAAAGCTACTGCAATGCACAAACTCATTGACTGCTAAGGAATATATATGAAGGATTTCATCAATACATCACTGATAAAGTTTGGTTTAGCTGCGTTTCTGATTATTTTTTCTTCATTCAGCTTTTCCGCCTCGAGTATTAAAGGCGTCGATCAAGATATGTCCGGAGGAACGGTGACCGCTGAAATGGCTCATGCTGATGACAATGGGTGGATGGTTGTCCACCGAACAGACGAATCAATGAAGCCTGGTCCTGTTATCGGCTACGCTCCGTTAAAAATGGGAAAGAATGAAAACGTAAATGCAATTTTGATGGAACCAGTAGAATCAGGCGGTATGCTGATGTTAATGGTCCACGGAGAGAAAGGTGGCATGAAGACTGGTGTGTTTGAGTATACGCTCGGCGCTAAAGAGGACGGTCCTGTAAAAGTGGACGGAAAGCTAGTGATGGACATCGTACGCGCTAAGTAAGGTGGCGATGAATGAAAAAGTAAACTTCCTACTCCCGGTATTTAGATGACACAAAAGTACTTAACGGCATTGCTAACCGTTAAGTACTTTTTCATTTGCAATGGAAGCAGCAAACTAGCCAATCCTTTCTCTTCCATGAGGAGTATTTAGGTCTAAATCAGGCCCTTTTGGTACAACTTGCGTCGGATTAATCCCAGTGTGGCTGAAGTAGTAGTGGCGTTTAATGTGATAGAAATCCGTCGTTTCTTCGACGCCTTCGACTTGATATAACTCTTTTAAGTAGCCTTGTATATTTTCGTAGTCTGCGATGCGCTGCTTGTTACACTTGAAATGCCCCACATACACCGCATCAAAACGAATAAGAGTCGTAAACAAACGCCAATCAGCCTCAGTAATTGTGTTCCCTGCTAAGTAACGATGCGTCGCTAAGTGAGCATCGATTTTATCTAACGCATTAAACAAAGAATCAAACGCTTCTTCATACGCCTCTTGTGTAGTCGCGAAGCCACAACGATACACTCCGTTGTTGACATTTGGATAAACAAAATCGTTCCACTCATCAATAACGTGTTTTAGATGATCTGGATAGTAGTCGTCGTGATTCCCTGTTAACGCATTGAATTCCGAATTGAACATGCGAATGATCTCTGACGACTCGTTTGACACAATAGTATTGGTCTTTTTATCCCAAAGTACAGGCACGGTTACGCGGCCCGTGTAATCGGGTTTGGCCTGCGTGTAAATTTGATACATGCGCGTGTGACCAAACAATGGCTCAGGAAGCCCCATTTGCCAACCTTGGCTGAGCATATCAGGGCAAACGACCGTGACATCAATATGTGGTTCTAAACCTTTCAGCTTGCGGAAAATGAGGGTTCGATGTGCCCACGGACAAGCAAGAGAGACATACAAATGGTATCGACCGGACTCTGGCGTAAACTCCGCATCAGGGTCGTTTTTAACCCAGTTACGGAATCCGGCATCTTCGCGCACAAATTTGCCACCATTTGATTTTGTGTCATACCAGACATCTTGCCAAACACCTTCAACCAACTTACCCATGATTGCTCTCCTCTCGTTCTGTTTGTGTCTATATTAGCGTTTCCTATCAAACAGAGAATCATCGAACTTAGGACATCATGTTCAAGAAATTCGAATGTATAAATCAGACACATAAAAAAAGCGCGACCCGATGAAGGTGTCGCGCTTAAGCCCGTCACAGGCTGAATTTATACACTAACGTGTAAACAAGATACCGCGTGAACGTCATTACCTAAAATGGTTGGCTTCGTCTTCGCACACTCTTCGGTTGCTTGTGGGCAACGAGTGCGGAATACACAACCCGACGGTGGGTTGATAGGTGAAGGAAGATCACCCTCTAGCATTTGGATTTTCTTATTGCGCTCAATATCCGGGTCCGGGATCGGAACCGCAGACATCAGCGCACGCGTATATGGGTGCTTAGGATCAGCAAACAGAGCCTCGGCCTCGCCAAGCTCAACGGCATTACCTAAATACATAACTAAAACGCGATCTGAAATGTGTTTAACGACAGACAAGTCATGCGCAATGAATACCAGAGAAAGCCCTAACTCTTTTTGAATCTCTTTAAGTAGGTTAACCACCTGAGCTTGAATAGATACATCAAGCGCCGATACTGGCTCGTCACAAATGATCATCTTAGGCTTAAGGATAAGCGCACGCGCTATCCCGATACGCTGACACTGACCACCCGAGAACTCGTGTGGGTAACGGTTAATCACGTTAGGTAATAGGCCAACTTTCGCCATCATCTCTTTAACGCGATCTTTCACTTCCTGCTTAGACAGTTCTGGATAGAATGTCTCAAGAGGTTCAGCAATGATATCACCAACAGTCATACGCGGATTCAGCGATGCCAATGGGTCTTGGAAAATCATCTGAATTTCTTTACGCGTCTCACGGCGCTGAACGCTTTTCATTTTAGTAAGGTCTTGACCCAACCACACTACTTGGCCGTCAGTAGCTTCAACCAGACCAATGATGGCACGAGCAAACGTCGATTTACCACAACCTGATTCACCTACTACACCAAGCGTTTCCCCTTCGTATAGTCGAACATTCACGCCATCTACCGCTTTCAGGCTCGAAGGCTTTGACCACGGCCATGCCGACTTTGAGGCAATGCTGAAGTGAACTTTCAGCTCAGAAATGTCCAGAATTAGTTTTTTGTCTACTGCGTTCATTTGTTCCAAGCCTCCCATTCAGAAAAACATGCACGCTGACGACCATCACCAAATGGTGTCAGAATTGGCGCCTCGCGCTTACAACGATCCATCACACGGTGACAGCGCTCTTGATAAGGGCAGCCCGGCGGTAAACGAAGCAAGTTTGGTGGATTACCAGGAATGGTCGGCAGAATTTCACCCTCAGTATCGAGGCGAGGAATCGCCTTCAGCAGACCCTCCGCATAAGGATGGCTTGGATTGTAGAAAATTTCGTTTACGTTGCCGTACTCCATGGTACGGCCTGCATACATCACCAGCACCTTGTCACACGAACCTGCAACCACACCAAGGTCGTGAGTGATCATGATGATCGCTGTGTTGAACTCAGATTTCAGCTCATTCAACAAGTCCATGATCTGTGCTTGTACCGTCACATCAAGTGCTGTTGTTGGCTCATCGGCTATAAGCAGTTTAGGACGACATAACAACGCCATCGCGATCATTACACGCTGACGCATACCGCCTGAAAACTCATGCGGGTACATCGTGATACGCTTACGCGCTTCAGGGATTTTTACCGCTTCCAGCATGCGTACTGATTCTTCAAATGCTTCCGCTTTGCCCATGCCTTTGTGCAGCATAAGCACTTCCATCAACTGATCACTGACTTTCATGTAAGGGTTCAGTGATGTCATTGGGTCTTGGAAGATCATTGCGATCTGTTCCGCACGCACTTTGTTCAGTTCTTTTTCTGGTAAGTTTAGGATTTCTTTGCCTTCAAACTTTGCGCTACCAGAAATAATACCATTCTTAGCCAAAAGGCCCATGATTGCGAATACGGTTTGAGATTTACCTGATCCCGACTCTCCAACGATACCTAAGGTTTCGCCTTGGTTGAGAGAGAAGTTCAAATCGTTTACTGCGGTTACGATACCATCTTGCGTGGTGAATTCGACGCGCAGATCTTTGACATCTAATAAGCTCATCATTGCTTCCTTAATCTTATCTTTTAATTATCTGTCTTTTGGATCCAGCGCATCGCGCAGGCCGTCACCAACGTAGTTGAAGCAGAATAGCGTCACAACCATGAACACTGCTGGGAATGCCAGCTGCCAGATTGCTACTTCCATTGTCTGTGCACCTTCTTGTAGAAGAGCGCCCCAACTTGTCATTGGTTCCTGAACACCAAGACCAAGGAATGATAGGAATGATTCCGTTAGAATCATACTTGGGATAAGCAGCGTAGAGTATACCGCTACAATACCCAGTACGTTCGGTACGATATGACGAGTAATGATTTTCCAGTTGCTTACACCACACACATGTGCCGCTTCGATAAACTCCTTGCTACGTAGACTAAGAGTCTGGCCACGTACGATACGCGCCATATCTAGCCATGCGATAGCACCAATCGCAACGAAGATCAGCATGATGTTACGACCGAAGAATGTTACCAGTACAATCACCAGGAACATAAACGGTACCGCGTATAAAATTTCTAGAATACGCATCATTACGCGGTCAACTTTACCGCCGATGAAACCAGATGCTGCGCCGTAGAGCGTACCAATCAGTACCGCTACAAATGCACCCATAACACCTACCATCAACGAAATACGACCTCCAATTAGCGTACGCACGTATAAGTCACGGCCTAAGCTGTCAGTACCAAACCAATGGTCAGCATTCGGTGCAACGTGCATCGCGTACCAGTCAGTATCATCAAATGTGTACGGTGCGATCATTGGCAGGATAATAACCGCCAACGTCATTAGAACAAGAAGGAATAAGCTCACCATCGCCGCTTTGTTGCGCATGAAACGGATACGAGCATCTTGCCAAAGACTGCGACCTTCAATCTCCAAGTTTTCGGAGAATTTCTCAATCGCTTCTAGGTTTTCTTTTTTCGTTAACATAACCAAACGTCCCTGTTAGTAGCGAATTTTCGGGTCAATCATTGCAAGTAAAATATCTACAATCGCGTTGAATAGAATGAATAGGAAACCAATCAGAATGGTTACCCCCATTACTAGCGAGTAGTCACGGTTAAACGCAGCGTTAACGAATAGTTTACCAATACCAGGCAGACCAAAAATGGTTTCGATAACAACGGAACCGGTGATGATACCTACGAAAGCTGGGCCCATGTAAGAAACAACAGGGAGAAGTGCCGGCTTAAGAGCGTGTTTGATAATGATATAACGGTAACTTAGACCTTTAGCACGTGCCGTACGAATAAAGTTACTGTTTAGGGTTTCGATCATCGAACCACGCGTGATACGAGCAAAGGTAGCAACATACAGTAGCGACATACCAATAACAGGAAGCACTAAATACTGCCAGCTACCATCTTGCCAACCGCCCGCAGGGAAGATATTCCAATGAAGCGAGAATATGTAGATAAGCGCAGGCGCTAATACAAAGGATGGCATTACGACACCAAGCATCGCAGTCGACATAATGGTGTAATCAATCCAAGTATTTTGCTTGAGCGCAGCAATGGTACCGACGGTAACCCCCATTATCAAAGTAAAGATAAAGGCGATGAAGCCCACTTTAGCCGAAACTGGTAAGGCAACCGCGATCAGCTCGTTTACTGAGTAATCAAGGTATTTAAATGACGGTCCGAAATCACCTTGGATAACATTGGTCAAATACGTGGTGTATTGTTCAAATACAGGTTTATCCAAGCCATATTTAGCTTCGATATTTGCCATTACTTCGGGTGGCAATGGACGCTCTGTCGAGAAAGGGTTTCCCGGTGCAAAGCGCATAAGAAAGAAAGATACGGTGATCAAAACCAACATTGTTGGGATCGCCTCAAATATCCTTTTTGCGATGAATTTAAGCATAAACTCACTCTTTCAGTCTGTGACAGTTAAATTAAAGAAGTCGTCCAATTCTTTTGGACTAAAGATAGGCGCTACATGCAATTTCTCACATGTAGGGCCTCATTTTTATAGTTCTATCGAGTTACGAATTACTCTGTGATGTAGAGATCTTTAGAGTAAATCTTGTCTTCCGCGTTATTTACTGGGAAGCCACCAACTTTCGGTGATAGTAGACGTGATTTCACGTACTGGTAGATAGGTGCGATTGGCATATCTTTTGCCATCAACTTCTCTGCTTCTAGGTAAAGTGCTTGGCGCTCTTCGTCAGAAGTTGAAGCAAATGCTTTGTTCATGATCGCATCGTACTCTTTGCTGTCGTAGTGAATACCACCAGTAGTGTTATTACTCATCATCAGCGTTAGGAAAGATGAAGCTTCGTTGTAGTCGCCACACCAACCTGCACGAGCAACCTCAAAGTTGCCAGAATCTTTGGTAGATAGGTAAGTTTTCCACTCTTGGTTTTCTAGCGTAACGTCTAGACCAAGTGTCTTCTTCCACATTGAACCCAGTGCAACCGCAAGTTTCTTGTGGTTCTCTGATGTATTGTATAGAAGGTTAAATTCAAGAGGGTTGTCTGCGCCGTAACCCGCTTCTTCCAATAGACGCGCAGCTTCTGCGTTACGCTCTTCTTGCGTCATTTTGCCGTATGCAGGAATTTCTGGGTTGAAACCTGCCGTAATTTCAGGTGTTAAGAAGTAAGCTGGCTTTTGACCTTGACCTAAAATCGCGTCGGTCACAATGTTACGGTCAATCGCATAAGAAATCGCTTTACGCACACGAACATCATCAAACGGCTTTTTCTTCGTATTGAAGATGTAGTAGTAAGTACATAAGTTACCGGTTACAGACACTTCTTGTGGGTGCTCTTTCTTCAGACGCTTGAAGTGCTCTGTAGGCAGCTCGTTCGTGAAGTCGATTTCACCCGCTAGGAAGCGGTTCATTTCCGCTACTTGGTTCTCGATTGGTAAGAAAGTGACTTGGTCAAGCGTCGTGTTTTCGTTGTCCCAGTACTGTTCGTTACGTTTTAGAACCAAACGCTCGTTTACAACCCAGTTGTCAACAACATAAGCACCGTTACCTACAAAGTTCTCTGGCTTCGTCCATTGATCGCCGAACTTTTCAACAGTTGCTTGATGAACAGGTTTCACTGTCGTGTGGCCCATCATCATTACAAAATATGGTACTGCAGTATCTAACTCAACCACTAACGTGTGATCGTCAACCGCTTTAACACCTAACTCGCTCTTATCTTTTTTACCCGCAACAATGTCTTTTGCGTTCTTCATCTTGGTGTATTCCATGTACCAAGCATATGGAGAGGCGGTTGCTGGATCGACTGCACGTTGGAAGCTGTAAACGAAATCACCTGCAGTGACAGGATCACCGTTTGACCATTTTGCGTCTTCACGTAAGTGGAAAGTGTATGTTTTGTTGTCTTCAGTTTCCCAAGATTCTGCAACACCAGGGATAGTGTTACCGTCCGCATCTTGGTTTACAAGGCCTTCAAGAAGATCGCGAATCACGTGGGATTCTGGAACACCTTGAGATTTATGAGGGTCTATTGTCGCAACTTCTGTACCGTTACCACGCACCAATTCTTGAACAGCAGCAAGTTTTGGCTCTTTAGAATCAGATTTAGCTTCAGGGGCTGGAGCCGGAGCAGGCTCAGCAGCTTGTTTCTCCGCAGGCTTTTCACCACAACCAGCTAGAGCGAGAGAAAGACCAGCACCAATAAATAAAGCGCGCGTGATTTTATTCTTATACATGCGTAAAACTCCAAATTTTTTCGTTAGCATCCATGACTTCTTTGTAAGGGCCTGGAACGGTCAGAGTTTTAGATTTTTTTAGTGCACTTTCTGAGCACAAAAGTCTAAAACCTTACAAAGACTGCGGCACACATTAGCAATCATTGAAGTAATTTGCCATAAAAATGTAGCAAAAAAACCAATAATGCTGACTAAACCACACATATCTAGCAGTAAACTCTAACCCCAAAGCATTCACCAGCCAAATAAAGACCAGAAGCGACATTTAACAGGCGAAACTTTCGATTAATCTGAGTTTAAACCATTTACTAGCATCTTATGCTAGATATTTACACATCATTTAACATTTATGACAAATCAAGTCTAACAAATAATTGTTTATATATTGGGCAAAAAACTTTTATTGTGAAGAATATCACCAGACAAAAGATAGGAAATATTGAAACAAAGTGAGCAATACAATGAAGATAAATACAAAAAAAGCTAAGTGCCATTAGCACTTAGCTTTTTTCACTAGAATGCGGGTTAGTTCTATTTTTCCCAACGCTGTGCAGCTTGATGATCGGTGTCGCGCGACTCAATCCAACGATCTTCATTCGTCGTACGCTCTTTTTTCCAAAATGGTGCTTGGGTTTTCAGATAATCCATGATGAACTCGCACGCATCAAATGCCGCGCCGCGGTGCGCACTGGAAACGCCCACAAATACAATTTGATCACCGCTATCCATGTCTCCGACACGATGAATCACGCGTACACCTAATAGTGGCCAGCGAGACTCAGCTTGATCGCAAATGTCGCTCAAGCTCTTCTCTGTCATCCCCGGATAGTGCTCTAGATGTAAACCAATGACATTATCCCCAAGGTTCATATCTCGAACTTTACCAACGAATGTAACGACAGCGCCGGCAGCCGTCCCTTCAGATAGACGTTGATATTCTTGCTCAACCGAAAAGTCTTCAATTTGTACAGAAACACGAGAATCCATCTTAACCCCCAGTTACCGGCGGGAAAAACGCAACTTCGTCACCTGCTTTTACTTGTGTATCCAGAGGGACGATGGATTGGTTCACTGCAGCAAGTAGCTTTCCTGGCTCGAGCGCTAAATCCCACTTGCCATCTTTCTTAGTGCCTTCTTCCACTAGATGTGAACGAATTGATTCAACCGTTTCAAACGGCCCGTCTAACTCGACACTGTCGATGCCAATCAGCTCGCGAGTTTGAGCAAAGAAAAGTACTTTAATCATGATTCCACCTTAAAGTGACCAGATTTACCACCCGTTTTCTCTAGTAGACGAACTTGACCAATGACCATGTCTTTTTGTACTGCTTTACACATATCGTAAATCGTTAGAGCAGCAACGGAAGCTGCCGTGAGCGCTTCCATTTCCACACCAGTTTTACCCGCAAGTTTACATACTGATTCGATGCGAACTTTGTTTTCTGCTTCGATAGCTTCCAGTTGAACTTCAACTTTAGAGAGTAGTAGCGGATGACAAAGTGGAATCAAATCCCAGGTTTTCTTCGCAGCTTGAATACCAGCTATACGAGCCGTCGCAAATACATCACCTTTGTGGTGCTGGCCAGAGACAATCAGTTGAAGTGTTTCTGGGGCCATGTGAACAAATGCTTCAGCACGAGCTTCACGAACCGTCTCCGTTTTTGCTGACACGTCAACCATGTTTGCTTCGCCAGAAGCATTGATATGTGTAAATTGGGTCATTGTTTTTCCTTCGCTTTTAGGAAAGGTTATACAGATAGGTGTGGCATGAAGTTACAAGGGCGATGACTTGCATCCAACTGCTGTTTAATAATTTTTGTCCAGCCTGTGCGGCACGCACCAGTTGAACCTGGCATTGCGAAGATCACGGTGTGGTTAGCAAAACCAGCAATCGCACGAGACTGAATCGTAGACGTACCGATCTCTTCGTACGACACCATACGGAACAACTCACCAAAACCTTCAACTTCTTTATCAAATAGAGGCTTAAGTGCTTCTGGCGTGCTATCACGTGAGGTGAAACCTGTACCGCCAGTAATCATGATCGCTTGTACGCTTTCATCAGCAATCCATTGAGAAACAATCGCGCGGATCTTGTACATGTCATCAATAACAATTTGCTTGTCTACTACGTTGTGACCCGCTTCTTGAGCATGCTCAGCTAGGTAACGACCAGAGGTATCGTTTTCTTCAGTACGAGTGTCAGATACCGTTAGAACGGCAATATTTGCAGGTTGGAATTTGCTTTCAGCGTGACCCATTTGTTCACCTATTCTCTTAATTAGCTTTGATACGCTTGGTATCGATTCGGAAAAAGTTAGAGCCAGCTTATCAGTGAACTCGCTCTAAAAATTGAATGAAGTTAGCCGCCGATAGACGCGAGGTGTGGCGTCATACCAGTATTGCCATCATGCAAGAAATGGCTTACCGACTTGGTTTGTAACTGCGCCTGGATACGTTCAATAAGCTCACTCTCTTGCTCATCACGTTCCAAAAGATCACGCAATTCTACACCGTGGTCTCCAAACAGACATAGGTGCAGCTTACCCATCGCAGAAACGCGCAGTCGGTTGCAGCTTTCACAAAAGTCTTTTTCATAAGGCATGATAAGACCTATTTCACCCTTGTAATCAGGATGAACAAATACTTGCGCAGGACCATCATTATGCGAGCGCACTTTCAGCAACCAACCATTTGCAATTAGCTGGTTACGAATTGCCACTCCGGATACATGGTGCTTATTAAATAGCTCATCCATCTCACCCGTTTGCATCAACTCAATGAAACGCAGTTGGATTGGACGATCTTTTATCCAGTTAAGAAACGCTGGCAGCTCGTGATGGTTCAGATCTTTCATCAACACCACATTAACTTTTACTTGCTCATAACCGACCTCGAACGCACGTTCGATACCATTCATGACTTCAGTAAACTTATTTTCACCTGTGATTTGATGAAACATACGCGGGTCAAGGCTATCCACACTGACATTAATGTGGGTTAAACCCGCTTCACGCCAATCTGCGACTTGTTTTGCCATGCGATAGCCATTGGTTGTCGTTGCAACTTTTTGAATGCCAGGCGTCGCCGCTACTGAATGGATAATGTCGGTAAAATCTTTGCGTAAGCTAGGCTCACCACCAGTGATGCGCACTTTTGACGTGCCACAATCAGCGAATGCTTTTACGACCCGTTTGATTTCAGGGAGAGATAAAAAAGACGAGTTTTTATTGCCCGAAGGCTTATAGCCATCAGGAAGGCAATAGGTACATTTGAAATTACATACGTCGGTCACAGACAGACGCAAGTAATAAAACTTACGATGAAATTTGTCTTCGAATTGTTGCGCCACGGAACACCTTTCCAAACACGGGAGGCATGGCCATTTCCAATCATGCCCTTGTGACAGTATGCCACTGGCTCAAAACGCTTATCCAAGGACTTAGCAATAGTGAGCTCGGAGTTATGGCAACCAGAGATATGAAATCTCTGATAGCTTTGCGGTGTAAAATACTTAATATTTGTAATGGAATCCAGACTTGAGTGATAAAAAACTCTCTAGAGACACAATTTACCGCTAAGTGAGTACCTTTAAGACACTCCTTAAGATAAATTGTAGCCGTTTTTTATTAGATTATTAGAAGAACATAATGAATATCTACACAGATAAAAAAGTGGTCGCTGTTGGCGGTGGTCATGGCTTAGGTCGAATGCTGGCCGCATTACGAGATTTTGGCAGCAATGCAACTGGGATTGTTGCCACGACTGACAATGGTGGTTCAACAGGAAGAATTCGTCACTGCCAAGGAGGAATCGCTTGGGGAGACACACGTAACTGTATTAATCAGCTCATTACAGAGCCTTCGATCAGTTCTATGATGTTTGAATATCGCTTCAAAGGCACTGGCGAACTTGATGGTCATAATCTTGGTAATTTGATGCTTACTGCACTCGATAACTTATCGGTCAGACCTTTAGATGCTATTAATCTGATTCGCAATATGTTAAAAGTCGACGTTAACATCCTTCCTATGTCCGAACACCCTTCGGATCTTTCCGCGTTATCCGTAGATGGGAAGTGGGTTACGGGAGAAACAAATGTCGACGAAATGAAAGCAGACTTGCGACGTTTGGATCTTTCACCAGAAGTACCTGCTACCAAAGAAGCCATCACAGCTTTGGCGGAAGCGGACGCGATTATTCTTGGCCCTGGCAGTTTTTTAACTAGTATCATGCCTCCTTTATTGCTGCCTGAACTCGGCAAAGCGATTGCAGCAAACACAAAAGCAAAAGTCATTTTTGTTGCTAACCTGAGTCCAGAATACGGCCCAGCGGGACGAATGACGATGGCTCAAAAATTAGAATGGTGTGAACGTGCCTGTCAAGGAAGAAAAATAGACGTGGTTCTAGCAGAGAAAACCGAGCAAGACATCTTAAGTCAATGGAATGTAGTGACGGAGTCACTCGCCTCCTCTAACCGAGACTGGCGTCACGATAGAAACAAGCTCAAACTAGCGATTGAAAATCAGCTACAACTTTCTATTTAAGAGCACGTTACCTGGCTAGCGCCCTCTTTTAAGGTGTTTATTGATAATGAAAACCCTTCTGTCATCGAAGGGTTTTAGTTCAGGCATCCAGTAAAAACAGATGTTTACTAAGAAAAAATGGTTAATAGAAAAAATAGCTACTGTCGCCAAGAGCGATAAGCATCTCGAGTTTCGTGCAAAAGATCGAACATAGCCTCTAACTCCTCAGACTCCGCAGTCAACTCACCGGCTTTCGCTTTTTTGTCTATGGACATAGCCAGTTCACAAAGGCGATCTGCCCCAAAGCTCGCAGCACTACTTTTCAACGCGTGGCTGATTTCTTTTGAGTAAGCTAATCGCTCTGCCCCCTGCAGTTGGGATAAGTTCTCGATATAGGTATCCATTTCTCCTAGGAAGATATCGAACAGTACAGGTACGTTGTCACTGCCAATTTCCATCGACAGTTCATCTATTTTTTGCTGATTTAATACATTTACACTCATACTTTTTGCCGCTCTTCCTTGCCGTTCCATGCCTGTAACTTGCGGTAAATCGTCGACGGACTGACATCAAGATATCCCGCCGCTCGAGGAATATTGCCATCACATGCTTCAATCGCTTGCTCGATTGCCATTTTTTCCGTCATCCATAATGGCATAATCTCAGATGCGGTCATCGCTTTCGGCTCAATTAATTTAGCCACAGACGACGGACGGTCAAGCGGTTGATTCAACGGTGGCGGTAACATGTCCAACGTAATCTCTTTACCGTTGTTTAGAACAACGATATTGCGTAGCACGTTTTGTAACTGACGAACGTTACCCGGCCACTCATAGCTTTTGAATCGCTCGATGACATCAGGCGCAAAACGTATGAAGCTTTTTCCTTCTTCGTGTGACATGTAACCTAGCAGTGAGTATGCAATTTCAATAACATCTTCGCCTCGTTCGCGTAAAGGCGGTAAATGCAAAGGAATGACATACAAACGATAGTACAAATCTTCACGGAATCGACCTTCTTGTACCTCTTTCCAGGGATCACGGTTAGTGGCACAAACAAAGCGCACATCCACGCTCTTCATTTTTGAGGAACCCACTTTTTGGAATGTGCCCGTTTGAATAAATCGTAGCAACTTGGTTTGTAAATCCAAGTCCATCTCACAAAGCTCATCTAGAAAAAGTGTGCCGCCATCCGCTAACTCAGCTGCCCCTTGACGATCATTCGCAGCGCCAGTAAAGGCCCCTTTTACGTGACCAAACAGTTCACTCTCAATCAAATCTTTTGGAATTGCAGCACAGTTAATTGCAATAAAAGGTTTGTCACCACGTTTACTTGCTGCGTGAATAGCCTCGGCACATACCTCTTTACCAGTACCACTTTCACCTGTGATAAAAATACTCGCTTTACTGCTCGCCGCTGAATCTATCGTACGGTAAACCTGCTGCATGGTTTGGCTACTGCCGATAAACCCCTGATAGCTCTGATTGCCTGGATTATCGGCTTCATTTTTTAGCTTGGTCGCTTTACGAATTGCATTGTTAACCGTGACACGTAAACGGTCTGCTTCACACGGTTTAATTAGAAAGTCTTGTGAGCCATGACGCATGGCCTCGACAGCGGTATCGATAGAACCGTGAGCGGTCATAAAAATTATAGGTACGTCGGGATGACTCTTTTTAACGGCATGTAAAACGTCCATCCCCGTCATATCTGGCAGACGGAGATCGAGTAAAATAAGATCTGGAATTCGATGATTTAGGCTCTCAATGGCATCCCTACCTGTGCCGACAATATTGATATCTATGCCAAGCGGTGTCAGGTATGAGCGGTACAGAGCCGCAACAGATGCGGTGTCCTCGACCATTAAAAGGTAACGAGACTTTGGGCCTTCGGTTTTTTGTTGCATAACCTAGCTATTATTTTGTTGTGTTTTAAACAATAATCGCATTACGCTTTGCATTTTGCAAATAACATTAGCTAAATTATGGGCAAAGGAAAAAATTCAAAAATAATATCAATTATTTAAAAAGTGGCACAAACCATGCTGTAACCATTGTGACCCCTCGGGTCACCTAGCCAACTGACGTTGTTAGTGAACGATATGTTCACAAAACAAGCCAATAGACCCGACTGCCTATTGGCTTCTTTTTTTACAAGCGACCTAAAATGCTTGGATAGTTAAATCGGTAAGTTTGTTCAACTATTTGCGATGAACTGCGCTCGTAGTTTTTCAATCTCATCACGCTTTTGTGCCGCTAACTCAAATTCTAAATCTTGCGCATGCTGATACATCGCTGCCTCCAGTCGACTGATTTCTTTTTCTAGCTGCTGAGGGGACAGTGCCTCGTAAGTTTGCGAAGGCTCCGCCACTTTCGATAATGGTACCTGTTTAGTGTTACGCTGGCGTTTAGACTTAGTGATATCGCCAAGTTCCATGATGTCTTTGATATTTCGCTTGAGCGCT
This sequence comes from Vibrio sp. Vb2880, assembly GCF_033337975.1. Classification (NCBI taxonomy): domain Bacteria; kingdom Pseudomonadati; phylum Pseudomonadota; class Gammaproteobacteria; order Vibrionales; family Vibrionaceae; genus Vibrio; species Vibrio sp. Vb2880. The sequence continues at coordinate 141,382 of NZ_JAWORT010000010.1, forward strand.
TGTGGCGAAATACCCATTTCTTCATTGTACGCTTCCTGCTTCTCGCGACGACGGTTAGTTTCATCCATCGCCTTTTTCATTGAGTTGGTGATTCGGTCAGCGTATAAAATCGCCTTACCTTCGATGTTTCGTGCAGCACGACCAATGGTCTGAATGAGTGAGCGTTCAGACCGCAAGAAGCCCTCTTTATCCGCATCCAAAATTGCAACTAACGAGACCTCTGGCATATCCAGGCCCTCTCTCAATAAGTTTATTCCCACCAGCACGTCAAATTCCCCAAGACGAAGGTCACGGATAATTTCCACACGCTCAACAGTATCAATGTCTGAGTGTAAATAACGTACCTTAACATCATGTTCGTGAAGGTATTCGGTGAGATCTTCAGCCATTCGTTTGGTCAGTGTTGTAACCAGAACTCGTTCATCTTTAGCTGCGCGAATACGGATCTCAGACAATAGGTCGTCGACTTGGGTCGCTACTGGGCGAACTTCCAACTCAGGGTCAAGCAAGCCTGTAGGACGAACGACTTGATCCGCTACATCACCCGCCGATTTTTCTAGTTCGTAATTTCCAGGAGTAGCAGAGACGAAAATCGTTTGTGGCGCTAGTGCTTCAAACTCCTCAAACTTCAGTGGACGATTATCCAAAGCTGAAGGTAACCGGAAACCAAACTCCACCAGCGTTTCTTTACGCGAACGGTCGCCTTTATACATGGCACCTATCTGCGGTACTGTCACGTGAGATTCATCGATGATCAACAAGCCATCATGAGGTAAGTAGTCAAACAGGGTTGGTGGCGGCTCACCTTCCGAGCGTCCACTGAGATAACGAGAATAGTTTTCGATACCGGAGCAAAAGCCCAACTCATTCATCATTTCGATATCGAATTGAGTGCGCTGGCTAATTCGCTGCTCTTCCAGTAGCTTGTTATTATCTAGAAGCTGCTTTTTGCGCACTTCTAGTTCGACTTTAATATTTTCAATCGCTTCAAGAATGCGATCTCTTGGCGTCACATAGTGCGTCTTGGGATAGATGGTATAGCGCGGCAAGTCTCGTTGTTTCACCACGCCTGTCAATGGATCGAACACACTGATGCAATCCACCTCATCGTCAAACATCTCAACGCGCACAGCGTCTTGGTCTGATTCAGCAGGGAATATATCAATCACCTCGCCACGGACACGGAACTGCCCCCGCTCAAAAGCAACATCATTGCGCGAGTATTGGAGCTCCGCTAGGCGACGAAGCATATCACGCTGATCAATCACATCTCCACGTCGCAAATGAAGCATCATTTGTAAGTAGGATTCCGGATCACCCAAACCATAGATAGCTGAAACCGAAGCAACGATAATAGCGTCTTTCCGTTCCAATAAAGCTTTAGTGGCAGACAGTCGCATTTGCTCAATGTGGGCGTTAACCGAAGCGTCCTTTTCAATGAAAGTATCTGTTGTGGGAACATATGCTTCAGGTTGGTAGTAATCATAGTAAGAAACAAAATACTCAACCGCATTATTAGGAAAGAATGACTTCATCTCACCATATAACTGAGCAGCAAGCGTTTTGTTTGGCGCAAGTAATATTGCAGGTCGTTGGGCTTGAGCAATCACATTCGCTAGTGTGAAGGTTTTACCTGAGCCTGTGACCCCCAACAATGTTTGATGTGCTAGCCCAGCATCGAGCCCCTCAAGCAACTGATTGATCGCTCCTGGTTGATCGCCCGACGGCTGATAATCGGAGACCAATTCATAGACTTTACTCATACCCTTCCTCAATTTTACTGCGCTAAGGCTGTATATATATACACCTTAGCTAATGAAATCTACGTCTATCGAGAATTTACCCATCATTGTTAATAAATTTTCTTGTTTGTCTAGAATGCTATAGCCATACAAAAGTGACTCTGATATAGTACTTCGCCCTAGTTGAAGAGCTACACACATTCTTCACATTATAGTTTCCACAACTTTTCCCCAAAAATTAGCTTAAAACTTTCTTATCCCCAAAAGATTGATTTTTATCCACTTTGAATACCTTTTGATTAACATCGATAAATCTCTGTTTTATTTGCTTATTTTACGCATAATTCCGACTAAAAATTCATTAAATAAAAGCTTAGTTGCATATCAATTTTCTTTACCCAGATCTCATCAACATACTTATCCACAAATTTAGTGGATAACTAACCTCGAGCCTTTACTGGCAAGCCATACAGAAAAGTAAAGCCCTTAACTCAATATTTTTTGCTAAAAATGTATTTTTTTACTGTTGACAGTAGTTTGAGTGCTCGGTAAGATTCGTCCCGCTTTCAAGCAAAGCAATTCCTCCTTAGCTCAGTTGGTAGAGCGACGGACTGTTAATCCGCAGGTCGCTGGTTCGAGCCCAGCAGGAGGAGCCAGATTATAGAAAAGCCGTGTCGCAAGACACGGCTTTTTTTGTATCTTAATCGCCATGAAATCTAAGCCAATCTAGGCGCCATAAAATCACACCGAAATAAGTTCAAATTACAGAACTCATAACATTGTCATAGATAGTGTTCTCACAGCACCACACATTTAATTCTGTCTCTTTTCTAGCAAAACACAATCGTAAATAGTTGAATCTATTATTAATGCAATTTAATCATTAAAAAAATGAAAAGCATTCATTTTACTCATAACAAATAAATCCATACGATTAAAAGGGTTAAGAATGGTTCCGTCCTACTCGTCGCCTCCATTCTAATTATCAATAACTTAGGGATTTACTTATGACTATTCCGACAACTGACATGCTAGATGCATGGGCTGGATTTACTGCTGGTGAATGGCAAAACTCTGTCAACACTCGTGACTTCATCCAAAAAAACTATACACCCTATGAGGGAGACGAGACTTTCTTAGCTGAAGTTAGCGAATCCACTTCAGCATTATGGAACCAAGTGCTTGAAGGCATAAAACAAGAAAGCCGCACACACGCCCCTATTGATTTTGACACAGACTTGCCCTCAACAATCACTTCCCACGATGCAGGCTACATCAACAAAGATCTGGAAAAGATCGTTGGCTTACAAACTGATCAACCGCTAAAACGTGCAATCATCGCCAATGGCGGGATTCGCATGGTCAAAAACTCTTGCGAAGTTTATGGCCGCGAGCTGGATCCAACGGTTGAAAAAATCTTCACTGAATACCGTAAAACTCACAACAAAGCGTGTTTCGACCTTTACACCAAAGAAATCCTAGCGTGTCGTAAATCCGGCATCATTACGGGTCTTCCTGATGCCTATGGCCGTGGTCGTATTATTGGTGACTATCGCCGTCTCGCCCTATACGGTATCGACTTCTTAAAAGCAGACAAAAAAGAACAATACAATTCAACACAAACGTTCTTAGAACAAGGCAACGATCTTGAGAAAACACTTCGTCTTCGCGAAGAAATAGCCGATCAAGTTCAAGCACTTGAAGACATTCGTCAAATGGGTCTGAAATACGGTATTGATATGTCGCTACCTGCAAAAACAGCACAAGAAGCGATCCAATTTACCTACTTTGGCTACCTAGCGGCGGTTAAATCGCAAAACGGCGCAGCAATGTCACTGGGCCGTACTTCGACTTTCCTAGACGTCTATCTAGAACGCGATATCGCAAACGGTTTGATTGATGAATCACAAGCGCAAGAAATGATTGACCACTTCATCATGAAGCTACGCATGGTTCGCTTCCTACGCACACCAGAATACGATTCATTGTTCTCTGGCGACCCAATCTGGGCAACCGAAGCCATGGCTGGTATGGGCGTTGATGGCCGTACGCTAGTATCTAAAACGACATTCCGGTACTTACATACACTACATACTATGGGCCCTGCTCCTGAGCCAAACATGACGATTCTTTGGTCAGAGCAATTACCTGAAGCGTTCAAGCAATACGCTGCAAAAGTGTCGATTGATACCTCTTCGGTTCAATACGAAAACGACGATCTAATGCGTCCTGATTTCAACAATGACGACTACGCGATTGCATGTTGTGTGAGCCCGCAAATTGTTGGTCAGCACATGCAATTCTTTGGTGCACGTGCCAACCTTGCAAAAGCGCTGCTTTACACCATCAATGGTGGTATCGATGAAAAATCGAAAGCGCAAGTGGGTCCGGTAGTGGACAAAGTTCAAGATGAAATTCTCGACTTTGACGCTTTGATGCCTCGTTTCGACAATATGTTGGAGTGGCTAGCAACGCAATACGTCACAGCGTTGAACATCATCCATTACTCACATGACCGTTACAGCTACGAAGCATCACTGATGGCATTGATGGATCGCGACGTGCACCGCACCATGGCGTGTGGTATTGCAGGTCTGTCTGTTGTCGCTGACTCTTTGGCGGCAATTAAATACGCGACCGTGAAACCTGTTCGTGATGAAGATGGCATCGCCGTTGATTTTGAAATCGAAGGTGATTATCCAAAATTTGGTAACAATGATGCCCGTGTTGATGACATCGCTTGTGATCTGGTTGAGCGCTTCATGAAGAAAATTCAGAAGATGCACACCTACCGCGAAGCAGTGCCAACTCAATCGATTTTAACAATCACATCTAACGTGGTTTACGGTAAAAAAACGGGTAATACACCTGATGGCCGTCGCGCAGGTATGCCTTTTGGACCGGGGGCAAACCCAATGCACGGTCGTGATGAAAAAGGGGCGGTTGCGTCTCTGGCATCGGTTTCTAAATTACCGTTTGCTTACGCTAAAGATGGTATTTCTTACACTTTCTCAATTGTGCCGAGCGCATTGGGTAAAGATGACTTGAGTCAGAAGAAGAACCTAGCTGCGCTAATGGATGGTTACTTCCATCACGAAGCAAGCAACGAGGGCATTGCGATTGAAGGTGGTCAACACCTTAACGTCAACGTTCTAGACCGAGAGATGTTATTGGATGCGGTTGAACATCCAGAGAAATACCCTCAGTTGACGATTCGAGTGTCTGGTTATGCGGTACGTTTTAACTCTCTAACGACAGAGCAACAGCAAGACGTCATCACTCGTACTTTCACAAGTAAGATATAAACATAGTCCATCAAGCACTCAGAAGATTTAAATAATTAGCTTGTAAATATGCATTACCCGCTTCTCTTTTCTACCTGGGAGAGGCGGGCTTTTTTTAAAATCACACATTAGATGAAAATTAATAGGTAGTATCCTCTCGCTAACAATACATTCAGCAAACGATTCAATTTCTTATTGATTCATCAAAATAGATCAAATAGACGACTATTTTTCCATCGTGTATGTAAAACCACATCGTTCACTGGTTGTTATTGGTGTCACAAAACACGATAATATCAAGATCGGATTTTAAGAACGTAATAACTATGACCGAATATGTTTTGTTGTTGGTCGGCACTGTGCTGGTGAACAACTTTGTACTGGTGAAGTTTTTGGGCCTATGTCCTTTCATGGGTGTGTCCAAAAAACTGGAAACAGCAATAGGTATGGGCTTAGCGACAACTTTTGTGCTAACGCTCGCGTCAGTGTGTGCGTATTTAGTGGAAAGCTACATCCTTCGTCCACTAGGTATTGAGTACCTTCGAACCATGAGTTTTATTTTGGTGATAGCCGTTGTGGTGCAGTTCACCGAAATGGTTGTGCACAAAACCAGCCCGACGCTTTATCGCTTGCTTGGCATTTTCTTACCGCTGATCACAACAAACTGCGCAGTATTGGGCGTGGCACTTCTTAACATTAATGAAAACCATAACTTTATTGAATCGATCATCTACGGCTTCGGCGCCGCTGTTGGTTTCTCATTGGTGTTGATACTTTTTGCATCCATGCGAGAGCGCATAGCCGCCGCCGACGTTCCTGTACCTTTTAAAGGGGCATCAATAGCAATGATTACAGCAGGTTTAATGTCACTCGCCTTTATGGGCTTTACAGGTTTGGTGAAGTAAGCGATGAGTACGATTTTAATTGCGATTATCGCGTTAGCGGTTCTGGCTGCGATTTTCGGCGCGATACTTGGTTTTGCTTCTATTCGCTTTAAAGTAGAAGCGGACCCTATTGTGGATCAAATCGACGCCATTTTACCGCAAACTCAATGCGGTCAATGTGGCTACCCTGGTTGCCGCCCTTATGCTGAAGCAATTGCAAATGGCGACCACATCAACAAATGTCCACCTGGTGGTCAGGCAACAATCGAAAAGCTCGCCGACTTAATGGGTGTTGAGCCAGAAGAATCTGCGCACGATCTCGACAGCAAAATTCCAACCGTTGCGTTTATTCATGAAGACATGTGTATTGGCTGCACTAAGTGTATTCAGGCGTGTCCGGTGGATGCAATTGTAGGCGGAACAAAGGCGGTCCATACCGTAATCAAAGACGAATGTACGGGCTGTGACTTGTGTGTTGCCCCATGTCCGACTGATTGTATTGAAATGATTCCTGTGGCAACGACCACAGAAAGCTGGAAGTGGCAACTTCACTCCATTCCGGTACTTAACATTACGGATGCTGCCGACAATGCAGCGAACGTGAAAGATTCAATTAAGTAAGGTTTCACATGTTGTCTTTGATTGAACAAATTCGTACAGGCGCGCTTTGGGATTTCCCAGGTGGTGTGCATCCGGCAGAAAATAAAAAGCAGTCCAACAAAACTGAACTCGCTCATGCGGCTATCCCGTCAGAAATTGTATTGCCGCTAAAACAGCACATTGGTAAAGCGGGTAACCTACTGGTTGCCGAAGGTGACTACGTATTAAAAGGTCAGCCATTAACGCAATCGGAGACCGGCTTTACGGTTCCAGTGCATGCTCCAACATCAGGTACGCTCACCGCGATTGAGCCACGAACTGTCGCGCACCCTTCTGGGTTAAGTGAGTTGTGCGCAGTCATCACGCCTGATGGGAAAGATGCATGGTGTGAAAGAAACCCCGTCGCAGATTACCAACAAGAAACCCCTGACGCACTGATTGATATTATTCGTCTCGCTGGTATTTCTGGTATGGGTGGCGCAGGCTTCCCTACTGCAAAAAAAATCCAATCAGGTTTTGCTCGTACCGAGATTCTTATCGTTAATGCAGCAGAGTGCGAGCCATACATCACGTCTGATGACAAGCTCATGCAAGAACATGCCGAAGAGCTTATTCAAGGTATCGAAATTGTCGAACATATCCTGACACCAAAGCTCACGATTATTGGCATTGAAGACAACAAGCCAGAAGCAATCAAAGCGCTAGAAGCTGCGGCTATAAACAAAGATATCGTTATTCGCGTTATCCCGACTAAATACCCTTCTGGCGGTGAAAAACAGCTGATCAAAATTTTAACCAATAAAGAAGTACCAAGTGGCGCGATTCCAGCCGATATTGGTATTTTGGTTCAGAATGTTGGTTCTCTTTACGCTATAAAACGCGCAGTCATCGACGGTGAACCGATGATAAAGCGCATCGTGACTCTCACTGGTAAAACCTTCAAACAACCACGCAACGTTTGGGCATTGTTAGGGACACCAGTACAAGCACTGTTGGATGAGTTTGGCTATAAAGCAGATAAGAAGTTACAGCGTTTAATTATGGGTGGGCCAATGATGGGCTTTACCCTTCCTCACTCCCAAGTGCCGATTACCAAGACAGCAAACTGTATCCTTGCTCCGACTCGTCGTGAGATCTCTCCGCACCAGTATGAGATGGAATGTATTCGCTGTAGCCAATGTGCAGAAGCGTGCCCTGCTTCGCTGCTGCCTCAACAACTGCAATGGCATGCAAAAGCTGAAGAGTATGACAAACTCGAAGAATTAAACTTAAAGGATTGTATCGAGTGCGGCGCTTGTGCGTTTGTATGTCCAAGTGAAATTCCGCTCGTACAGTACTACCGCCAAGCGAAAGCAGAAATTAGAACTAGAACACAAGAAGCGGAAGCTGCAGAGCGAGCAAAACTGCGTTTTGAAGAGAAAAAAGCGCGTATGGAACGCGAAAAAGCAGAACGTGAAAATCGCTTCAAGAAAGCTGCCGATCAGCGCCGTAAAGAGATGAAGTCTTCTGGCAGCGATGATGCGATAGCAGCAGCAATCGCACGAGTGAAAGCTCAAAAGACAGAAACCACAGAAAAAACAGAGCCAGCAGTAAAACCAGCCGTAGCGGCAGCCATTGCCAAAGCGAAGGCGAAACAAGCGGCAGCAGCTAAAGCAGGCTCTAGTGAACCTGATAACTCAGAAATGGCAAAACTGCGCGAAGAACGCAAACGTCTTGCTCGCGAACGGAAAGCGCAAAAAGAACAAGGCGAAACGCCAGACAATAACGCTGATGATAAAAAGTCGGCAGTTGCGGCCGCCATCGCCCGAGCTAAAGCGAAAAAAGCACAACAAGAAGATTCAACTGAATCTGTAGAATCGGAAACGTCTGCACAGCAAGACAGCGATCCGAAGAAAGCCGCGGTTGCTGCTGCCATTGCACGTGCCAAAGCACGTAAAGCGAAGCAAGCAGACTCAACTGAAGCGGAAGAAGCTGACGCACCTGCTGAGCAAACCGACGATCCGAAAAAAGCCGCAGTTGCCGCTGCAATTGCTCGAGCCAAAGCGCGCAAAGCTAAGCAAGCAGACTCAACTGAAGCGGAAGAAGCTAAAGCACCTGCTGAGCAAACCGACGATCCGAAGAAAGCCGCCGTGGCTGCTGCGATTGCACGTGCCAAAGCACGAAAAGCGAAGCAAGCAGACTCAATTGAAGCGGAAGAAGCCGAAGCACCTGCCGAGCAAACCAAAGATCCGAAAAAAGCCGCCGTGGCTGCTGCTATTGCTCGCGCTAAGGCTCGTAAAGCGAAACAAGCAGACTCAGCTGAAACGGTAGAAGCTGAAGCGCCTGATGAACAAACTGAAGATCCAAAGAAAGCCGCGGTTGCTGCTGCCATTGCGCGTGCCAAAGCGCGTAAAGCTAAGCAACAAGAACCAGCAGAAACGGTAGAAGCCGAAACGCCTGCTGAACAAACTGAAGATCCGAAAAAAGCGGCTGTCGCTGCTGCTATTGCGCGTGCCAAAGCGCGTAAAGCTAAGCAACAAGAACCAGCAGAAACGGTAGAAACTGAAACGCCTGCTGAACAAACTGAAGATCCGAAAAAAGCGGCTGTCGCTGCGGCTATTGCGCGCGCGAAGGCTCGCAAAGCGCAGCAAGAAGCTAATAAAAATAATACTGAGGAGAACGAGTAGTGTCGTTTTTTATTGCCAGTTCACCGCATACCCACAGTCGTCGTAGTACGCCAGATTTAATGAAATGGGTGGCACTTTGCGCACTTCCAGGTTTAGTAGCTCAAACCTACTTCTTTGGCTGGGGTACGCTTATTCAGCTGATTTTTGCCATTGCAGTCGCTGTATCCCTTGAAGCCTTAGTCATGATCTGTCGTAAACGCTCACCAATGAGAGCGCTACGTGATAACAGTGCAATAGTTACCGCTTGGTTGTTAGCCGTTGCTATACCACCATGGTCTCCGTGGTGGATTATGGTGATCGGGCTTATTTTTGCGATAGTAATCGCTAAACACCTCTATGGTGGCCTTGGACAAAACTTATTCAACCCTGCAATGGTCGCTTATGTGGTCTTGTTGATCTCTTTCCCAGTACAAATGACGAGTTGGAGTGCACCGACATCACTCATACCTGATCATGTAAATTTTGCAGATACACTCTCTTTAATTTTTACGGGCTATGATTACGACGGCTTATCACTTCAGCAAGTTCGCTCAGGTGTTGACGGCGTGACAATGGCGACACCACTTGATGCATTTAAGACTGGCATTCTTACAGGTGCCACTCCAAGCGAAGTAATGTCGCAGCCAATATTTGATGGCTTAGGTGGTATTGGTTGGCAATGGGTAAACCTTGCTTACCTTCTTGGCGGCATAGTCATGATCAAAAAGCGTATCATCCAATGGTATATTCCAGCAGGTTTCCTTGCGAGTCTGACTCTGTTTAGCCTAGTGTTCACGTTGCTGACGCCAGGGGAAACTGCGTCGCCAATTTTACACTTGTTATCTGGTGCAACCATGCTTGGCGCATTCTTTATTGCAACCGATCCCGTTTCGGCGTCTACCACCGTCAAAGGACGTTTAATCTTCGGTGCGCTTATTGGTGCTTTGGTTTTTATCATTCGCAGTTGGGGCGGTTTCCCAGATGGTGTTGCATTTGCAGTGTTGCTTGCAAATATGTGTGTGCCACTGATCGATTACTACACCAAACCTAGAACTTACGGTCACTGAGGTAAACATGTTAACCGCTATTAGAAAAAATGGTCTGACACTCGCGATATTTGCATGTGCAACAACCGGATTAGTCGCCCTTACTCAGTACCTAACAAAAGACCAAATCAAGGTACAAGAGCAAAAACAATTACTTTCTGTTTTGAATCAAGTCATTCCAGAAAACATGCATGACAACGCACTCACGCAAGCTTGTACAATGGTCACGTCTCCAGATCTGGGGACATTACGTGCGATGCCAGCCTACCTCGCCACGAAGAATGGTGAACCAACAGCAATCGCAATAGAATCTATCGCGCCAGATGGCTACAATGGTGAGATAAAAGTGATTACTGGGATTGATAATCAGGGCAATATTTTGGGGACACGCGTCCTAAACCACCAAGAAACCCCTGGTCTGGGCGATAAAATCGATCTTCGTGTCACCGACTGGATCCTGAGCTTTACAGGAAAACAAGTCACGGAAAACAATTGGAATTCGTGGAAAGTTCGTAAAGATGGCGGCGATTTCGATCAATTTACTGGTGCAACGATCACGCCAAGAGCCGTCGTAAAAGTGGTGCGAAATACCGTTAACTACGTAAACCAATCTCGTGAAGACATTCTTAGCCAGCCGTTAGGCTGTGAAGGAGAGCAGTAATGAATGAGAATAAATTACTGATGAAAAACGGTATGTGGAGTAATAACCCCGCTCTCGTACAACTGCTGGGCTTATGTCCACTGCTAGCGGTTTCTTCCACGATAACCAATGCATTAGGTCTTGGTATTGCAACCTTACTCGTGCTAGTTGGATCCAACGTAACAGTTTCTCTTATCCGTAACTATGTGCCAAAAGAGATCCGTATACCTGTATTCGTTATGATCATTGCCTCACTCGTTACCTGCGTTCAGTTGTTAATGAATGCCTATGCGTACGGTTTGTACCTGTCTCTAGGTATCTTTATTCCTCTGATTGTAACGAACTGCATTATTATTGGCCGAGCAGAAGCTTACGCGTCAAAAAATGATGTTGCACCCGCTGCGCTAGATGGTTTGTGGATGGGCCTTGGTATGACGAGCGTCTTGGTTGTTTTAGGTGCCATGCGCGAATTAATTGGTAATGGCACACTATTCGACGGAGCAGACCTTCTCCTAGGAGACTGGGCTTCAGCTCTACGGATTCAAGTTTTCCAATTTGACAATAGCTTCCTGTTAGCGCTTCTCCCACCTGGTGCATTTATCGGTGTTGGGCTGTTGATAGCGCTCAAAAATGTCATAGATAATTCAATTCAGGCACGTCAACCAAAAGAAGAAAAACCAACCATAGAACGTGCTCGCGTCACTAACGCATAACAAGATAAGGCTCTGTCATAGGAGCCTTTTTCATAAACCGCAGAGACGGTATTGGAAGTCAGCAATGAACAAAATAAAAAGAATCGAAATTCTTGAGCGATTACGAGAAAACAATCCGAATCCTCAAACTGAGCTTAACTGGAGCTCCCCTTTTGAGCTGCTAATCGCTGTATTACTATCAGCTCAAGCAACCGATGTAAGCGTCAATAAAGCCACCGACAAGCTTTTCCCTGTAGCGAATACACCTCAAAGCATTCTTGATTTGGGAGTCGATGGCTTAAAAGAATACATAAAGACCATCGGTTTGTTTAACTCAAAGGCAGAAAACACAATCAAGACTTGTAAGATCTTGTTGGAAAAACACAATGGTGAAGTTCCTGAAGATCGTGCAGCGTTAGAAGCGCTACCAGGCGTAGGTCGCAAGACCGCAAACGTCGTGCTCAACACCGCTTTTGGTTGGCCAACTATTGCCGTCGATACGCACATTTATCGCGTGTCGAATCGCACTAAATTTGCGATGGGAAAAACGGTTGATGATGTCGAGCAGAAGCTATTAAAAGTTGTGCCAAAAGAATTCAAACTCGATGTGCACCACTGGCTCATTCTTCATGGTCGTTATACGTGCGTAGCAAGAAAGCCTCGCTGCGGTAGCTGCATTATCGAAGATTTGTGCGAATATAAAGAGAAAGTATACCCAGATAGCTAACGCTATTTGTAAATCAAAGCTAGGAGCAAAAAATGTCAAATGGTCGAATTCTCCACACTATGCTTCGCGTAGGTGATCTAGACAAATCCATCAAGTTTTACACTGAAGTTATGGGCATGCAGCTGCTTCGTACTAACGAAAATAAAGAGTACGAATACACGCTAGCGTTTCTTGGTTATGGTGACGAATCCCAAGGTGCAGTGATCGAACTGACTTACAACTGGGGTAAAACTGAGTATGACTTAGGTACCGCTTTTGGTCATATCGCCATTGGTGTTGATGATATCTACACAACTTGCGACGCTATCAAAGCGGCGGGCGGTAATGTGACTCGTGAGCCAGGTCCAGTAAAAGGCGGAAGCACGCACATTGCATTCTTAAAAGACCCAGATGGTTACATGATTGAGCTTATTCAAAACAAGCAAGCTTCAGCAGGTCTTGAAGGCTAAGCGGCACTTCTAATAATCACTTGTACTGCAAGTTGAACTCCGATTACAGGCAGGTCTGCGATCTGCCTGTCCTTTTATAAACAAAACTCTTTACTTGATAATAGTTATCGTTTAGATTTATCCGCAACTTCGATATGCGGGATTACGATAATGATCAGTGAATGGGAAAAACACACACTTCTAGCCGATACGGCACTTCAACTAGATGACCCTGTTCGCAGCATTCTTCATTACCAGCAAGCCCTAAGCCTGAGTGAAGATATTAGCGAATGTGTGGAAATTGAGGCGGACGAGCGATTATTAATTTCTGTGATTTCTTGTCATAACTTAGCTCAGTTCTGGCGTTGGGCCGGAGATACTGACTATGAACTCAAATACCTTCAACTGGCCTCTGAGAAAGTCTTAACACTTATCCCACAATGCCCAAATAAAGAGTGTGCAAGCTTTATCGACTCGATAGGATGCTGTACTAAGGCGTTGATAGACTTTATGAAGCGTCACCCTAATCCAGCTATTGCCAAACAGGTTGAAAAAATAGATACCGCAACCAATTGCGAAGTCATTGCCAAATTCCGCTTAAACTAACATTCAAATTATTAAACTAACATTCAAATTATACAGCAGGAATCACCGAAAGGTGCTTGGCAAAATACCACTAAAATATTATTAACAACGTCAGTAAATCAAAAACGCCGAAGCTTTCAGCTTCGGCGTTTTTATAAGCATCACACTTGGGTTCGCCCTAGAGATATCACGACTCGGCGGTTTTTGTCTTTTCCTATTGGCGAACCGTTATCTGCAATAGGACGACGCTTGCCGTACCCTTGCACTTGAATTCGATCTTCCGGTAGCCCTAGAGACTGAAAATAATCACGAAGTGACTCTGCACGTCGCTCTGATAAACTTTGGCTCGCACTTTTACCATCGGTTGAATCTGTGTAAGTCGCCACCAGCACGAGATCGATATCTTGATTATGTCGGATATAATCTGCAATTTGTGATAAACGCTTTTTAGAAGCCTTGGTTAACTGATCACCTTGTCTTTCGTAGTGCAAAATCGTAAAAGCAATGTCCTCAAAACTGTATTTCAATAAGTTTGAAATGCAGTCGCTAAACGCGTTGTACTTGTTTTGAAATAGTACTGATGACAATGCGACTTCAATTCTCTGATCTCGGCTCTGCCAATCTTGGTAGCTAAAAGTCGGATAACGGCCTTTTTCCAGCTCAGACAACATGCCCCATGCTGTTTGCCCTCCGACATAACCATCAAACTGTTTAAAAAACTTTAGGTTTGTAATTCGATCGGCGTGTTCACCTGGTCGCCAAGGTGGCGGCATAGAAATGAGACTGACGTTACGTGTTTCTCCCATCGGGCGACGCATTTTTAACTCAAAGTCTAAATTGATTTTTTTATTCGCACGAGATGAAAATACCGCATCTCCAAAGCTTGGAATGGGGTGTACAAGCTGACATTCTAATGGTGTATTGACCACCATTTCCCATTGAGATTGCTGTAGAGTTGCAGCATAACGTTTGCCCATCAAAGCGAAGCTGCTTGTGCTAAACAACGAAAATACAACACCACTGGTAATCAGCCATTTCTTCATCTAATACTGTCTCTTAAACGGCAGTCTGTTGCCGTCAAATTGCATCAATAAAACCACTTCAACGGGCATGCAAAAATCTCGCCAATATCGGAATATCTGTCACACTGCCATTAATGTAAGCCATAGTGTTCCAATCACCTTAACCGCCACTTAGCGTTTTACTTTCTCATGTTTTATCGGTTTACATGATGCAAAGTATGGCGAATAAACGTCTACATAATATGCAATACAAACTTATTGATTGGATGCAAAATAGAATTCCGGTTTTCTCTTAAATTGCGGTTTTTCTCATCGGTATAATCTGCAATAATGCAGCCTTCGTCACACAAAAATAAGCCAACATGACACTAGAAAATGAAGCTCTAACCTTGAAAAAACGCTTTCGTGGTTATTTCCCTGTGGTAGTAGACGTTGAGACCGCTGGTTTCAATGCTCAAACTGATGCACTTTTAGAAATCTGTGCCGTTACGTTGAAAATGGACGAACATGGCGTGTTGCATCCGGCCTCCACCATTCATTTTCATGTGGAACCATTTGAAGGCGCTAACTTAGAAAAAGAAGCGCTTGAATTCAATGGTATTCGTGACCCTTTCAGCCCTCTTCGAGGTGCTGTTTCTGAGCAAGAGGCGCTAAAGGAAATTTATAAGCTTATTCGCAAAGAACAAAAAGCCGCAGATTGCTCACGTGCAATTATGGTTGCTCATAACGCAGCATTCGACTTGGGTTTTGTAAATGCAGCAAATGAACGCTGTAAACTAAAAAGAGTCCCTTTTCATCCCTTTGCTACTTTTGATACGGCTACATTAAGTGGCCTTGCTTATGGCCAAACAGTTCTCGCTAAAGCATGCAAAACAGCCGGGATGGAATTTGATAACCGTGAAGCACACTCTGCGCTTTACGATACACAAAAAACAGCAGAATTATTCTGCGGTATTGTCAACAAATGGAAGGCCCTCGGCGGTTGGCCGCTTGTCGACGAAGAATAATAAGTAAACACAACATATTAGGAAAAGTATGAATCCTGTCGTTATATCAGTGTGCGTCATGCTCGTGTTAGCATTGATGCGCGTAAACGTGGTGGTTGCCCTCACGTTTAGTGCCATCGTAGGCGGCCTAGTCGCAGGCATGAGCCTTGGGGATACGGTTGCCGCATTTGAAAGTGGTCTAGGTGGCGGTGCAACTATCGCGCTAAGCTACGCCATGTTAGGTACTTTCGCTGTTGCCATCTCGAAATCAGGCATCACGGATCTACTGGCCAAAAGTGTTATCAAGCGCTTAAATGGTAAAGAAAACTCGGCGTCAACTACCGGGTTAAAGTACGCGGTGTTAGTCGCGCTCGTCCTTGTCACTATGTCATCTCAAAACGTAATTCCGGTCCATATCGCCTTTATTCCAATTTTGATTCCACCTCTTTTGGGCGTATTTGCGAAACTTAAGCTCGATCGACGTTTGGTCGCGTGTGTTCTTACCTTCGGTTTGATCACACCTTACATGATCTTACCTGTTGGTTTCGGCGGTATTTTCTTAAACAACATTCTATTAAAGAACCTACATGACAACGGTTTGGAAAACGTGGTTGCAAGCCAAGTCCCAACCGCCATGTTACTGCCAGGTGCAGGGATGCTGTTTGGTCTATTACTGGCTATCTTTGTGAGCTATCGTAAACCGCGTGTCTACAAAGAAACTGAGTTGACTGTCGTTGACGAAACCGATCACGTCATTAATAAAAAGCACATCTTAGTTGCGGCACTTGGTATTGTCGCTGCTTTGGGTGTTCAGCTTTACACAGGTTCAATGATTATCGGTGCTCTAGCTGGCTTTATGGTGTTCACTTTCGGCGGCGTTATCGCATGGAAAGAGACGCACGACGTGTTCACTAAAGGTGTACACATGATGGCAATGATTGGCTTCATCATGATCGCAGCGGCAGGTTTTGCAGCAGTAATGAAGCAAACTGGCGGTGTTGAAACACTAGTACAATCGCTATCAACCAGCATCGGTGACAATAAGCCTCTAGCTGCACTACTGATGCTGATCGTTGGTCTATTAGTAACAATGGGCATTGGTTCATCGTTCTCTACGATTCCAATCCTTGCAACTATCTATGTGCCTCTTGCGCTAGCATTCGGTTTCTCGCCGATGGCAACGATTGCACTGGTAGGTACTGCGGCGGCGTTAGGTGATGCAGGCTCTCCAGCTTCTGACTCTACATTAGGCCCTACATCTGGTCTAAATGCCGACGGTCAACATGAGCACATTTGGGAAACAGTCGTTCCAACCTTTATCCATTATAATATCCCTCTAATCATCTTTGGTTGGATTGCAGCAATGGTGCTTTAATACTATTGTTTGGATGGATATACATTAGTTACGAAAAAGCCGCTCAATGAGCGGCTTTTTGTTATTCATAACTGTGGTTATTGCGCTGGCATATTGTCAATAATACGCTCACGAATCAGCTTCAAGGTTGGTTCTGTCGACAGGTAATCGATGGCAATCGGAAAATAAGCGTCGTTAATTTTAAGAACCAAGCTAGGGTAAGAGCTCACACCTAGGCTCTTTGCAAGGCTCAATTGATCTTCGAACACACCTTCTAAGAAAGAGCCATCCATGTCATTCTTGAATTGCTGAACATTCAAGCCAATTTCTCTCGCTAATTGCAAGTGAGTGGCTTCTTCATGAGGAGGCATCGCACGTAAGTAATACGCATGCTGAACCGCTTCTAGCATCTGCTCATAAGAATCTTGAAAGCCCGCTGCAATAACCGCACGACAAGATTGGTAAGTGCTTCTAACTGGCGTACAAAGCTTCCAGAAATCGTAGTTAAACTTAGTGCCTAACTGGCGCTCAATCTGCTTCCAAATACCTTCGAGTTTTTGTTGCATCTCGGGCGGCATCGGTAAATTAGTATCTGGCGCAAGACCACCAACCACATACTCAAACTGAATCACACCTGGCAGTTGCTGTTTTAGTTTATCCAGCGTTGGTTTGTAACCCCAACACCAACTGCACATTGGGTCATGCACGTAGTAAAGCTTTATGTTCATTCCACTAACCTAAAAAGAAAAAGGAGCCAGTACGGCTCCTTCGTATTCTATCGCTAAATGTGAGTATTTACGAATTACTCAGCTTGATCTTCAGCGCGCGCTGCTGCTTCTTTGATTAGAGGCTGCAGTTCACCTTTTTGGAACATTTCTAGAATAATGTCACAACCGCCGATAAGCTCGCCTTCAACCCATAGTTGAGGGAAAGTTGGCCATTGCGCGTACTTTGGTAACTCAGCACGGATATCTGGGTTTTGCAGAATGTCTACGTAAGCGAACTTCTCACCACATGCCATTAGTGCCTGTGACGCTTGAGAAGAGAAACCACAGCTAGGTAGTTTCGGTGATCCTTTCATGTACAGCAGGATTGAGTTTTCAGAGATCTGCTGTTTGATTTTGTCGATAGTTTCCATCGCTTCCTCATTCATGGGTTTGAACTTTATTTATTTGCCACATTCTACTCAATAACGACAGAATAAAAACCACATAATTAATAAGGCTTAATTTTAGATTGCTCATTGGCGAGCAATGCAGCACTTCACCACTGCTAACCTCTTAAAATATTTTCATATCGGGGTTTTAATAAAGTAAAAACTTGCTAAAATACTTAGCAAGTCAGCCTTAAAGGCGACATAGCTATAAAAAAACACTGGAAGCAATCGAAAGGTCATCCTTTCAAATCAATGGAGAATCGAGTAATGGCATTTGAACTACCAGCTCTTCCTTACGCGAAAGACGCACTAGAACCACACATCTCAGCAGAGACTCTAGACTACCACCACGGTAAGCACCACAACACTTACGTTGTTAAGCTTAACGGTCTTATCCCTGGTACTGAGTTCGAAGGCAAAACTCTAGAAGAGATCATCAAGACTTCTACTGGTGGCGTATTCAACAACGCAGCGCAAATCTGGAACCACACGTTCTACTGGCACTGTCTTGCTCCAAATGCGGGCGGCGAGCCAACTGGCGCAGTTGCAGACGCTATCAACGCAGCATTCGGTTCTTTTGAAGAATTCAAAGCGAAGTTTACTGATTCAGCAATCAACAACTTCGGTTCTTCATGGACTTGGCTTGTTAAGAAAGCTGACGGCTCTCTAGAGATCGTTAACACTTCTAACGCTGCAACTCCTCTAACAGAAGAAGGTACAACACCACTTCTAACTGTTGACCTATGGGAACACGCGTACTACATCGATTACCGCAACGTACGTCCTGATTACATGAACGGCTTCTGGGCTCTAGTAAACTGGGACTTCGTAGCTGAGAACCTAGCGAAGTAATATACTTCCCCCTAAGTTCAATTTAGTCTTATTCAAAAGCTCGCTATTTAGCGGGCTTTTTTGTTTCGCCTTCCCTAGCACCTTTAAATAATTCCCTCTTTTACTAAAGTTCTTCTTATCCACGCCGTTAAAAGAGCATCGAGCGAGGAACATCATGCAAATTCATACGTTAGACAAAGCTGCAATTATCAACGAACTTCAGTTCGGTAATGGTATTAACCATGCCGTACACGAAGGTCGTCGTGCGGATTTCTCGCTGATTCTGTCTATGTTCTCTAATGATGTTCGCGATGTGGTCCCAGTTGAAGAGGTCCAGGAAGTCATCACCAGTGACAGTATTCTTCGCCAACAATTGGGTTTATCGCAACCTCAAGCTCTTCGTTCTGATAGCAGCAGCTATGAACTCGCAGCTGAACAAGCGAAACAGTTTCACGATGCAGGATTGCCTTCCGCAAAGCTGAGCCATTACCTAAAACCAGATGCGCTGACTTACCTGCCTGAAGACACATTCAACCTACCAGAGGAGGTTTATCACAACCTATCTGGTCATGAGCGACGCAGATTGGGCGAACGCAACAAACAACTGATCCCAGATGCTGGGCTATATAATCAGCTAGTGACGGCTCAACGTCAGCATCAAATTCAAGCTAAAGCATAGAGATCCGCTTTTTATCCAATAGCTTGCAATACCTACACGTCAGAAATGTGACATCTTACAAATTACCGCACAATAGTCCTCACTCGAAAGCGTTAGTTTGAAGCCTTTCACACTGAACCCAACGAATTTCAACCATGCTATTAGCACAAACCACTGGTGTATTGTTTTTCACATATGGATACAGTGAAGGTGCTATGGATATCAAAGAATCAATTATTCTCGTCACGTCTGCAGGTTCGGTTATAGGAAGAACCTGTGCAAATCACTTTGCTCACCTTGGAGCAACGTTGATTCTTTGTGACCAAAATTCTAGCGCTTTGAGAGCGAGCTATGAGCAAATCAGCGCTTTCACTGACAAAGTGTATGCTATGAATGTGTGTAGTGATAACACAACGTCCATTAACTTATTGTTTGACCAGATAGAATCACAGCTACGTGCGACACCAGATGTGATTGTTAATTGCTGGACCAGCTCCCCTATGCCTGGCTTAATGGCGCCAGAACCAATGAGTACTTACATTGATCACTTGTCGTCTGCGGCACGCTTCCTTTATACCTACGGCCAAGTAGGAGCAGAGCGCTTTCGAGCCAGAAACAAGAAAGGCGTCATTGTTAACGTCATTTCTCATGATAACCATGAAGACTTTACGGGAGTTGAAAGCATGGCGGCGTTGGTGTCAGGTTTTACTCACAGCTGGGCAAAAGAACTCACACCATTCAACATTCGAGTGGGCGGCGTTATTCCCTCGGTAAATCATACAAAAGAAGAGCTCAACGAGAGGCACTGGGCTGAGATCCAAGACGAACTAGTCCGCAACACAGCATACATCGTCGCGAATGAATACTTCAGTGGCCGAGTAGTTGCGACCGAAGTGTAAGCATACACAGCAACTCTGTTTTCCCAAGCCAGATGTAACTCCTGCACCAAAATAAAAAAAGCCCCAGTCATTTGACTGGGGCTTTAACCTTTTCCCGATTAAGGTTTCGTGCTAGCGAAAACCTTGCTCACTCGATTTTTTAATTACGCGTCAGCTTTTTCTTTCTTTGCTTTAGGTGCTGCTTTTGCTGCTTCTTGGTCTGCTTTCTTCTTGATAACAGTTGTACCTTCGAAAGTTTCGCCTTCAACAAATGCTTTACCGTAGTAAGAAGCCATCAACACATCTTTAAGTTCGCTGATTAGAGGGTAACGTGGGTTCGCACCAGTACATTGGTCATCGAACGCTTCTACCGCTAGCTCATCCAGTTTCGCTACGAAATCTGATTCAGCAACACCTGCCGCTTGGATAGACATTGGGATGTCTAGGTTAACTTTTAGTTCATCCAGCCATGCTAGTAGACGTTCAATCTTCTGAGCAGTACGGTCACCTTCTTGGCTTAGGCCTAGGTGGTCAGCAACTTCAGCGTAACGACGACGTGCTTGTGGACGGTCGTATTGAGAGAACGCAGTTTGTTTAGTTGGATTGTCGTTCGCGTTGTAACGTACCACGTTAGAGATAAGTAGTGCGTTAGCTAGGCCGTGTGGCAAGTGGAACTCAGCACCCAGTTTGTGAGCCATTGAGTGACAAACACCTAGGAATGCGTTCGCAAATGCAACACCAGCGATAGTAGCTGCGTTGTGTACTTTCTCACGAGCGATTGGGTCATTTGCACCGTTCGCATAGCTTGATGGTAGGTACTCTTTTAGCATCTTAAGTGCTTGAAGAGCTTGGCCATCTGAGTATTCGTTAGCAAGAACAGAAACGTAAGCTTCTAGAGCGTGAGTTACTGCATCGTAACCACCAAATGCTGTTAGAGACTTAGGCATGTTCATTACTAGGTTCGCATCAACGATTGCCATGTTTGGCGTGATTTCGTAGTCAGCTAGTGGGTATTTCGCACCAGTCTTGTCGTCAGTAACAACCGCGAATGGAGTAACTTCTGAACCAGTACCTGAAGTTGTAGTGATACATACAAGCTCAGCTTTTTTACCCATTTTAGGGAACTTGTAGATACGTTTACGGATGTCCATAAAGCGCATTGCTAGTTCTTCAAAGTGAGTTTCTGGGTGCTCGTACATTACCCACATGATTTTCGCTGCATCCATTGGTGAACCACCGCCTAGCGCTAGGATAACGTCAGGTTGGTAGCTAGCCATTTGAGCCGCACCTTTTTCTACTACAGACAGTGTTGGGTCAGCTTCAACATCGAAGAATGTTTGAACTTCCATGCCTTGAGCTTTTAGTAGGCTTACTACGTCATCTGCGTAACCGTTGTTGAATAGGAAACGGTCAGTTACTAGGAATGCACGTTTCTTACCTTCTAGGTCGCCCAGTGCGATTGGAAGGCTACCACGACGGAAGTAGATTGACTTAGGTAGTTTATGCCACAACATGTTTTCAGCTCGCTTCGCTACAGTTTTCTTGTTGATTAGGTGTTTAGGACCTACGTTCTCAGAGATAGAGTTACCACCCCAAGAACCACAACCTAGCGTTAGAGATGGCGCAACGTTGAAGTTGTACAAGTCACCGATACCGCCGTGAGTAGTCGGGATGTTGATTAGGATACGAGCTGTCTTCATCTTGTCACCGAAGTAACGGATACGATCAGCGTTAGTATCTTGGTTAGTGTAAAGACCAGATGTGTGGCCGATACCACCAATCTCAACCATAGTTACCGCTTGAGCAACCGCGTCTTCGAAGTTGTCAGCACGGAATAGACCTAGAGTTGGAGATAGTTTCTCGTGAGCGAATGCGTCATCGTGAGATACTTTACCCAGACCCTCACCAACAAGAACTTTAGTGTCTGCTGGAACTTTAACGCCTGCCATTTCAGCGATTGCTGCTGCTGGCTGACCTACGATTTTCGCGTTTAGCGCACCATCGATAAGAAGCACTTTACGAACTTTATCAGCTTCTGCTTTGCTTAGGACATAAGCTTTGTGAGAAGCAAAGCGCTCTTTCACTTCGTCGTATACTTCGTCTACTACGATTGCAGCTTGCTCAGAAGCACATACTACACCGTTGTCGAAAGTCTTAGACATAAGGATAGAAGCAACAGCACGTTTGATGTCTGCTGTTTCATCGATAACAACAGGAACGTTACCTGCACCTACACCGATTGCTGGCTTACCAGAAGAGTATGCTGCTTTAACCATGCCTGGACCACCAGTTGCAAGGATAAGCGCGATGTCATCGTGTTTCATTAGAGCGTTTGAAAGCTCAACAGAAGGCTGGTCGATCCAACCGATGATGTCTTTTGGTGCACCTGCTGCTACTGCTGCATCTAGAACGAGTTTAGCTGCATCGTTAGTTGAGTTTTTTGCACGTGGGTGTGGTGAGAAGATGATACCGTTACGAGTCTTCAAAGAGATTAGAGATTTGAAGATCGCTGTAGAAGTTGGGTTAGTCGTTGGTACGATACCGCAGATGATGCCTACAGGCTCAGCGATAGTCATAGTACCTAGGTTGTCATCCTCTTCTAAGATGCCACACGTTTGTTCGTCTTTGTATTTGTTGTAGATAAACTCAGAAGCGAAGTGGTTCTTGATTACTTTATCTTCAACAATACCCATACCAGATTCTTCTACCGCTTGTTGAGCTAGCGGGATACGGGCCTGGTTAGCTGCAAGCGATGCTGCACGAAAGATTTTATCTACTTGCTCTTGAGAGTAAGTAGCGAACTCTTCTTGCGCTTTCTTAACGCGAGCAACCATTGCATCTAGTTCAGCCATATTAGTTACAGGCATAGGGAATCTCCTAAAATTAACAAATATTAAAAACTTTTTACTAAGGCTATTACTTATCGTTTTTACTGTTTATCAGTCACTTAGAAAACAAACGTCTTAGTAAATTGCTTTCAGGACTGAGTATAATATTTCATAGTGTGAAAAAAATTGACTTGGATCAGTTCTCACCACCTAAATACTACCAAAGTGGTGCCTCATCACACCAAAATGACATAAATCACTGATAAACAAATAAATTAACTTTCATTTTTTATTGAGTAAAAAAGAAGCAAATGGACAAATAAATAAAAGAAACTACAACAACCTGTAAAAAAGTTTCATTTTTGACCAACAAAATTACATGTAGGCCCAATTCTTTGTGCTACTGAGAGTATATCGAACCGAATACATCTCTCTACAAACCACCTTGGTTTTTATCAAAAATGTGCGAATGTTAACGTTTATGTAAAACAGCGCAATTTATCAGCAACTTTATACGTAACATTTCCTTTCCAGATTAGATACAGTTTATTAAAGAATTAGTTTTTCTCACTTAAATGGCAGGGAATGCGTTAGTTTTTTTCATTTCTTACAACCTAACTTTTGCCTTACATTACGCCCAAATTACCCCTTCTCCTTTTCACTAATGTGAACTTTGATGAGTACGCAACATGCAAACTTTTGAACTTGCTATCTTCTTGCAGTTTTTTCTCGGTTTGGTCGCCGCAGTAAACCCTGTTGGTATCATGCCTGTGTTTGTGTCACTAACCGGACATATGACTCCAGACGAAAAGCGCAATACGGCAACAACAGCAAATGTGGCTGTTGCGATCATCCTGATCATTTCGCTTTTTGCTGGTCAGTTACTGTTAGACATGTTCAGTATTTCTCTGGATTCGTTTCGTGTCGCTGGCGGGTTGCTATTACTTAGCATCGCATTCTCGATGATGAGCGGTAAACTGGGGGAAGATAAGCAGAACAAACAAGAGAAAACGGAATACGTCAGTCGTGAACAGATTGGTGTGGTCCCTCTTGCAATGCCTTTAATGGCAGGTCCTGGTGCAATCAGTTCGACTATTGTTTATGGTGCACGCTACCCAAGCATGTTCGATACCGTGGGCATTAGTATTACGATTGTTTTGTTCTGCCTTTGTTCATGGCTATTGTTCCGCTCTGCCCCATTGATCGTACGATTTTTAGGTCAAACTGGAATCAACGTCATTACTCGTATCATGGGTTTGATATTGGGCGCGCTTGGCATAGAGTTCATTGCGAATGGCTTACGCAACTTATTTCCAGGATTAGCCTGAGTTTCTATAAAATTGTATGATAGAGCGATTCAACAATGGATCGCTTTGTCATGACGACTGACTCTCTTAAACATACTCTATATGTCACCATTTTTGGTACTCATACCAAAGCTGGTAAAACGTTCGATATTGCTCTCATTATCGCGATCATCAGTTCGTTAATCGTACTGGTGTTAGATTCGATACCCTCCGTTCGGGCCGAGTGGGAAAAAGAGCTGAAGTTTATTGAATACACATTTACTGGCCTATTCACGATTGAATACCTTCTAAGGCTTTATTGCTCCCCCAAACCTGCCGCCTACGCAAAGGGTTTTTATGGTGTCGTCGATTTACTTGCGATTTTGCCCACTTATTTAGCACTCTTCTTCCCATCGGCTTCGTTTATGGGTGTGATCAGGGCGCTGCGAGTGATGCGAATATTCCGCATACTCAAGTTAGTCCGATACCTCCAAGAGTCCAATATCCTCTTACGTTCACTGCTTATGGCGCGCAGAAAGATTTTTATCTTCTTTAGCTCCGTCGCCATTATGGTAACGATTTTCGGCTCATTGATTTTTATCATTGAAGGACCTGAAAACGGATTTACTAGCATTCCTAAAAGTATTTATTGGGCGATCGTGACCATCACAACGGTTGGGTATGGTGACTTGGTCCCTCAAACAGACCTAGGTAAAGGGCTTGCATCACTCACCATGTTACTGGGTTATTCCATTTTGGCGGTACCTACAGGTATTTTCACTGCCGAACTGCACCAAGAGATGCAATCGCACAAAGTATTGGTGAAATGCCCAAACTGCTCCCACGCAGGGCACGACTCTGACGCAATTTACTGTAAACATTGTGGTAGTGAACTAGCCGATCCAGACAAAAGAGTCGTTCGAACGGAAGACGACGCATGAAAAAAGAGCTCCCTAAGGAGCTCTTTTATTTTGTCATCAAATAAAGGATTGATGTGATTATGCTTTCTCAGACAGAATAATTCGCAGAGTACGACGCAATGGCTCCGCAGCACCCCAAAGCAGTTGGTCACCAACAGTGAAAGCATTTAGGAAATCATCACCCATTGCCATCTTACGTAAACGACCCACTGGTACAGACATTGTGCCCGTAACTTTTGCCGGTGTTAGCTCTTGAGCAGTGATGTCACGGTCGTTAGGAATCACTTTCACCCAATCGTTATGAGTGGCGATGATTTCTTCGATTTCGTCCATTGGTACATTTTGTTTAAGCTTGATAGTAAGTGCTTGAGAGTGACAACGCATCGCGCCAATACGCACACAAGTACCGTCAATTGGAACAGGTGAACTTTGAGAACCCAAAATTTTATTCGCCTCAGCGCCCGCTTTCCACTCTTCTTTACTCTGACCATTATCGCGCTTCACATCGATCCATGGGATCAACGAACCAGCTAGTGGCACACCGAATTTATCGGTAGGGAAAGAGCCGCTGCGCATTGTATCCGCAACTTTCTTATCAATATCTAGGATAGAGCTTGATGGGTTTGCAAGTTCAGAGCTCACAGAGTCATTGATAACGCCCATTTGCGAGATCAATTCACGCATATTTTGCGCACCAGCACCAGATGCGGCTTGGTAAGTCATTGCGCTTGTCCACTCAACAAGGCCTTTCTCAAATAGACCACCTAGCCCCATTAGCATTAAACTAACCGTACAGTTACCACCGACAAATGTGTTCGTGCCACCGTGGATGCCTTGTTGGATTTGCTTTAAGTTCACTGGATCAAGTGTGATGATCGAATCTTCAGCCATACGTAGCGTAGAGGCCGCATCAATCCAGTAGCCTTTCCAACCAGCCTGACGAAGTGCAGGGAAAACTTTTTCTGTGTAGCTACCACCTTGACAGGTGATTACCGCATCAAGCTGTTTTAAGCTTTCAATATCATACGCGTCTTGCAGTAAGCCTGCGTCTTTTCCTAAGTTAGGAGCAGGAATACCAACTTGAGAAGTACTGTAGAATACTGGTTCGATTAGGTCGAAGTCTTTCTCTTCAACCATACGCTGCATAAGGACTGAACCAACCATACCGCGCCAACCAACTAAACCAACTCTCATCGTATTAACTCTCCATGTATTAAAAAACCTACCCCATAGTTAATTTTTCACAGCAAAATCTCAACCCCTATTTTGTAAATAAGCGCGTTTTTTAACCTTTTCCTCTGAAAAACCGGGTTACACGAGATTTTTTAGTGTTTGGTTTGCGGTTTTAACCATTTTTCAAGTAGGGAAAGCACTTTAGCCCCCTAATTGGTCTTACCACTCAATGAGAAAATAACACATGAAGCACAATAATTTCACATTACACAACATTTAAAACCAAAAAAGTTAAAACAAACTAACATTTAATTTCACAAGCAAACGTTTTTACCAACGAACATCAAGATAAAACACCAAATGTTCGAAATATAATTTTTGTTAATGTATGTTATGCGCGATTACAACAAGGAGCGCCTTCCTCTATTGCTCCAAGATTGACAGAGGCACATATGAAGCAAGTTACACCACGCCTACCAAGCTTGATACAGGTATTTATCTCGCTCGGTTTATTTCTCCTGCTGGCATTTTCGTTCACAGCCAAGCTAGACCTACCGATTCAGCTAGCGCTATACATCGGTTGGTTCATTGTCATGATATTAGGCATAAAGCTTGGCCATCAGTATAAAGATCTGGAAAAAGCAGCACTAAATGGCATTTCCAATGGACTTGGAGCCGTTTTAATCCTTTTGGCCGTTGGCGCGCTTGTAGGTACTTGGATCTCTGGTGGTATTGTTCCAACCATTATTTACTACGGCCTTAAAGCAATCCACCCTTCCATCTTTTTGCTCGCGACCATGATCATCTGTTCATTGACTGCGCTAGCGACTGGCACGTCTTGGGGTGCGGCTGGCACGGCAGGTATTGCAATGATGGGTATCGGTCAAGGTCTTGGTGTTCCTGCGCCAATCACTGCAGGTGCCGTACTTTCAGGCTGTTACTTTGGTGACAAAATGTCGCCTCTATCGGATTCAGTAATCCTTGCTTCATCTATGTCTAACGTTGAAGTGATGGAACATATTAAAGGCATGTTGCCGATAGCACTCATTAGCTACATTATTACAGGCATTATGTTTACTGCATTTGGCTTCCACTACGCAGGTCAAGTTGACATGAGCCAGGTAGACTCTGTCATTAAAGCGATGGAACAGCAGTTCTACATCACCCCTTACTCATTTGTTCCTGTGATCATCGTATTGTCACTTCTAGCGATGCGTATGCCTTCATTCCCAGTGATCAGTTTTGGTTCTCTGCTAGGTATTATTTGGGCAGTGATGATCCAAGATGTCGATTTCCTAACCGCGTTCAACACGGCTTGGGCTCCGTTTGCAATCTCATCTGGCGTAGATTTCATTGACTCAATCCTTAACCGTGGCGGCATGTCTTCAATGCTTGGGTCGGTAGCGGTTATCGTATTCGGCCTTGGTTTTGGCGGTCTACTAGATAAAGTAGGCGTGCTAGAGACTATCGCGAAGCTGTTTGAAAAACGCGTTCAAAGTGCAGGTTCATTGGCAACAAGCACAATTGGTACGGCCTTTATGGGCAACGTATTTGGTTCAGCGATGTACGTTTCACTTATTCTGACCCCAAAAATCTGTGCGAAGAACTATGACCGTCTAGGCTACAAACGTAAGAATTTGTCTCGTAACGCAGAATTTGGCGGCACGCTAACCTCAGGTATGGTCCCTTGGAGTGACAACGGTATCTACATGGCCAGTATTTTGGGTGTTGCTACACTGTCTTATGCCCCGTTCATGTGGCTGAGTTTTGTATGTATCATCGTAACGATCTTCACTTCTTACATGGGTTGGTTTGTTGATAAGTGCGAACCAACAGCAGAAGCAGTTGAAGAAGCTGAAGGCGAATTGAAGCAGCAAACCGCTTAACTTCGTAGAGATAGGAAGAACCTCCCTTCCGAATTCAATACTAAAAAAGAGCGCTTTAAAGCGCTCTTTTTTTATTTCCAAAACAAATCGTTAGCTTTGTTTTACTGGCGTTTTTACGGCTGCACGCTTCCCAAACCAATAGCCCAAGCCAAGCGGTGCAAAGAATATAACGGCAATGAACAGAATAAAGTAGATGATGGTACTTTTGACAAGTTCAATCAGCTTAGTCATGGCGAGATTCACAACCTCTTGCGACACTCGATCCATATCTTGAGCAAACTTCTCGCGCTCATGGGTAATGATCTGTGCGATTTCTTGACGTTCTCTGGCAACCATCAGCTCTATAGCTTGGCGTTCTTCACCCAACTGAGATAAACGCGCCTCCGTCCTTTGATCGATATCGTCAACCAAAGGTTGTAACTCCAGCGCCATTTGTTCTGCCAAATAACGCATGTACTCTGGGTTGTTATCGATAAAATCCCTCATCGAATCAGCGGTAACTTGCAAACTATTGAGCGCCGCATTGACTTTTTCGATACTGGCAGAGCTATTCAAGGCCAACAACTGCGCTTTCCACGTCATAATTTTTGGTGTCTGTTCTGATACCAGACTTAGACGATCAGAGACATCCCCAAGTGCTTCTGGCATCGTGCCTAGCGTTGTAACGGCTTCCTCTTCGCTAATTTGGTTTGCATCTAACCACCCACGGTAAGCCGGAGTCCTAATCATGCTTAAATCAGCGAATGGATGCTGCTTGGCGAACTCTGCAACAAACGTTTGTGTCTTGATGTATGCTTCTTTCTTCAATAAAGATTGAGCCAGTTTATCTACCTCTTTCGCTAAATAAACGGAAACTAACTTGGCCTCATCAGACGCAAAGAGCTCATTACCAGAAGCGGTAGTAAAGAACTGTTCCATTTGTAGCGTGAAAGTCCATGTATCAATCAGTGCAGCCATTGGGGACACTTGATACGCAGAAGCTTGGATGCCCTCTTCAGCATTTATCTTCCAAAGTAAAATATAAGATTGATGAACTTTATCATGAGGATCATATTGTTCGTGTAGTGCATCTGCTGCTTGCTCAACCTGAGCAAAAAACTGCTGCGCATACTCACGAGTCAAAAGACGCATATTGAGCTCTTGTTTGGTAAGAGGGACGGTTTGACTCTCGATCTTGACTTCGAGCAGGGAGCACCCTGAAAGCATCATAACCAGCCCTATCAACATCATTGAAGACATTCGGCGAACGGACATGAAAACACCTTTAACAAATTGTATAGAACAGGAATAAAGCGAACTAAGTCATATAGTTCGAGCCTTTATTACCTCAACTCTTATGACATTAAGTCAGAGCAATATCAATCTGTTAGCGCTTCTGTTATCTTTTCACTATTGAGAACATTATTAGCAAAAAGTATGGTTTGTTTTAGGACATCATCTAAACATGCCAACTTCTCTTCCGGCACTTTTTGCCCTTGTTTAATCAACAGTTCAATATCACCCGAAATACAGTGCAATGGCATTGCACCTAAACTCCCTGAGACCCCTTTAAGACTGTGTGCGGCTCTTTGCGCTTGCTCTTTATCCTCTTCTAACAGCTGATACATTTTAGTGCCATCGCCAGAGTGATCCTGAATAAAGACCTCCAGTAACATCCGCACAGCGCCCTCGTCACCAGACAGAGAATCTAACATTTTATTGATATCTATGTACGGCTCACGTTCCACTACTTCCACTTGTGATGAATTCACCTCATTACAACTTTCTTCGTTCATTTGGACGTTTTGAAAATTTTCTGACTGAGCTGAGGGAACAGCGTTAGCTCCATTTTCATCATCGCCAACTTGCTCTGACTTTTTATCATCGGTTCTGGGTAGTGGTATCGGTTGAATCGTTTTTGGGGAGAAGGCTCCCCATGAAATGAGGAAAAGGAGCAAACCACTGATTACAGACAACCAAACAATAAAAGTCATTAGCTTCTGTTCCAACTGATCATTTATCGAAGTTAACTGGTTCGGGAAATCTGGATTAAGCAGTTGATTGGATAAATAACTGCCCTGTGCCTGAGCAGATAGTGCGCTTGAGGTTTGAGCAAGCTGGCGCTGAAGAGCGCTTCGCTCTTCGGGAGAGAGCGTCTCTGATTCAATAAAAAGTCGGTCTAAGTCACGGTAAGTATCGCTATTCGTTGCAGAGTCACTAAAGACAGACTCAAAAACAAGCGCACCTAAGCGATAGTACATTGCCTGAATTTGATCAGAGTTTTCTGTTCGAGCACGGCTGCTTCGTAACTGTTCTGCTAACGAAACCAATTCACTGTCACTTCTTACAAAAGCTCGAGCACTTTCTAAAAATCGGTCGGTCGTATAAAGCAATTGAGTGATGTCTGGTGTGATTTTCCCTTCAGAAAACTCACTTTCAAGCTGTAAGCGAACTGCATAAGCCAACTGAAGTTTCAGTGAAATTTGGTCGACGTGTTTAACACGGTAAGGCAGATCGAAGTTAAAAAAGTGCCTGACTTCTTCAACTTTACTTCCTAACTCATTTACAGTCGAAATCGTTTGAATCGTTTGTTTGGCTTGCAGCCAAATGCCAAGTGCTAAAACACACCACAAAACGAACCAGAACCAAACAAACCGCCGTATTCCTTCTTTTAGCTTCAGCAACACTTGCCCCTCGCATATCTCCATTAATTACAAGCATATACTATGGATGTTTCTTATTCACATAAAAAAAGAGAGCCGTTTGCTCTCTTTATTTAACGATATGATTTTAATTGCGACTTAACTGATCTTTTAGATTTGGAGGCGTCCCTTTAATCGTTAAGATATCCGTCTCTGGATCATAAAAAATACGCTCGCCAAGTAAGAGACTATCGAAGCTAATATTCAAACCACCACCAGCTCCAACAAATTTAGTCAGTTTGCGAACCGTCGCACGATCACCTGGGAAAGACTCTTCAATCTCGTACCCTTGCTCTTTGGTGAAATCCATAAAGCTCGTGCCATCTTGGCTTTGAGGAAGCTCTCCGGAAAGCTCTGAGATTTGAACCTCATCACCGGATTTAATTTGCTCATTGCAGTAGTCGTAAACTTGTTTCTTGTACTCGTTCACTTCTTGCTTTTCTAGCTTCGAGTCAGCACAAAAATCATCCACCGCCTGCATCAACACTAAGTTTTGTTGTTTAGTATCTAAGCCAATATCCGCTTGCAGAAAATCTAGGAAGAAGTCCGCCACTTTACGGCCAACGCGTCCTTTAATGTATTGCAGATAACGATTGGATTCCTTGTCGGTCTCGTAGCTCGACAGGTCGATGCGTGCGGCAATATCCATTTTGGTGATATCAAGGTAATCTGTCGCACTGATGTCCAAACCTTCGGTCACTTTTAAACTCTGATTCATTGGTAAGATACCGATGAACAAGTAGTCCGTTGCTAAACTCTGATACTCAGCGAAAACCAAGATACCTTCATCCGCAAATGGGTACTTAATCAACTCTTCTTTCAAGCGATTTGCACTAATTTGTGAGAAGTCGTAAAAATCTCGCTCTCCTTTGCGCATTTCTTGAAGCCAAAATTGAAATTCGCTGTCTGACTGGAAAGCGCCAAAACCTTTACCAGCTTTAGAATGGAATACTCGGTGAAGCTCAGCGACTAAGTTTTCTGTAGATGCATCGTTCTCTAATGATGCTGGACGAAAGTTTACAACCAGCTCGTCCTGATCGTTTTTGCACAGTTGATGCAGAATAACGTTTGAAAGATGAAGACTCATAGTGATTTTATCTTGCTACAAGGTTTTAGTTGATGGGCATTGTAGGTTATCATAAGCCGCTTTTACTATCATTATTAGAGTCTTTATGCCGATTACATCTAAATATACTGACGAGCAAGTAGAAAAAATTCTTGCTGAAGTAGCAACAGTTCTTGAAAAACACGCTGCTTCTCCTGAGTTGACGCTAATGATTGCCGGAAATATCGCAACCAATGTCTTAAATCAACGTGTTGCTGCTTCACAACGCAAAGCGATTGCTGAAAAATTTGCTCAGGCGCTGATGTCTTCTTTAGAAACACCAAAAACACACTAATCACGGACAATAGAACACATACATGGTAGACAGCGGAAACTCATACGGCGAACGTGTATCTCGACTAGTTGGTTGGGGTCACTGGTTTGCATTCTTCAATATCGTTGCATCGATGTTGATAGGCACACGCTACATTGTTCAGTCTCCTTGGCCCGAGACGTTACTTGGTCAGTTTTATCTGGCGGTTTCTTGGGTTGGTCACTTTGGCTTTCTAGTTTTCGCACTTTACTTGCTTGTTCTATTCCCGTTGACGTTTATCCTGCCATCGCGGAAATTGTTCCGTTTGGTGGCAGTGATTTTCGCAACCGTTGGGCAAACCATATTATTAATTGATACCCAAGCGTATCAGTCGATCAATTTGCACTTAACTCCCGTTGTCTGGGAGTTACTATTCAGCGAAGACAAAAGTGCACTCAGCACTGACCTACAACATTTATTTGTTGTGATGCCGCTGATCTTCCTTATTCAACTCGCACTATCCGAATGGGTATGGCGAAAACAGCGCAAACTATCTCATAAGCACGTAGGACGCCCTCTCGCGGCCGTCTTTTTCCTCAGCTTTATGACCAGCCATTTGGTTTACATTTGGGCAGATGCGTATTTTTATAACCCAATTACTAGCCAGCGTTCAAACTTCCCGTTGTCTTACCCGATGACGGCGAAGAGTTTTATGGAAAAACATGGTCTACTTGACCGTGAGGAATACCTAAAACGTTTAGCAGAAAACGAAGGCAACGTAGAGTTAGTCAACTATCCTCTTGAAAAGCTTGAGTTTAACCGCCGAGTTAATAAGCTCAATGTGTTGATGATCAGCATAAACAATTTACGAGCGGATGCGCTTAACCAAGAAGAGATGCCTAACCTCTATGAGTTTGCTGAAAACAATCAGAACTTCCGTAATCATTACAGCTCAAGTAATGATACATACGGGGCCTTTGGTTTGTTCTATGGCTTACCGACCAGTTATGCATCAAGCATCAAGGCGCAAGGTGCGTCCCCAGTATTGCTCGATGTACTGAAAGAGCAGGGCTACAACTTTGGTTTATTCAGTGGCAGTGGGTTTGAAGATGATCTCTACTCAGAAATTATTTTCCGCGACTTGAACTTAGCGGAAGACCTAGATGGCACGCAAGCTCATACCGATAAACAATCTATCGCAAACTGGAATACATGGTTAGCAGAGAAAGCAAGTCAGCCATGGTTTAGTTACATCGAAGTCACCACCGTTGATAATTTTGAATCGATTCCTTCAAATAATGATGAAGAAATGCCCGCAAGTGAGCGATTCAAAAAAGCTTATGAATATGCAGTGAAGTCGGCGGATAGAACTATCGCCGGTATTATTGATGAACTAGAAACGACGGGACAACTGACAAACACCATCGTAATCATCACTTCTAATCACGGTAGTGAATTTAACGAAACCAATACGAACAGCTGGGGAGCAAACAGCAACTACAGCCGTTATCAATTACAAGTTCCGATGGTGATCCATTGGCCTGGAATGCTGGCTGGCGAATTTAATCACAGCACAAGTCACTTGGACCTCTCGGTTACACTGTTGCAAGATATGCTCGGCGTATCTTCCAACCCATATGATTACAGTAGTGGTCGCAACCTATTCGATGAAAGTCGTCGTCGCTGGATCTTGGCGGGCGATACTCGCGAGCTTGCCTTAATTACTAGCTCGCAAACCACAGTGATCGATAAGTTTGGCAACTACAAGCTGTATGACAAAAACTACAAACGACTTCGAGATGATGCACCTAAGTTGCCAGTTTTGATGCAAGGTTTAACTGAGTTACAGCGTTTTTATTCTAAAAACGATTAATACCTAGCAATCCATATACTATTCAAACTCCCCTTTTTGGGGAGTTTTTGTTTATTTAAACAACACAAACCACAAATTTGCGCAGTAAACATCCAATCAGTTCAACTAGGGGTTTACAACATTTTCAAAGCCTTATATTATGCGCCTCAACAACGGAGAGATGGCTGAGTGGTTGAAAGCACCGGTCTTGAAAACCGGCATACGTTAATAGCGTAT
The DNA here is from genome assembly GCF_033337975.1 of Vibrio sp. Vb2880. NCBI lineage: Bacteria > Pseudomonadati > Pseudomonadota > Gammaproteobacteria > Vibrionales > Vibrionaceae > Vibrio > Vibrio sp. Vb2880. The sequence goes on from NZ_JAWORT010000010.1 coordinate 175,761, forward strand.
CTAGGGTTCAAATCCCTATCTCTCCGCCACTTTTAGAAAAAGCCCGCTAAGAAATTAGCGGGCTTTTTCGCATCTCCAGACTTAAAAAGATTTGTACAAATCACTTACCACTTCTTGAACGCAACTAAGCACTCCGCCACACTCCGAAAGAACCCACAAAAAATTAATGCCCTTTTCGTTCGTTCCAGTGTTGAATCAATTTGATATTTACATCTAGTTGTATCTACTCATCAATAAAGACTTCTTTAGCGGCATTGATAAGCTGCAAATGGATTGGGACGAGGTCAGCATGATTCGTTCGATATCCACCTCCAACGACAGCTGCGACAGGGATACCTCGAGATTTCACTGTTTGCATTAAAAATCTATCACGTTCTAAAATCCCTTGAGTCGACACATCAAAATATCCAAGCTCATCGTCTTGATGTATATCGACACCAGCATCGTAGATAACTAAATCAGGGCGATGAAGATTAAGTGCCATATCGACCACTTCTTTAAACGCCATTAAAAAATCCTCATCACCTGTCCCTCGCACCAAAGGCACATCGAGGTCAGACTGAGGCTTCCTCGCTGGGAAGTTTTTATCACAGTGGAAAGAAAGCGTGATGATATCTGGCTCATCGTCACATAAAGTTGCTGTTCCATCCCCATGGTGAACATCACTATCAATGATCAATACTTTATCGACATGCTCGACTTCGAGCGCTTGCCTGGCCGCGATCACTAAGTCATTAAATAAACAAAAACCACTGCCAAACTCTTTGTGTGCGTGGTGATACCCACCACTCAAATGAATGGCCACACCGTACTCAAGTGCCTTTTTTGCGGTCAGAGCCGTGCCCGCTGCTGAAGTTAGCGTTCTGGTAATGAGAGACTCACTCCAAGGAAAACCTATTCGGCGCATCTTCGCAGCTGGCATGTTTCCACTAACAAGTAACTCGACGTATTCCTCGTCATGAACACGTTTTACTTCCCCAACAGTTAATGCTTCGGGCTGGAAAAACTGCGCGTACTCTTTCCAGTTATCTTTCTCTATATGCACCAATACCGATTCATAGAGGTACTGGTATTTCATAATTGGGTAACGATGCCCCTCTGGCAACTCAAGTTGAGAATAAATCGGGTGGTAGATAAATGGCAGCATGAGAAATTCTTAATAACAATGGTAACGAAATAGTATCAACTTCAAGGGTTGAATAAAACGCAATTTAATTGATAATGATTTTCAATATCAATTAAATTTAATATACATATGAATTCTACTTTCTTTGCTATTCTCGGCGCACTGTTTGGCTCTCTTTGTGCTCTGTCCCTATTTTCATCTCTTGTTGTTGGTGCGTGGTGGTTGGTTGATTTTATGGTGCTTAGCTAACACAATGACTTTCAACTGAAATCAAAAAAACATAGGTGTTTGTATGAGTCAAACCGTCTTTATTACCGGAGCAAATCGCGGCATTGGCCTTAGCTTAACTGAGCTGTACCTGAAGCAAGGCCACCAAGTACATGCTACTAGCCGTTCCTTAGAGAACAGTTCAGAACTACAAACTCTAGCCTCACAATTCAGCAATCTAGTTTTGCACGAACTGGATGTCACGCACTACGAACAAGTCGCTACGCTTGCCGATAAACTCCCTGCCATCGACTTACTCATCAATAATGCAGGATATTACGGCCCCAAGGGATATGGCTTTGGAAATACTGACGTAGAAGCATGGCGTAAAGTCTTCGAAGTAAACACCATTGCTCCGTTAAAACTGGTTGAGTACTGTTACCCTCGCTTACAACAAGGCAAGATGAAAAAGATTGCTTGTATCTCATCAAAAGTCGGCAGTATGACCGAAAATACGTCCGGCGGCGGCTATATTTATCGCTCATCGAAAGCGGCGCTTAACTCGGTTGTGAAAAGCTTAAGTAATGATTTAACACCTGAAGGATTTACCGTTTTAGCGCTTCACCCTGGTTGGGTAAAAACGGCGATGGGTGGGCCAAATGCTTTGATAGATACGCAAACCTCCGCGCAAGGCCTAGCGAACGTGATAGAGCTGAGCACACCGCAGCTTTCAGGTCGATTTATTAACTACGATGGTACTGAGTTACCTTGGTAGCAGCATTAAGACACAACCATCACTAAACCAAATACCATCAAAGCCAGGCTTCATAATCGTGACTTGGTTGGCAAACATAATGTTCATCAGTGATCCACCAGCATAATTCACGCAATCTAACTTGAATTTATCTACATCCAATCCAGACTTAGGAAAAAGTAGAACAAATAAGGAGAAAGCACGATGGCAGCAGATAGGGATTTGGTTAATTTTAGCGAAGAGCACGAACTAAATTACTGCTTGAGAAGTGCTGGTAAACGCCAAACTCAAGCGAATCGAGATACATTAGTTGACTTGGGCAACCAGGTGAAAGAGGTACTGGACAAACGCGTGTTAACTCAAGGTGAAGTAAGAGGCGCGATCCAAAACCACGGTGACCTGTTCGAGTAATCTATTTTCAAGCATGCGCGGTGTTTAATTACACCGCGCTTGTCCTATGCCTGCTTACCTTTGGTTGCACGAGATTTAGTCGCGCCACCATTCTTTGAATAACTGCGCTTTTTACGTTTAAACGCAGGACGTTCCACCTTGGGTAGATGACGTAATGAATCAGGGATAGGGCCTGCTTTTACTTGTGCCATCAAGCTATCAATGCGTTGTTCCAGTGCTTGCATGAACGGCTGATATGCTTGATTTCTCTCTGCCATACCTTGTAACTGGTGCTCCCAATGAGCCGTCATATCAGGGTATGTTGAATCTTCTGGCAAGGCATGAATGAGACCTCTTCCCGCAGGAGAACTGAGAATTGACTTACCTTGACGCGTAAGCAGTTGGCGTTTGAACAGCGTATCCAAAATACCAGCGCGAGTCGCTTCCGTGCCTAGCCCATCAGTGTCACGAAGGATTTTTTTCAGTTCTTTATCCGCAACATAACGGGCGATCCCGGTCATCGCTTGCAACAGCGATGCCTCGGTAAAATGCTTTGGTGGCTCGGTTTTTCGGTCTTTTATTTCCCCTTCACGACAAGTTAACACGGTGCCTTCGGGTAGCGGTGGCACGGCATCAATACCTTCATCTTCCTTGTCAGTTTTGCCCATTAGCGCTTTCCAACCCGGCGAAACTAACTGACGACCTTTCGCGACAAACGTACCACCAGCGATATCGAAAACCAATTTCGCTTCTGCGTAAACCGCCGCCGGATAGAACTGCATGAGGTACTGGCGCGCAATCAATTGATACACTTTCATCTCATTGCCGGAAAGCGCATTCACATTAGCTTGCTTCGGTGTAGGGATAATCGCATGGTGCGCATCCACTTTTTTATCGTTCCAGGCTTTGGACTTTAATGTTAAGTCTGCTCCCTGAACGGCAACTTGCAACTCTTTTGCGTTATTCGCAATAGCAGTTGTCACCGTCCCTGCTTGTGAGTAGTGTTCCATTGGTAAATAGCGACAATCTGAACGCGGGTAAGTGATCAGCTTGTGCTTTTCATACAATGCCTGACAAGTATCTAGTACTTGTTGCGCACTCATACCATAGCGCTTCGCGGCATCGATCTGTAAAGCAGATAACGAATAGGGTAATGGTGCTGATTGCTTGGTTTGCTTTTGTTCCGACTCTGTCACTTTTGCGGGTTGATTTGCAATACGGTTTGCAACATTTTCCACCAACTTACGGTTTAATACTCGACCTTCTTCGTCCTGCCAAGGCTTGCATGCCTCACTTGGCTTCCAACGAGCACGAATATCAAAAGTACCATTGGCATCTTGATATGGGATCAGAGCATGTAGGGTAAAATAGTCCTTCGGGACAAAGTTTTCGATTTCTTCATCACGACGCACCACTAAGCCAAGAACTGGCGTTTGCACTCGCCCTACCGAGAGAACACCTTGATACCCTGCTTTTTGACCAAGCAAGGTATAAGCACGAGACATGTTCATACCATACAGCCAATCAGCCCGAGAGCGGGCCAATGCTGAAACTGAAAGTGGGATAAACTCGCGATTACTGCGCATAGAACTGAGAGCACGTTTAACCGCAGGTAAGTTCAAGTCGGAAATCAGCAAACGCTGTGTGGATTCCTTCTTGGTTTTAGATAACTTGCAATAGTCGAGAACTTCATCAACTAACAGCTGACCCTCTCGATCTGGGTCTCCTGCATGAATGACTTCATTAGCTTCTTTGAGCAATTTACGAATCACGGTTAATTGCTTACTTGCACTTTTCCTCGGTCTGAGCTGCCATTGCTGCGGAACAATTGGTAAATCTGCCATATTCCACTTTTTATAACGCTCATCGTAAGCGTCGGGTTCGACTTGTTCGAGTAAGTGGCCGATACACCAAGTAACGATATCACCGTTCCCACAGCGGATGAATCCTTGATCTTTCTTTTGAGGGTTTGGCAGTGCAGCGGCAATCGCACGGCCTAAACTTGGTTTTTCAGCAATAAACAGACGAGACATAACGTTTTGGAAATAAATATAATTAGGGCCACATTATCGAATGTAGCCCTAATAAATCAAGAAAAACTGTATAAATAAACAGTCAATTTATTTAAGTTTTCAGTTATAGGAATTCAACAAACTGAGAAAGGTCACGCTCAGGAACTTTCATCGGTGTACAACCAGGCGTGCCTAAGTACAAGAAACCAACAATCTCATCGTCACCCTCTAAACCAAATGCTTGATGAACTTCTGGATGGAACATCCACTTACCTGAGCGCCAAAACCCTTGAAAGCCTTGCGCTACGGCTGCCATTTGCATCGCTTGTACAGCGCATCCCGCAGATAAGTGTTGCTCTAGTGCTGGTACTTTCTCATGTTCTGTTACTTTAGCAATCACCGTGATCACCATTGGTGCGCGAAATGGGGCATTCTTTACCTTTTCGACCACCGCTTCATCACTATTTTCAGCTTCTGCCGCTTTTACCAATATATCTGACAGTTTTTTCAAACCATCGCCCTGTGCGATAACGAAACGCCAAGGGGTTAATCCCGCATGGTCAGGCGCACGAAGGCCAGCACGAATGATGTTCTCAAGTGCTTTACCTTCTGGAGCAGGCGCGGATAACTTCGCGATAGATCGGCGATTGAGCAAAAGATCGAGAGCGTCCATGAAAGAATCCTTATTGAATATCGTTGTTATTTTGTTTACGCCACTTTAGCACAATCTGCTCCTGCGAATAACAACCGGTTTTCTGTGGGCTTGATAACGTGCTTCACTTAACATCAATCTGGGTTTAATGTTAATTTATTCGCGAAATGAATAAGTTGAACATAGGCAGGTTGATGAACAAGGACAAACAAAACAGCATTTACGAAAAGATCGTTAATGACGAAGATGCCCGTGCCTGTAAGGCGATTCCTGAATCAGCTTGTCATCAAGTTCCCGGCAACTTTCTTAAAATCATTCTCGCTCAGTTTTTAACGAAGGTCGGCGATGCGTTAATCAACCCTAAAGTCACGTTGCCGTGGATACTACAAAGTCTCGGGGCTCCGGTTTACTTAATTGGTTGGCTGGTTCCTATTCGTGAGTCAGGCTCCCTTATCCCACAACTTAGCATCGCGCACTACATCCGACGCATTCCAGTAAGAAAATGGGTCTGGGTAATTGGCAGCATCTTGCAGGCTCTTTCCATATTTGCAATCGGATTGGTCGCATTAACTCTAACAGGAGCAGCTGCGGGTTATGGTGTGATTGCATGTCTTGTGATCTTCAGCCTCTCACGCGGTTTAAATTCCGTCGCATCAAAAGATGTATTGGGCAAAACCATCCCTAAAAACCAACGAGGTCAAGTCAACGGCTGGTCTTCAAGCGCTGCTGGCCTAGTTACGCTGCTTTTCGCTAGCCTTCTGGCACTAGCCTGGTTATGGGACGTAGAGCCGACAGAGCGCTTTTACGGTCTGAGTTTAGGCTTAGCGGGCGTCATATGGCTCATCGCGGCATTCGTCTATGCGCGAATTAATGAGTATGCCGGTGAGGTAGACGGTGGTCGAAATGGCGTCCTCGAAGCATTTAAACAACTCGCGTTACTTAAGACAGACGTGACCTTTCGTCGATTCGTTATCACGCGGACACTATTTTTATGTTCTGCGCTGAGTGCACCGTACTACGTTGTGCTGGCACAGCAATCTCTGGGTGGACAGCTCTGGGTGCTAGCTCTCTTTATGTTTGCGAGTGGCTTAGCCTCCTTTGTGTCAGGTCCTTTCTGGGGAAGAATGTCAGATCGCTCTAGCCGCAGTGTGATGGTCATAGGCGCAATGATGAGCGCGCTACTTGGTGTTGTGTTATTTGTTTACGATACATGGGTCACCGCTAGCCAAAGCTTCCTATTCGTGATTCCTCTGCTTTACTTTTGTGTTTGTATTGCCCACGACGGAATACGAGTCGGACGAAAAACCTATTTAGTTGATATCGCAGAAGGTGACAAACGGACGAGCTATGTAGCCGTGAGTAACACAGTGGTTGGGATAATGCTGCTTCTAATGAGCTCTCTTGGTGTTATGTCGAACTTCTTGAGCCTTTCAGCTGTGGTGTTAGTGTTCTCTTTTATTACTTTTGCTGGCGTGGTAATGGCCAAACAACTGCCAGATATCAGTGACTAGTTCTATACAAAAAAGCTGCGCTCAAAGCGCAGCTTTTATGGTAAACACTGTGCCGTCCTAAATAAGGTTGACACTTTCCACCCCCAAAATTGGAGAGTGTTATGAAATCAACAACTAAAAGAAC